>SIAF01000078.1 GCA_009691905.1 Planctomycetaceae bacterium | reverse complement strand
CCCACAAATCGACCAAGATACTCTCACTGTTGCGCTCCTTCGCTTTGGATTCCCATTCCAAAAACACACACGAAGGTGCGCAACAGGTTTTTAATTTCCTGGCAACCCCAGTTTCCCCCAATCTCCGCAGTTTCGTCCGGCCACCCCCAACCCCTCCCCCGTCGAGGGGGAGGGGAGAAAGACTTGTGTTGGTGCCAATCGCCCCAGCCCGGGCAGGAATCAGATCCCGCCCCCTTCGAAGTAGATGTGGGGAAAACTCTGATCCATATCGAGAGCCGGTTCGGCGACGACCGGCCTGCCGACGATGCGGGCCGGCACTCCCGCCACGGTGCAATGCGGGGGGACCGGGTCGAGCACGACACTGCCGGCGCCGATTTTCGAACCCGCGCCGATTTCGATGTTGCCCAGCACCTTGGCGCCGGCGCCGATCAGTACCCCTTGCCGCACTTTCGGGTGCCGGTCGCCCGTCTCCTTGCCTGTACCGCCCAACGTCACCTCATGCAAAATTGAGACATTGTTCTCGACGACGGCCGTCTCGCCGATCACAACGCCGGTCCCGTGGTCGATCAGCACGCCGGTCCCGATTTGCGCGGCGGGGTGAATATCGACGTCAAAAACCTCTGAGATCCGGTTTTGAAGCTGAACGGCCAGCAGGTATCGATCCTGCTGCCAGAACCAATGCGCAATCCGGTACGACTGCAGCGCGTGAAATCCCTTGAAGTACAGAAAGGGGGTCAGATACCCGCGCGATGCGGGATCGCGATCGCGAATGGCCTGCAGGTCGTCGCGGATCGCCCGCCCGATCGCGCGTTCAGCGCTCATCGCCTCTCGGAACATCTCGCGTACGATCATCCTGCTCGGATTGTCGATGGCCAGCTTGTCAACCAGGTAGAGCCGCAGTGCATCTTCGAGGGACGCCTGCGTCAAAATCGTCTGCTCTAAGAACTCGCGGAAAATCGGCTCTCGCTCATGTTCAGACCAGGCTTCGGCGCGGATTGCCGTCCAAAGCGGGTCGCCGGTCGCCGTCGTTGAGTCGGACCTTGCCATGGTGTGTTGGGCGCTAGGGGGCTGGGTTGCTAGGGGACTGGGGGACTAGAGGGATGGAAACCTACACGCCGGTTTTCAGCGAAGCCTAGCACCCTAGTCCCCTGGCACCCCAGTCCCCTTGGCGGCTCTGACTTATCGAGTATGCGTATCCACCAGCCCTTGCCATTCCAGGCCGGTGAGACAGCGCCAATGGTAGGGGAGCAGCGCGAACGGTTGCTCAGGGCCGACCGTTGAGTCGGTCGACATGCGGCGAGCGAGAACCTCGGTTTCGCCGATGGCCGTGATCCGCACAAATTTCGGGAGACTGTCAGGAATCTCATCGGTGCAACACAGTAGCTCGCCCACTGACCAACCGTTCTCCCGGCAGAATGCAGCGTTCGTACTCATGCACATCACTCGTCAAAGGGATTTGCAAATGCCCCGACAGCATTGATACCAGATATCGAACGGGTTGGCGACTTCCGGACGCGCGGCATCAGCGTTGGCGACCGGGAGAGGCGTGATCTCAACTCTTCAGGCTGTCGAGCGGCGTGCCGCAGGCTGAGTATCAGCGGCGCCGATCCCGAAGTGCTCGAATTCCGGCACATCGAGTTGCCGGGCCAGACGGTCGATCGCACGGGCGTAATTCGACCGCGGCGACTGGACGACAGCCGGCAAGCCGTGGTCGCGCGACGCGGTCAGCGTCACCGGATCGTCTGGGAACTGTGCATCGAGTTCCCAACCGATGCTTTCCAGGGTCGAGGTCATGTGCCGCGCGGAGACGTGCGAGAAGACCCGGTTCACGATCAGCCGCGTCTTTTCAGAGTGCGTACGGATTTCAGACCGTGGCGGGTGTAGCGATTTTGCGGGAAGGCTCAGGGCACTCAACTTTCTCGATCAAGGGCTGAGTCGAAGTCGCGGTTCGCCTTGATTCTGCCCATTTGTTCCTTCCACCGCATTCCCTGATCGGCATATAATTCAAGATCGCGTCGCACCCGGTCAGAACCGGCCCGGCGCCAAAGATTCGCCTTAACCGATTGGTGGCAGACACTTTGCATGTTTGCATCGCTCGGCAGCTCGAGAGAGGACTATGACCGAAAACGTCGTCGACACCCGCCGTTACAGCGGCGATGTAGCCGAAGCCGCCGAATGGGTCGACTCTTTGGCCGATATTCTGCATCGCGAAGGCCCCGACCGTGTCCGACAGCTTCTGGTTTTGCTTCAGGAAGAAGCCTATCGTCGCGGCGTGATGCTGCCCTTCACGGCAAACACCCCCTACATCAATACGATCCCCGCCGACCGGCAGCCGCGATTTCCCGGCAATCGGGAAATCGAACGCCGGCTCAAAAGCATCGTTCGCTGGAATGCGATGGCGATGGTCGTCCGGGCCAATCGTGAAGAGTCGGGGATCGGCGGCCACATTTCGACGTATGCGTCGGCCGCCACCCTGCTGGAAATCGGCTATAACCACTTCTTTCGCGCCGCCACGGCCGAACAGCCGGGCGACATGGTTTACTTTCAGGGACATGCTTCGCCGGGGGTTTATGCGCGCGCGTTTCTGGAAGGCCGGCTGTCGGAAGAGAATCTGCGAAATTTCCGGAGGGAACTGCAACCCGGCGGCGGACTGTCGTCGTATCCGCACCCGTGGCTGATGCCCAATTTCTGGCAGTTCCCGACCGTCTCGATGGGGCTGGGACCCATCATGTCCATCTACCATGCCCGCTTTCTGAGATACCTCGAACACCGCGGGATTCTCAATACGTCGGGATCCAAGGTGTGGTGCTTCATCGGCGACGGCGAAGTCGACGAGCCCGAGACCCTGGGAGCCATCAACCTCGCGTCGCGCGAGAAACTCGACAACCTGATTTTCGTCATCAACTGCAATCTGCAGCGGCTCGACGGCCCGGTTCGTGGCAACGGCAAAATCATCCAGGAGTTGGAAGCCGGTTTCCGCGGTTCGGGATGGAACGTCATCAAAGTGATCTGGGGCAGCGGCTGGGATCCGCTGCTGGCCGCCGACGAAAACGGCAAGCTCATGCACCGCATGGGGCAGGTCGTCGACGGGCAGTACCAGAAATACGTGGTCGAAGACGGGGCTTATATCCGCCGGCACTTTTTCGGCGCCGACCCCGAGTTGCTGGCGATGGTCGAGCACCTTGCCGACGAGCAATTGCACAAGTTGAATCGGGGGGGCCACGACCCCGAAAAGGTTTACGCGGCCTACAAGATGGCGGTCGAGAACGTCGGCGCGCCGAGCGTGATTCTCGCAAAGACGATCAAAGGCTATGGCCTGGGCGAGGCGGGGGAAGGAAAAAACATCACCCACTCGCAGAAGAAAATGAACGAAGACGAGCTGCGTGAATTTCGTTCGCGCTTCGGCATTCCCATCTCGGACGACGAAGTGGCCGAAACGCCGTTCTACAAGCCGCCCGCCGACAGTCCCGAAATGGAATACCTGATCGAGCGCCGCAAGGCGCTGGGAGGTTCGCTGCCGCAACGCCGCGTGCGTGCTCCGAAGCTCGAAATCCCGCCGCTGGAAAACTTCAAAGACCTGCTGGCCGGCAGCGGCAGCAAAGGACGCGGTTTCTCGACGACCGGCGCCTTCGGCCGCACCTTGGTGACCCTGCTCAAAGACAAGGTGATCGGCAAACACATCGTCCCGATTATTCCCGACGAGGCCCGGACGTTCGGGCTGGAAGCGTTATTCTCGCAGTTCGGCATTTATGCCAGCACGGGACAGTTGTACGAACCGGTCGACGCCGGCACGATGCAGTACTACCGCGAAGCGAAGAACGGGCAGATTCTCGAAGAGGGCATCAACGAGGCCGGCGCCATGTCGTCGTTCGTCGCCGCCGGAACGGCCTATGCCAACCTCGGCGTGAGCATGGTCCCGTTCTATATTTATTACTCGATGTTCGGCTTCCAGCGCGTCGGCGATTTGATCTGGCTGGCGGCCGACTCGCGCTGCAAAGGCTTTTTGCTCGGCGGGACGGCTGGTCGTACGACACTCAACGGCGAGGGGCTGCAGCACGAAGACGGCCACAGCCATCTGCTGGCGGCGACCGTCCCCAACTGCTACGCCTACGACCCGGCCTACGCTTACGAAGTCGCCGTCATCATTCAGGACGGATTGCGGCGGATGTACGTCGAAGACGAGTCGATCTTCTACTACCTTACGGTCTACAACGAAGACTACCCCATGCCGGCCCTGCCTGAAGGAGCGGTCGAAGGCATTCTCAAAGGGATGTACCGCGTCGCCAGTCGCGATGTCGCGAAATCCAAAGCGCGGGCACAGCTTCTGGGCAGCGGACCGATTCTCAACGACGTCCTGCAGGCGCAGCAGATTCTGGCCGACGATTACGGGATCGCCAGCGACGCCTGGAGCGTCACGAGCTACAAAGAACTTCGCCGCGAGGCACTCGAGGTCGAACGCTGGAACCTGCTGCACCCGACCGAAAAACCGCGCACCTGCTACGTCCAGGAGGCTCTCGCCGGTGCCGAGGGACCATTCATCGCCGCCAGCGACTATATGCACCTCGTCCCGGAACAGATCGCGAAATGGGTGCCCGGTCGGCTGGTGACCTTAGGAACCGACGGTTTCGGACGCAGCGAAACGCGAGCGGCGCTGAGGCGGCATTTCGAAATCGATGCAGCACACATCGCGTTCGCCACCTTGAGTACGTTGGCCCGTGACGGAGCGATCGACAAGAAAACCATACTGAAGGCAGCGAAGGCCCTCAACATCGATTCTGAAAAAATCAACCCGGTGCGGGCGTGAAATCCCTCCAGGCTCCGCAATATCCCCAAGGCAGGCCGCCGGGGTTGACCTCGGCGCTGTTTGCGGCAGGCCATTCGCCCTGCCGCTCTCCGGAGAACAGCCGCCCCGTTCGGATGGATACCACACAACGACGGCGTTTGAGGAATACATGAGCATTGAATTCAAGCTCCCCGAAGTCGGGGAAAATATCGAGAAGGCCGATGTGGGCAACGTCAAGGTCGCCGTCGGCGACGTGATCGCCGCCGACCAGGTGGTGATGGAGATCGAAACCGACAAGGCGGTCTTCGATCTCCCCTGTCCGCAGGCCGGGAAAGTCGCCAAAATTCACGTCAAGCCGGGGCAATCGGTCGCGATTGGAGAATTGCTGCTGACATTAGAGGAAACCACCGGCGCCACGACCGGGCCGGCGCCGAAATCGTCACCCGCGCCACAGTCAGCGCCACCGCCGGTCGCAAGTGTACCGGCGCCTGCCGCGCCGGCTCCTGACAAAGCCGCCCCGGCCCGGGAAACTCAGCCGGCGGCCGTGGCCACAGTTCAGCCGTCGGCAGCGCCGGCAACACCGTCCGGGAAGACCAACGACGAGCAGGCCGCACCGGCACCGGCCGGTCCGGCGACGCGCCGGCTGGCTCGAGAGCTGGGAGTCGACCTGCATCGCGTTGTGGGGAGCGGCTCGGGGGGTCGAATCACTCCTGAAGATGTTCAGTCGTTCGTGAAGCAGGCATTGGCGGGAGGAGCGGTCTCCTCGGGAGGAGCCGTCGCGGTTCCGCCTCTTCCCGATTTTTCTCAATTCGGTGTCGTCGAGCGTCAACCTCTCAACAAGGTCATGCGAACCGGTGCCGCCAACCTGAGCCTGGCCTGGAGCGCGATCCCCCACGTCACGCAGCACGAGCTGGCCGACGTGACCGAACTCGAAGCGGCCCGCAAGCGTTATTCGCATTCGGCCGGCGCGAAAGAAGGCGGCCCCAAGATCACAATGACCGTTCTGGCCATGAAGGCGGTCGTGACGGCCCTCAAGGCGTTTCCCCGGTTCAACGCCAGCTTCGATGCGGCTGCGGGCGAAGTCGTGCTCAAGAAGTATTATCACATCGGCGTGGCCGTCGACACCGAAAACGGGCTGATGGTGCCGGTGATCCGCAATGTCGATATGAAAAGCGTCGTGCAACTCGCCGCCGAATTGGTCGAACTGGCCCAGAAGGCCCGTGATCGCAAGCTGACCATCGCCGAGATGCAGGGGGGCAGTTTCACGATCACCAACCTCGGCGGGATCGGTGGGACGTACTTCACGCCGATCGTCAACTACCCCGAAGTGGCGATTCTCGGCATGTCGCGAACGACTCAGCAGCCGGTGATCGTTGCGGGAAAGTCCGAAATCCGGCTGATGCTGCCGCTGTCGCTGTCGTACGATCACCGCGTAATCAACGGGGCCGACGGCGCCCGGTTCATCGTCAAGCTGTCGGGGCTGCTCAGCGATCCATTCCAGTTGCTGAGCGAAGTGTGACGTTTCGATTTCGTCATCGCGCTTTGCGTGCCATCCACTTATAGATTTCAGTCTGTTTCGCCGCGTCGCTTGCGACACGCGCATCGCAAGCGACGCGGCGAAACAAAAGACTTCGATCGTCATTACGCCCCTTGAGACTCCATTATGTCACAATCGACACTGATCGAAGCAGAAATCGTCGTCATCGGGGCAGGTCCCGGCGGCTATCCGGCGGCTTTCGCCGCCGCCGATCACGGCAAGCAGGTGACGCTGATCGATGCCAACCCGCGGCCCGGAGGGGTCTGCCTGCAATGCGGCTGCATCCCGTCGAAGGCGTTATTGCACATTGCCAAACTGATTAACGAGACGCGTGAATCATCGCACTGGGGCGTGACGTTTGCCCCCCCCAAAATCGATCTCGACGCACTTCGCAAGTTCAAAGATGGCGTCATCGACAAACTCGTGGGGGGCATCGGCCAATTGCAGAAAGCCCGCGGCGTCAACTGGATCAACGCCCGCGCCACGTTTGCCGACTCGCAGACCCTGAACCTGGCCCATCCCGACGGCACGACATCGCAACTGCGATTTCAACATGCAATTCTGGCGACCGGCTCGAGCCCGGCCGTGCCCGGCATCTTTCAGAAAAACGATCCGCGCGTCATGGATTCGACCGGTGCGCTTGCCCTGGAGAGTATCCCCAAGCGGCTGCTCGTCATTGGTGGTGGCTACATTGGGCTCGAAATGGGATCGGTCTACGCCGCCCTCGGGTCCAAAGTGGTCGTTGTCGAAATGCTTTCGGGCCTGCTACCCGGCGCTGACCGCGATCTTGTGCGGCCGCTGCAGAAGCGGCTGGAAGGGATGTTTGAAAAAATCCACCTGGGCACGAAGGTCGACAGCCTCGACGTCAAGAAATCAGGGATCACCGCGAAGCTGATCGGCGAAGACGGCAAGCCGTTCGAAGAGCAATTCGACAAAGTGCTGGTCTCGATCGGTCGCCGCCCCAACAGTCAGAATCTGGGGCTGGAAAACACCAAAGTCCAGGTCGATGCCAAGGGGTTCGTCACAGTTGATGCCCAGCGCCGCACGACCGACCCCAACATCTTCGCGATCGGCGACGTCGCCGGCGAACCGATGCTGGCCCATAAGGCGACGCGTGAGGCGAAAGTGGTTGCCGAAGTTCTGGCCGGTGAACCGGCCGCGTTCGACAACATCGCAATTCCCGCCGTCGTGTTCACCGACCCCGAAATTGCATGGTGCGGCCTGACCGAGACCCAGGCCAAAGCCGAGAACCGCGAAGTCACCGTCGTGCGCTTTCCCTGGGCGGCTTCCGGCCGCGCCGTCGCGCTGGATCGGACCGAAGGGCTGACCAAGCTGATCGTCGACGCCAAGACCCAGCGGATCCTGGGCGTAGGGATCGTCGGCGCCGGAGCGGGTGACCTGATCGGCGAAGCAGTCATCGCCGTCGAAACCGCCGCCGTCGCTCGGGATCTGGCCGACAGCATTCACGCGCACCCGACCTTGAGCGAAACGCTGATGGAATCGGCCGAGGCGGTGTTCGCGCAGGCGACGCATATGTACCGGCCGAAACGGACGGCAGTTGCGCAGTCGCCATTGTAAGTCAGCAGCGGTCCCCTTCGACAGCATCAGCCGTCGAGCGCGCGCAGGCATTGCGTAGACCTGCTCAGTCGACTCAGTGAATTCGCTGAATCGTCCTTGCCTCACCCACGTGCGATTCAAAATCGACGAGTTTGTCGAACTCATCCATCGAGACTTCGGGTGCGTCGACGCGCGTGATTGTGAAACCGGATAATGGCACCGGAAGAGGGTTGGGTCCGGAGTGGCCAGCTTCGCACGTTTTCAGATTCAACTCGAAAAGTCCGACGGAACTGCCATCCAGTCGGACCTGATACGACCACATCCGATGCAGGTAGGCCGGCTTGCTGTTGCTCCATGGCTCGCATGGAATGTCAAAGCCTTCTCGGAACGGTACCAACGCCACTGGGTTGTGTTTCCGGGCAGCCTGGCACAGCGAGTTCCGATCGAGGCCTGCAATACTCGTCACTTTCAGAAACTCATGAATGGGTGCCGATTCATACCACTGTCGACCTGGTGCGAATGGACCCGGTTTGTCGAGTGCCGCGCGGTCGGAGAACACGATCAGCCGTTGCGGTCGATCACTGCGCCCCAAATACTGGTTCGGAATCCCCCAGTATTTCCGGCCATCAAAACCGGCCGCAGCGCCGAAATTGGCGTCCCAGATGCCGAGTCGAGGTTGCACAGCGCCATCGTCATCGTCCCTTCCGCCACGACCGAATCGCCTTCCCTCGTCGTACCAGAACCGGTAAACAAAGCGCTCCGTCTCGCAATCGAACAGCATCTCGCCAAATTCGGGCTCGGGTGGATCTTTGAACACAAATCGCACAATTCGCGATAACTCGGGGATCTCTGGCCCACTGATTGCGGCCGCAGGAGCCGTCGGTTGTATCACCGGCGTTGGCGCTGTTACATCCGTCGGGGCGCTCTGCGGATTCCAATCGATACCCAGCCACAAAAAGCCGGCAACGCAAAGCCAGAATGCAGCGGCGCGGACGACCGAGTAGACCCAAGCGGGGAGTCTGACCTCTGCTTTCATTCTGCGGACTCGGCGGGTGCTCATAGAGCAGCCCTAAATTCGAAATAAACTTTGCGGCAACTGGCAACACTGCGGTGTGTTGGGGCTTGCGCAATTAGACGCCGCACGCGAGTCAATGGTTCCCAAATTTTCCAACGACTCGGTGCGGGCTGCGATCGAGTGAGTCACACGTTCAGGCTTGGTCGGAACTTCGGATAATGGCTGCTGGCTATATCGGCGATCTTCGCGCCTTCGCGGGTCGTCATATTTGCGTCCATGTGCGGCACTTCTCGGTCTTCAACCTCCTGATTTCTCCGAAAAATGATAGGGAGCCGCAAATGGACGCAAATGGACGCAAATGAATCAGAAGTCGCGGACGATTCGTTTCCATTCGACTCTCGGTTTCTGAAAATTGATTAAGAGGCATAGATGGTTATTCGTAGCCTTGAGGTAATTCAGGCATTGGGCCAAATGCACGTCGACCAGGCTGTCGGCACACTTCACTTCAATGATGAGTTTATAATCGACCAACACGTCGGCGCGATAGACGCCGACTCGTTCGCCTTTGTAGTTCACGACAATCGGGGCTTGTCGCTTCGCCAAAATCCCCTGCAGCTTCAATTCACGCACCAGCGAACGCTCATACACCCGTTCGAGGAAGCCCGGGCCAAGCACGTTGGCCACTTCGTATGCTGCTCCAATCGTTTTCGTCGCCAACTCGTTCAAATAATCCCTCTCAGCCTGGTTCATGAAACTGCTCCTGATCGGTGGCTTTTCGTTGTCGACTGGTCCATCCGCTCCCATCCAATCATCTTGCACGACACGACTGGCGCCGCAAGCATCAATCCTCTTTCTTGAATGACCGGTACGCGGCTACGATCCGGTCAGTCACACGCTCGGATCTGGTCGGAACGCCGGATGGAGGAAATTACGAAAGACTGCATCTGCGATCGGCGCCCCTTTTCAGGTCGTTGTCATATTTGCGTGCATGTGCGTCCATTTGCGGCTCTACTCCGTCTTCGAACTGCTGCTTCTTCGGAAAAACGGCAGGGAGCCGCATCTGGACGCAAATGAATCAGAAATCGCGGACGATTCGTTTCCATTCGACGGTAGGCGGTTGGCACAGTCACGTGCGGCGCATTCGTTCGCGTTGCCGCCAGTACTTCCACCCCGGCACGAAAAACGCCACCGCCGAGACGATGCCATAGAGCGTCAGACCGAAATCGGGCAGCCCCGACTTTCGCAGCCAGGCCATGACCAGCGCCGTGGCAAACAGCGCGATCGCCTGCACGTAGAAGGCGCCCGATAGTATGCCGGCTTTGATCACGAACACCGAGGCGCCGATCAGCGGCAGGACGGGCGAGAGCGTCAGCACCGGCATATCCAGGAGCGTCTCGACGGCGAACAGCAGCGAGCTGGCGACCATGCTGGCCCCCCAGATGTGCGCGATCTGACGTTCGACAAACGTGATCGGGCCGGCGCGGCGTCGCAATGACCAGAAGACCGCCGCCCAGGTACCCATTCCCAGCACCCACAACGCAAAATACGGCACTCGCGACTCGACATGCTGCCACTGGAACCAGTTCGTCACGGCGCACAGCACCAGCAGCACCAGACTGTGCCACATCCACAAGAGGCCCCAGTTCTCGAGGATCCCGGCGTGGTGCGTCTCTCGAAAAATTCGGCTCACAAGCTGTGTGACGTTGGTCGAGCGGGCTGAGATCGGTTCGTTCGCCAGGTACGCCGCGAGATCGTCGGCCAGCGCCGCGGCCGTGCGGTACCGCAGTTCGGCCGGCTTTTGCAGACATTTCAAAGCGATCATCTCGAGATCGGAGTCGGCCCTGGGGTTGAGAATCCGCGGCAGCACCGGGTCCTGTTCGAGAACCATCATCACCACGTCGACCGGCGAGGCGGCCTGAAACGGCGGTCGGCCGGTGAGGCAGTCATACAGAATCGCTCCCAGCGAATAGACGTCGCTGGCGGGGCCGACTTCGCCACGGCTGCCGGCCGCCTGTTCGGGAGACATGAAGGCGGGCGTGCCCAGAATGGCGCCGGTCCGGGTCAGGGGATCGGCCGGGGCGACTCGCGACGACCTACCGGCGGCCCGCGCGGCGGTATCGCGCTGCGCACTGACGATTCGCTTCGCCAGCCCGAAGTCGCTGACCAACGGCTGACCGGCCGCGTCAATCAGAATGTTCGACGGTTTCAAATCGCGATGGACGATCCCGTTTTCATGCGCATAGGCAACAGCACGGCAGATTGGCAGCAGCAACGCTGCCGCCTCGCGCGGGGGGAGCGGTCCCTCGGCCAGCTTGCGCGCCAGCGTCGTGCCGGCGATATACTTCATACTGAAATACGGCTGGCCATCGTGTTCGCCGACTTCATAGACGGGAACGATATTCGGATGCTCGAGCTGCGCCGCGGCGGCTGCCTCGGCGCGAAATCGGGCCACGTCGTTCTCTGAAGCGAGCGTGCCGCGCTGAATCATTTTCAGCGCCACCACCCGATCGAGACTGGCCTGCCGCGCCGTGAAGACGACACCCATCCCCCCTTCGCCGATCTTTTCGAGCAATTCGTAATCGCCCACAGGGGCGACACCGTTGCCCGTTGCCTGCGATCGATCAAATCCTTCCGGCGGAGGATTCATCCCGACCGAATGATTCGACAGTTCGCCGCTGCCGAAATCCTCGGCAAACTGCGCGGTGGCCCACAACGCGCGGAGCTCAGCGGCCAAATCGGGATGCGCGGTCGCGAAATCGTCAAGCTGCGGCGACTCTCCACGCTGCGCCTGTTCGGTGAGTCGTGCGAGCAAGTCGGCCAGAATTTCGTCGCGGATCAAGTCGGGCATAGACAGCACGCGCGGGGTGCGTCAAAACACAGCGGATAGGCGCTGTAAAGTCACAACAGGTCTCGAACGCGATGTGTCGATGCCGTGCTCGATCGAGCTTACAGCTCTTTGACGCGCACATTGCGAAACCGCACCTTCGCGCCGGTGGGCCAGGCGCCGGTCCCCCCGTGTACCTGAAAGGCGATGTGGCCTTTCGCCTTGAGCACGTCTTCGAATTTCTTGTCGCTGGTGTACTCGGTGATTTTCGTGCCGTTGATCCACGTGCTGATTGCGGGAGGGTTGCCGACCACCCGGCAACGGACGGTATTCCAACCGCCGATTTTCCAGATTTTTTTCCAGACTTCGAGCGCGAACAACGGCTTCCCGACCTTTTGATCGGCATTGGCGGGCTTGAGCGGCGTCGCCGCAATCGACTTGAGCGTCTTTTTGTCGCCGTCGGCATAGACGCCATCGAGCACGAACGTGCGATTGGTCGCGCCATCCAGGCCTTCACGATAGATTTCCCCAACGTTCCCGTTGTCGTGGTAGTCGATCATCATCTGGTAGCAGTTTCCCTTTTCGGTGCTGCGCATGAAGAAACCCGAATCGGGTCCCCAATCGGGGTTGGTTTCGAAGATCACTTCGAAGTCGCCATAGACCTCATCGCTGAGAACGATTCCGCCATTGCCGCTACCGGGAGGATCCTGCTCGCCGGTGATCGCCCCGTCAACAATCGTCCAACTCCCGCCGGTGCCGTGGCCGATTTTTTCAGGATTCTTGTGCCAGCCGGTCAGATCTTTTCCGTTGAAAATGCGGCGAAAGCCCGGCTCAAGCGGCGGAGCGTCGTCGCCGTGAAGCGTCGTGCGAAATTCCGAATGACCGCAGAGCGAGATCAATCCGGCGAGGGCTACGAGCAGGGCCACAATCGAGCGTCGCATGGGCTGCAATCTCCTTAACAAAGAGAAACAGGACTCTTGAAAGCATTCGGTCCCGACGTTGGGATCACGCCGCTATCGTAACAAACGGGGCAGGGAGGGGTCCATTTTAACACGACCGCGATGATCAACCAACGACCGATACACAGCTAAGCCAGACGTGCGCCCGACCGGACTGGTCGCCGAATACTGTAATTGACGCCCGTTTGTCTTGCCGATACGATTCATTGAGGTGTTCCTCAGATTGAGAGCTTTTTTGGTGAAATCGTTCGTCGCATTGACCTTGGTCGTCGCTCAACTCCTGGGCTGGAGTGCGGCACCGATGTATCTGTGCGTCAGTGACGAAGGCGACGTTTGCCTCGATTCCGGCAGCGGGAATTGCGCGGGTTGCGACGCAGTCTGTCACGATCACGATCAGGCCACCTGCCGCGAAGCTGCGGAATGCGAGCATTCGTGCTGCGGGACGCATGAACAGGCACCGGGAACTGAGCCGGCGGCACTGGTCGGCCTTGACGGCTGCAACTGTTTGCATGTCCTCGTTTCGTGGCCTCAGCCCCCATCAGTTGTCACTTCCGGGGTTGGGCTGGACGCGACAAGGCTGCTGGCGTCCGACGGTCTGGCTGCGGAACACCTCACTTGCGACGCAATTCTGATCGACGCGCAGATCGATGTGTTCTGTGCGCGCATGAATTCCCTGCCGAGCCATTCGCTCGCGGTGCTCGGCTCGGTGGTCTTGCGCTGCTGAGCCGCCTCTCTGAGCCGCCCTTCTGGGCCGCCTCGCTGATCAGGGTGATCGCAGGCGCGATCACCTTCGCCAGGCACTGTCTGTCCCGCCGCCGCTTCGGTCACGCCGCTGCGACACCTGGGACGCCGGCTTCCGCGACGTCGCGATCTTTTCGGGAGAGAATTCATGTCCACATCGACAGTCCCCGCGCACCAACTGCCGCCGGTTACCGGTGCCGGTTTGCAACCAGAGGCCCGAACGGATGGCCGACGGCGGGGTTGGATCGGCCGCGTCGTTCCCAACGTCGTGGTGTTCTCACTTCTCGCGGGGGTCCTGTTTATGGGACATTCCACCGGTTGGAAGATGCCCAGGGCTTCGCAACTATTCGGAGCGAAACCGCAGGTCGCCGACGACTGGTGCGCCGAACACCTCGTCCCGGAATCGGTCTGCATCGAATGCAATGAGGATCTGCTGCCCAAAACCAAAGAGTTCGGGTTTTGTCGCATTCATGGCGTCACGGAATGCGTGATCTGTCATCCCGAACTCGCGCAGGTGGTGGGTGAACCCGATCGACCGGCGTATGACACGGCCAAAGCGATTGCCGTCAGGGACCGTCCCGAAAACAACAGCCGCAACACGCTCCATAAGCGGCGGGTGCAGTTCACGTCCGCCGAAAGCGCGGCGAAAGCCGGGATCGACATCGACGTCGTCGGGGAGCGACCGATGTCGGATATCATTCGCGCCAACGGCGAACTGCGTTTCGCCCCGACACGCGTGGCACACCTCTCGTCCCGCGTGGGGGGGACGATCGCCGCCGTCTTCAAAAGCGTCGGAGACGATGTCCAGGCCGGCGACGTACTGGCGCTGGTCGATGCCGCCGCGGTGGGGCAGGCAAAATCGCTGCTGTTGCAGTCGATCGTCCAGGTGCAACTCAAGCGGGCGACCGTCGATCGACTCAACATTGCGGCCGCTTCCGTGCCTGGTAAGTTTCTTGTCGAAGCCGAAGCAGCGCTTGAGGAAGCCGAGATCGGGTTTCTTTCGGCGCGGCAGTCATTGATCAACCTGGGCTTTGAACTGCCCGACGACCTGGAGAACCGCGAGGCGAAAGCGATCGCCGACGAACTTCGACTTCTGGGGATTCCGGCCGTGGGCCTTCTAGCGCTGACGACGCAATCGCGGACCGCCAATCTGATTCCCGTGCTGGCGAACTACGCAGGGGTTGTCGTGAGTTCCGACGTCGTCGCCGGGGAGGTGGTCGATTCGACGAAGCTCCTTTTCACGATCGCCGACCCCCGACAGCTATGGCTGACACTCAATGTCCGGCAAGAGGATGCGCGCTACGTGTCGCGCGGCCAGACAGTCCGCTTCCGGACGGACGACGGCTCGGACGAAATCACGGGCCCGATCGTGTGGGTCAGCCCCGCCGTCGATGAACGCACGCGGACGCTTCAAGTCCGGGTCCTGATCGACAACGCCGACGGCACTCTGCGCGATCGGACGTTCGGCACGGGATGGATCATTTTGCGGGAAGAACTCCGAGCCATCGTCGTGCCTCGCGAGGCGGTGCAATCGACCAGCGACGCCCGGTTCGTATTCGTAAGGAACAAGAACTGGCTGAAAGAAGACGGTCCGAAACTCTTTCACGTGCGGCAGGTTCGCATCGGCGCTGCCGACGACCGCTATGTCGAACTGCTGGCCGGTGTCTTGCCGGGCGAAGTCGTCGCGACGAAAGGCAGCCCTGTGCTGCTGGGGCAATTGCTGCGGAGCAACCTGGGGGCCGGTTGCGGCTGTCACGATCGCTAAGTGCCATGGACGTACTCAATCGCATCATCGATCTGTCGCTGCGGAATCGCGTGCTCGTGATTCTGGGGGCGATCGCCGCCGCCGTCGCCGGAGCGGTCTCGCTCCAGCACCTCGACATCGATGCGTTTCCCGATACGACCCCGGTGCAGGTGCAAATCAATACCGTCGCGCCCGCTTTGGGTCCCGAAGAAGTCGAGCGGCAGATCACCTTTCCGATCGAGCAGTCGATCAGCGGTCTGCCGCGTCTCGAACAGATGCGGTCGATTTCCAAATTCGGGTTGTCGCAGGTGGTCGTGGTGTTCGACGAGGGAACCGACATCTACTTTGCGCGAAATCTGATCGCTGAGCGTCTGGCGACGGTCGGAATGCCGCCGGGTATCACGCGGCCGCGGATGGGACCGGTCGCCACCGGGCTGGGTGAAGTCTTGCATTACGTCGTGACGGGGCAGGGGACCGACGCCACCGAACTGCGGACGATTCACGATTGGGTCATCAAGCCGCCGCTGCGCACCGTACGCGGGACCGCCGAAGTCAACAGTTGGGGGGGCTACGAGAAGCAGTATCAGATTCGCATTGATCCTGAGCGGTTGATCAAGCACGATTTGACATTCGATCAGGTGGTCCAGGCGGTTCAGCACAGCAATTTCAACGTGGGGGGCGGGACGGTCAGCCAGCCGAGTGGGATGCTGCTGGTCCAGGGCGTGGGGCGAACGATCGGCATTGAGCAGATCCGCGAGATCCTGATCGAAGCGAGGGAGGGGGTTCCCATTCGGCTGGCGGAGGTGGCTGATGTCGAGATCGGCCACGAGATTCGCCGCGGCGCAGTGACCGCCGACGGCAAGGGCGAAGTCGTGCTGGGTCTGGGATTCATGCTTATGGGCGAGAACAGCCATCTCGTCACCTGGGCAATGAAGAACAAATTGAAATCGATCGAGGCCAGTCTCCCTCCCAATGTCCAGGTCACACCGGTTTACGACCGAACCCAACTGGTCGATGTCGTGATCGAAACCGTCTACAAGAATCTGTGCGAAGGGGGACTGCTCGTCATTATCGTGCTGTTCGCCTTCCTGGGGAATTTTCGTGCGGCGATGATCGTCGCCATCGCCATTCCCTTCTCGATGCTGTTCGCGTTCTGCGGCATGCTGCGGTTCGGGATCGCGGCCAGCCTGCTCAGCCTGGGAGCGATCGACTTCGGGATGATCGTCGACAGCTCGGTCGTAATGATCGAAAACTGCGTACGGCACCTGGCACACGATCAAAACCAGGGCAAGAGCCGGCTCGAAATCATCCGCGACGCTGCGGTCGAGGTTCGCAAACCGACGATGTTCGGCGAACTGATCATCATGATCGTCTACCTGCCGATCCTCACGCTGGAAGGGATCGAGGGGAAGCTGTTTCGCCCGATGGCGCTGACGGTCATTTTCGCGCTGGCCGGCTCGATGGTTTTGTCGTTGACGTTGATGCCGGTGCTGGCCAGTTACCTGCTGCCGCGCCGTCTCGACGAACGCGAACCGTTTCTGATGCGGGTGGCGCACGCCATTCACTACCCGATTTTGCAGTTCGCCATGCACCACAAGGCGGCGGTGCTGGGATTCGCGGCGAGCATTCTGATTCTGGCGTTTGGATTGATCGCCCCCAATCTCGGGTCGGAATTCGTGCCGCGCTTATCCGAAGGGGCTGTCGCGATCGGCGTTGTCCGCCTGGCAGGAACCGACCTGGAAGAGTCGATCCGCTACAATACCGAAATGGAGCGCGCCATACTGGCGGCCTTTCCCGATGAAGTCGATCACGTCTGGAGCCGCATCGGCACAGCCGAAGTCGCCACAGATCCGATGGGGGTCGAACTCACGGATACATTCGTCACGCTCAAGCCCCGGTCACTCTGGAAGCGCGCGACGACGCAAGCCGATTTTACCGAGCAACTCGATCGCCTGTTGCGCGATCTGCCGGGACAGAGGCTCGCCTACTCGCAGCCGATCGAAATGCGGATGAATGAGATCGTCTCAGGTGTTCGTTCCGACCTGGGGGTCAAGCTCTTTGGAGACGATTTCGACGTCCTTGTCAAAAAGGCCCAGGAGATCGAGACGGTTCTGAAGTCGATTCCCGGAAATGCCGACGTCAACACCGAGCAGGTGACCGGTCAGCCGGTGCTGCAGATCAAAGTCAATCAAGAGCAGGTGGCCCGCTACGGCGTCTCGGTGCAGGCGGTGCTCGAACTTGTCGAGTCGATCGGCAGCAAGCCTCTGGGCGATATCGTCGAAGGGCAGTTGCGCTTTCCCCTTGTGGCGCGGCTGCCCGAACGGTACCGCCAGAGTCCCGAAGCGATTGGCGCAATTCTGATCGCCACCGCGACTGGTGAGCGAATCCCCCTCTCGCGCCTGGCAGCGGTGGAGATCGTCGAAGGTCCCTCGACGATCACGCGTGAGTGGGGACAGCGGCGGATCACAGTCACCGCCAACGTGCGCGGCCGCGACCTGGGGAGTTTCGTTGCCGAGGCTCGGCAGAAAATTGCGGACGAAGTCGCTCTTCCCTCGGGCCGGTATCGGGTGGAATACGGCGGGCAATTCGAAAATCTTCAGCGGGCGGCAACGCGCCTGACGATCGTCGTGCCGCTGGCACTCGTCCTGATTTTCGGGCTGTTGTACTTCACCTATCACAACTTCGTCGATGCGGCACGGGTCTTCACCGGCGTGCCGTTCGCCTGGGTGGGGGGCATTTTTGCGCTCTGGCTGCGCGACATGCCGTTCTCGATTTCGGCAGGGGTCGGGTTTATCGCCATGTCGGGCGTTGCGGTTCTCGACGATATGATTCTGGTGTCGTACGTTCGTCAATTGCGCGAAAAGGGATTGGCGCTGGATGAGGCCGTGACGCAAGCCGCCGTGACCCGACTCAGACCGGTGCTGATGACGACCCTCGTTGCCGCGCTGGGTTTTCTGCCGATGGCTTTCAGCGACGGAATGGGGGCCGAGGTGCAGCGCCCGCTGGCGACCGTTGTCATCGGCGGGGTGATCGGTGCGATGATCATGTCGCTGTTGGTGCTGCGGGTGTTGTACCTGGTTTTCAATTCGGCCTTCGAACAGAGCGATCCGGCCGAGCAACTGCCGCAGCGCGAAACTGTCGAAGCCATTCCCTAAGTTCATGTCGAGTCACCCGTCGGCGTCCCGTAAAAAAAATCGATTCCCTGAAATTTTCCAACTCCCTGTCACTCTCGAAAGGATGCGTCTCATGCACTTTGTCAAGAACACGCTGCTGATTGCCGGATTGCTTGCCCTGGTCTTGGGACTTCACGGATGCGGACAAACGGCTCCGCCGGCGGCCGAAAAGCCGGTCCCGGCCGCGGCTCATGCCGACCACGACGATCACGAAGAGGGGGATGACGAGCACGGCCATTCGCACGCGTCCGACGCGAAAGGGAAGCACAATCATTCGGGCTGGTGGTGCAACGAGCACGGCGTGCCTGAAGAACAGTGTGGTCAGTGCAGCTCGAAGCTCGCCGCCGAATTCCAGAAGAAGGGCGACTGGTGCAAAGAGCACGACCGCCCCGACTCGCAATGTTTCGTGTGCCATCCTGAACTGGAGGGTAAATTCGCCGCGTTGTACGAAGCCAAGTACGGGAAGAAGCCGCCACAGCGGGAGGAAGAGTAGTTCAGGGAATCGGCGGTGGGCGCCGCTTCCTGGAGCTTTTTCAGCCCGAAGGACGACATGAAAAAGCCGGGGGTGCCAGCACCCGGAATCCTGCAGCGCTAATGCGTCAGCCCCGGCAGGGGCGATACTGGACGATGCATTTCGCCCCTGCCGGGGCTGCTGACAAATTCGGACATTTCCCAGGGGCTCATGCCCCTGGCTACTACGTGTCGCCCTTCGGGCTGAATACGATTCGGCAAGTACGTGTCGCAGCCCCGTTATGATCGCGGCGATCGTTCAATGCGCGTCTTCATCTCAGAGTTGACCTGTGGCGGCGGCTGGCCCGAACCGGAAATCAGCGGTTCGCTGGCGCGGGAGGGACGCGCGATGTTGTGCGCCATTGTCGCGGACTTCGCGCGCGTGGACGGCGTGCGCGTAACAACCACCTGGGACGCGCGGCTCGGCACACAGCCGTTCGATTGCGCTCACACGATCGTCGTTGACTCCCCGGACGACGAGCCGGCGGTATTTCGCGAATTGGCGCAGGTTTGCGATGCGACGCTGGTCATTGCGCCTGAAACCGACAACCTCCTGGTCGATCGCTGCAGGCTCGTGGAAGGCACCTGGGGGCGCCTGCTCGGTCCCGGCAGTCTCGCAGTCGAGATCGGCACTGATAAACAACGGCTTGCATCGAGACTGCAAAAAAACGGCGTCGCGACGATTCCGACCTGCAACTTTCAAAGTTCCCGACTCATTGGCCTGGACAGAGACAAGGCTGCATTGATGAAACGGATGCGGCGAATGAATTTCCCGCCGGCGCTGCAATTCCCATTGGTCATTAAACCATGCGACGGAGCAGGATCGCAGAGTATTTACCTGGTTCGGGATCATGATCAGCTATTACAACTGGATGCAGCGATCGATGCCGATCCGCTGCTCGAAAGTGCGATTTGGCAGCCCTTCGTTGCCGGTCGTGCGGTGTCCGTGGGCGTGATGTATTCGTACGAGGGGGAAATCATCGAGGTGTTCCCGCCCGCCGAACAGGTGCTGAGCGACGATGGCCGCTTCCGTTACCTCGGCGGAGTGATTCCCGCACGGGGAGTCGACCTCACGTCCATACAACACGCAGCCCGCGCGGCGTGCGAGGCGGTTCCGGGGTTGCGCGGATTTGTCGGCGTCGATTTGATCGTGCCGGACGCGAACCCCGATCAGCCGGTTGTCGTCGAGATCAATCCACGGTTGACGACAAGCTACATCGGCTACCGCCGGTTGACCGACGAGAATCTCGCGGAGCGGATGCTGCCGGGCGGCAACTCGCGACCAATCGTCTGGCGCGAGGGTTGCGTGTCGTTTGACGCAGCGGGCGATGTTCGCAGCTCTTGAATCAGGCGGGACGATCGCCGGCTATCCCCCGTCGCGCTTTATCTGTATCTGCCTCATCGCTCTTCGGCGCAGATCGAAGAAGACGGGGCACTGCACTGCGCAGCCGGCAACGAACAAACAAACGCCTCGTCACCAGAATTCGTGGGTGGTTTTCAGAAGGGAAAGCTGTTTTCGTGCGGCAATTCAGGGTTATTTGTGCTGTTGAATGGCCGTGTGATTTCGACGTGCAAATTGCAGAGGGATTTTGGGGTATGTTTTCGGCGCCGAA
>SIAF01000077.1 GCA_009691905.1 Planctomycetaceae bacterium | reverse complement strand
CCGAACCCCGAAAGGAATTCCCCAACAGACAGCAGACGACGAACCGAATCATCATCCGGCCATCCCCAAGGTCGTCCGCTCTTCGTCTGCGCCGCGCCCACTCGGCTGCTCGACCACAAAAGCGACACCGGGTACGCTTATTTAAGGTCCAGTAGAGTCGCGGTGCTGGCAGGTCCTGCAGTCGAGGTCAGCAGTGCGCCGGCATCGAACAAGCCGGGAGATAGCGCCGATGCAAAGTTTGCATGATGAGGCAAGATCCCGGTGACATAAGGGATTAAGATATTATAGATGTCTTCCGATTTAGTCAAACTGGTATGCTGGGCCTGGTGATTGCCCCCGGTGCTCGCGTATGACAAATGAGTGTTCGAGAGAGAATGGACCGAAGAAACGGCTACAACCAAGTCGCTCGGCCCGCCGTAAAATGACTCGAAGAGACCATCGACGATTCCAAGGCCGCCAAACGTGTAATCCCCGGCAAGGGAAATGTATTCGGAATTAGGATTGAAACTGTGAGTTGCATTGTAGAGTTCCATGTATGCCGTGGTCAGTTGATAGGCGGCCGGTGCCAGTAAATCGATAAACAAAGCGGGAATGATGCCGCCAATATCGATAAGTCCGGCTTGAATGACATCGGCCAGCGGACTGCCTGCGTTTGGGGTGCCGATCTGGATTAACCGGTCGACCACATCGTGGCTCTCCGCAAACTCCCGCGAATCCAGACCGCCCTTGCTGTGAGCAACGATGTTGATCTTGTCGATGCCAAATCGGTTCTGCATCTCCTCGAAGCTGGCGTCGATCTTTCCGGCATTGTTTTGAATGCTGTCCAGAGCCGGGAACCCCAATTCAATCGCTTCAAACGGGATTCCCAGCTCAGTGAGGCCGCTTGTCCAGGGACCGCTCCAAGTATCCCCAAAGGGGAGGATGCCGTGCACCAGCAGGACCGGGTCGGGCGCCGGAAGTTCCAATGACACCCAGTCAATTGCCGTACACCAGTTCTCGCTGTTGCCGCTAGCTGTATCAATATCGATGCGAATTGTATTGCTTGTGGGCTGCAGGAGGTTATCTTTCCCCGGATCAGTGGGCAGGTCGAGCCAATCGATGGGGATTTGGAAGCTATTCACCTGCCAGATCTGGTTGTCGCCATCGAGGAAGCCAAGCACGTGCTCACTGCCGTTTTTGTCAATGAAGGTGACACGATCGCGCTCGGGAGGAAAGCCGGACACGCCGTTGACGTCTACGTCAAACGCGGGCAACTGCAGGGTCACAGTTGTCGGCAACAGTCCATTTGCACTCAGCTTTTCGACATCACCGAAGAACCGATCGATCTCCAATTCGATCACGAGCGGTCCTTCACTCCGATAGGAGCAACCGGTATCCAGAAATGGCCCGATATCCGCCACAAAAACTTGGTCCGTGGCCTCAGGGGGATCGAAGGGAGAGCTTCCGGAATGGGATATCGACGAGGCAACCGCGGCGTTTTCCGGTTCGGCACAGTCGTCCGCCAACGCCGCAAGCAGCACCCGCGATTCCAGCAATTCAACCTCCGCCGCAACCGCAGCAGACCAGGCGCCACCAACCCTGCGCGCCCCGCGGTGGCGGAACTCTCGACCTCGGCGGCTTCGCCGCAACGCCTGGTTGCAGCCGTTTTGGAACCCTGTCAACCAATTCTTTAGAAGCATGATGCACTCGATTTCGAGGAGTCGTTGGCCAGTGCCGCCACGCCACGGTTGGATTTCAGTTCGTCATTTCATTTCTCATACCTGCTTGACTATCCGTGAGCGTTCCGTCGCCTAACGGTTAGAATTCGGCGAATTTCATCCGTCTTCAGCGGGACGAAGTAAAGGCTAAGGAGGCAAACGACCATACGAAGCCCACAATTAAACCCCAGGATGATCTATTTCCATCTAAGGTTGCCCACTTTATACATGGCAACGTCCGTTGTCAAACATCAAATTGAAGCCTCGTCACCAGAATTCGTGGGTGAATTTTGGAGTGGGGAGGTCGGATAGGCCCGATCGATTGAAGAACTCTTTGGCCGAGCGGATACTGGGGCGTTCCGCATTTCCATTCTCCGGGGGTTTCCGCGATGAAAAAAACGCAGTTTTCCTACTTTGTTGAATACGTCAGGGGGGGCGATCCGGACACCGAACTAATTCGGGACGCGGCATTTGTGGCTGACGATGACAGCGCGGCCAAGCACCGTGCAAAAGAGAACCTGATTCAGGCTGGCGTGACGATCGGGACTCTTTTTAAGTTTCGCGAGGGCGGATCTGGAGATGCAACAGAAATTGCGAGAGTCGAGGCCTAGTGCAAAGCAGCGCCGTTGTGGTGCCACCCGCATTGAACGCCGGGCTGCCGGAAAGCAGGGCCATCGTTTGCGTCGGACCGGCGTTGTCCGCAAGGGGACCCAATTGCGGGTCGATCGGACTTTCGAAGGTGCCGACGAGGTTGCCATTCGCATCGGGCGAGCCGACGGGCGCGGGATTCAGTGGCGTTCCCGAGTTCACCCCGATCAGGCTATAGGTGACCAGAAAGGTCCCTGTTTGCTCGTAGTTTTCGAAGAGCAGATCCACAAACGTGCCGCTGGAAATCGTATTGCCCGAAACAATGCTGTTCGACACCGTCACGCTGCCGCGAATGACTGACACGGCAGCGCCCAGCGCATCCGCACCGTTGTTGATGTTTGCCGAGACGGTACTGCTCGTCAGCGTGACGTCTGCCAGCGCTCCGTCGGTGTAGAGTGCGGTGCCGTCGCCGTGGTAACCCGCAGTGCTGTTGGCCGACATGGTGCTGTTGGTCAACGCGACGGGACCATTTTGCGAGAAGATCCCCGCGCCATCGCCCCCGGCGCCGGTCGTCGAGTTCCCCGAAATCACGCTGGAGAGAACTGTCACGGCACCGGTGTTCGTGTAGATTCCCGCACCACGCGACGCAAATCCGCCGGTCGTGTTGTCCGAAATGGCGCTCTCGATCACCGTCAGCGTACCGGTCGACAGAAATCGGATACCGGCGCCAGTCGCGTTGTCGGCGACTGTCTTGCCCCCGACGATCGATAAGCCGGCGAACGTTACGTCCCCCGCGGCGGCCGTGACATTGAACACGCGCGAGCTGCCATCGGCGTCGACGATCGTGTTTTTCGCGCCCAGACCATCGATCTCGACCGTTTCACGAATTGTGAGTTGACCTGCTGTCAGGTGAATCGTCTGCCCGCTCAGCGCGGCTGAAAATGTGATCGAGTCGAAGCCGGGGCTGCCGTTAGCCGTCGCGATCGCTTCGCGCAGTGAAACTTCGCCGTCCTGGTGCTCGAGACTCGTGGTGACGGTGATCGTCGACAGCAACGTGCGCTGTTCGAGAACGTCGGCAATGCAGTGATACCGTTGATCGCGGTGACGGCGAACCGCTTGAAACCGGTGCCGCCGGATACTTCGACACCACCGGCGCCAAATCATTCTGACCATTCCTGCACTCCTCAAGATGAACTGACCAGATGTCGGGCCGGTGAATGGCCGTTCCCGCACCGAAGCGGCCGCGCACGCCTTCAAAGCAGAAAATGTGGGCAGACGCCACCCAGAGAGAGAGAGAGAGAGTAACGCCGCGATGCTCCGGAAGAAAGGCGTACCAAAGTGCTTTGCCATTCTCGGGGAATGCGCGACGAGATTGTAAGCCAGCAAGTACGTCCTAAGTTCCTTGCGAACCATCTCCCTCACCGGCCGCTCGCGTCACCCAGCAGCCGTTGCAACTCGGGCGCTCGTAACTGTTCCGAATCGTGAAAGCGAATTTTGATCTGCTCGCTGCCGGCCGTCGCGGGGCTGATTTCCCGCTCGTCGCCGAGCTGCGAGATCTGCCCCAGCGCGACGCGGCCGGCGGGACAAAGCAGCAACAGGTCGACGCCGCCGCGACGTTTCGTGTGGATCGCCGCTCGAAACGTCGCCACATCCGGCGTCTGAAAGTAGACGACCTGCTTGTTCGACCAGTCGAACAAGCCGGCGGGAATCGTCGTCTGCAGCAGCTCGAACAGCTTCTCCAGTACCCCAGGCTCCCAGGCCACCCGCTTGCCGCTCGGGAAACCTTTGCGCGAAATATGCCACTTGCGGCCCAAGACCTTCCACGGCGTGAGCTCGGCCAGATCGAGCGGTTGCACCCCAGCGCGATCGAGGTACGAACGGATCGCCCGATCGAGAAACCCGCGGAAGACCGGCGTATCGATCTCGCGCAGCCAATGGACGACGAGAGTGACTTCCTGCCAGGGACCCTTCAGATTTTTGACGCGCACCCGATCGGCCCGGCCGTAGACCGGCAGTTCGTCGAGGTCGTCCAGCGGTTTCAATTGCAGTTCCTGTCGCAGCGCGTCTTCATTGAACGTATTGCGTCCCACGCGAAATTTAAGCGAAAGCAGCCACTCGTCACCGGTCAACGCGTGCAAAAACCACGAGCCGGCCCCCTCGGCCGATTTGACTTCGACCAAGCTGCGATCGTTCCAGTTAATCGGAGCCAACACCGACTCTTGTTCGATGCGATCGACGACCAAAGTCAGGGCCGAACCTTCCCAGCGACACGGTCGGCCGTTGTGTCCGACGCGATCGACACAGTGCCACGCTCGGCCGTTGACCTGCCACGGCATGCGTGTGTCGCGGCCGACCTTTCGCAAATCGAGATCACCTTTCTGCTTGCGGGCCACTTCATGGGCGTCGAAAATCTCGACGTCACGGCGCGTGCCGCGAGCGAGGATCGGCTTCAGGAGTTTGGCGGTGTGTGAAATGGGGGCTTCTTCACTCTTGGCCACACCGTTTGTCACACGGGGGCCGGCGGCCTCTGCCACATCTTCGGGAGTCCCTTCGGCGACGATCCGGCCCCCCTCGTCACCCGCTTCGGGCCCCAGGTCGATGATCCAGTCGGCGGTCTTCATGACGTCGAGGTTATGCTCGATGACGACCACCGTGTTGCCCATCTTGACCAGGCTGTGCAACACCTTCAGCAGCTTGCGAATGTCGTCGAAGTGCAGGCCGGTTGTCGGTTCGTCGAGAATATACAGCGTTCGGCCGGTCTGCGGCCGCGCCAGCTCGGCGGCCAGTTTGACCCGTTGCGCTTCGCCTCCCGAGAGGGTCGCTGCCGACTGACCCAGCGTCAGGTAATCCAGGCCGACGGCACACAGCGTCGCCAGCACGGCCCGAATCGCCGGGATGTTCCCGAACAGCTCGTGCGCCTGGCCGATCGACATTTCCAGAACGTCGGCAATTGACTGCCCTTTGTACTGCACCGCCAGCGTTTCGGGATTGAACCGCCGGCCGTGGCACTCGTCGCATTCGACCCACACATCGGGCAAAAAGTGCATTTCGATGCATTTCTGGCCGTTCCCCTCGCACGCCTCGCAGCGTCCCCCCGCACGATTGAAGCTGAAACGCCCGGGACGGTATCCGCGAATTTTTGATTCAGGCAGCCGCGCATAGAGTTCGCGAATGTCTTCGAACACTCCGGTGTACGTCGCCGGGTTGGAAGCCGGCGTCGACCCCAGCGGCTGTTGATCGACACAGATGATCTTATTGATCTGTTCGATCCCCAGCAGTTCGTCAAAGGCGCCGGGCAGGTCGCGCGCGTTGTGCAGTCGGCGTGCGACCGCTTTGGCGAGCGTCTCTTCGATCAGCGAACTCTTTCCCGAGCCGGAGACACCCGAAATGCAGGTTAGCGTCCCCAGGGGAATTCGCAGGTCAACATCCCGCAGGTTGTGATGTCGCGCGCCGCGAATTTCCAGCCACCCGCCGCCGGGGGGCAAGGAGCCTTGCGCTCCCTGAGGCAGGGAGGGCTGGGGGAGTTTTGCCGGCTCCATCCGCCTCTTGTTCGGGATCGGAATCTCTTCCTCGCCCCCCAGGTATTTTCCCGTCAGCGATTTGCCGCGCTTCGCCAGCTCGCGAGGCGAGCCGGAATCGACGATCGTTCCTCCGAAGCGTCCCGCGCCGGGACCGAAATCGTACAGCCGGTCGGCAGCCTGCAGCACCTCGCGGTCGTGCTCGACGAGTATCACCGTGTTCCCCAGGTCGCGAAGCTGCCGCAGCGCCCTGAGCAAGCGGCCGTTGTCTCGCGGATGCAGGCCGATCGTCGGCTCGTCGAGAACGTACAGCACACCGGTCAACGCCCGTCCGACCTGGCCGGCCAGTCGAATCCGCTGGCTTTCGCCCCCCGAGAGGGTGGGCATCGTTCGCGAAAGCGTCAGATAGTGCAGGCCGACGTCGACCAGAAACGACATGCGGGCGACAACTTCGCGCAACAGATCGCCGGCGACCTTTCGATCGGCCGCCGCCAGCTTGATGCCGCGAAAAAACGCCAGGCACTCACCTAGCGGCAGAACGCAAATCTGCTGCAGGGTTCGTTCGGTAAACTGCACGGCCGCCGCGTCGTCACGCAAGCGGCTGCCGTGACAGACCGAACAGGGCACCTCGCCGGCCATGTGGTCGAGTTTCATGCGGTAGGCGAAGGCCACGCGCGTCGCCTCTTCGACGGCGGGATAAAGCCCCTTATATTGCAGCCTGACCCCCGACTCGGCGAGCGTGACCCACTTTTCTCCCGTGCCGTACAGCACGACGCGCTGGTGTCGCCCGTCGAGCTTTTCGAACGGCACGTCCAGCGGCAGGCGAAACTCGCGCGACAGCGCTTCGAGAATCGTGCGGAAAGTTGCGTTCTTCGCGAAGTCGGGCCATGCCGCAATCGCCCCGCCGGCAAGCGTCCGCTTCGGGTCGGCAATCAACGCGGCGAGATTCGTCCCCTGCTGGATCCCCAGGCCTTCGCAGGCGGGACACCAGCCCAGCGAGCTGTTGAACGAGAAATTATTCGGAGACAAATCGTCAAAACTGCGACCGCAACCGGTGCAGGCTTTGTGCAGGCTGAAGCGATCGACCAGCCAGTCGGGTTCGGTGCGCTGGTCGTCGACCCGCGCCACATGCAGCCAGCCGCGACCCAGATCGAGCGCCGCTTCGACCGACTCGGCGATGCGGCCGCGGGCCGACCGAGACACGGTCAGTCGATCGACGACGATTTCGACGTCGTGCTTTCGTCGGCGATCGAACTCGGGAACCTGATCGATGGCGTGCGTTGCGCCGTCGACCCGCACGCGCCGAAAGCCCTGTGACTGCAACCGTTCCCATAGCCGCTCGTACGAATTGCCGACCGCGACCTCCTGCGGCGCCAACAGCAGGATGCGGGTCCCTTCCGGCAGCTTCAGTATCTTTTCGATCACCTCGTCGGTCGTCTGCGATTCGACCGGCTCGTTGCATTCGGGGCACCACGATCGCCCCAGCCGCGCGAACAGGATCCGCAGATAGTCGTAGATCTCGGTCACGGTCCCGACGGTCGATCGCGGCGTATTTCCCACGGTCTTTTGCTCGATGGCGATGGCCGGCGACAGGCCGCTCACATGTTCGACGCGGGGCTTGGGCATCTGCCCCAGAAACTGCCGGGCATAGGCGGAAAGCGATTCGACATACCGCCGCTGCCCCTCGGCATACAGCGTGTCCATGGCCAGCGAACTCTTGCCGCTGCCGCTGGGTCCACAGAAGACACTCAGCGAATGCCGGGGCAGTACCAGGTCGACGTTCTGCAGGTTGTGCTGCGACGCCCCTTTGACCACGATCGGCTGCAACACGCCGTTGGCCCCGCTATTTGAAATGGATTGCCGGGGGGTGCCGTTGCGCGGTGAAACGACTTTCCCACCGCGCGACCTGCCCTGCCCCCCCTTTCTCAAGGGGAGCGCCGCAGCGCGCAGCACCTTCGCCAGCGCGCGGCCGGTGTGCGATTGGGCACAGGCGGCGATTGTTTCGGGCGTCCCTTCGGCGACGAGCGCCCCCCCGCCCGCGCCCCCCTCGGGACCCAGGTCAATCACCCAGTCGGCAGTCTTGATCACATCCTGATTGTGTTCGACGACCAGCACCGTATTCCCCAGAGCCACCAGGCCCTGCAGCACTTCAAGCAGCTTTTGAACGTCGGCGAAGTGCAAGCCGGTCGTCGGCTCGTCGAGCAGGTAAATCGTGCGGCCGGTCGCGCGCTTGCCCAGTTCGCGAGCCAGCTTGATCCGTTGTGCCTCGCCCCCCGACAGGGTCGGCGACGGCTGGCCCAGCTTCAGGTAATCCAGCCCGACGTCGTGCAGCGTCTGCAACAGCGCTTTGATCCGCGGCACGTTCTCGAAATGCAACAGCGCCTGCTGCACGTCCATCTCGAGCACATCGGCGATGCTGGTCCCTTTGAACTTCACTTCCAGCGTTTCGTGGTTGAAGCGGTGCCCGCTGCACACCGGGCACGTCACCCAGATATCCGCCAGAAAATCCATTTCCAGCTTTGTCGAGCCGTTCCCCTCGCAGGCCTCGCAGCGCCCGCTGGCGACATTGAAACTGAATCGGCCCGGCTTGTAACCGCGGAGTTTCGAATCGGGCAACTGCGTGTACAAATCGCGAATCAGATCAAACAGTTTGACGTACGTGGCCGGGTTCGAGCGCGGCGTGCGGCCGATCGGCGACTGATCGATGTCGATCGCCTTGTCGAGATGCTTAAGTCCGTCCAGTCGCTTGTATCGGCCGGGGGTTCCCTTGCCTTCGTTGAGATCGCGGTTGAGGGCTTCCCAGAGAATGTCATTGACCAGCGAGCTTTTTCCCGAACCGCTGACGCCGGTGACGCACACGAACCGCTCCAGCGGAATCGACACGTCAACGCCGCGCAGGTTGTTGTGCGCCGCGCCGACGATCGTCAGCTTGGTTTTCGATTCGGGCCGCCGCAACTCGGGCACAGCGATTCGCGTCACGCCCGAGAGGAATTGGCCCGTCAGGCTGTGCGGGGCACGATAGAGGTCGTCCAGCGTCCCTTCGGCAACGACCTTGCCGCCGCGAACGCCGGGACCGGGTCCGAAATCGATCAGGTGATCTGCCGCGCGCATCGTATCTTCGTCATGCTCGACGACGATGACGGTGTTTCCCTGATCTCGCAACTGCAGCAGACTATCGAGCAGCTTGTCGTTGTCGCGGGGGTGCAGGCCGATCGAAGGCTCGTCGAGAATGTAAACGACACCCACCAGGCCGCAGCCGATCTGGCCGGCCAGCCGGATTCGCTGGGTCTCACCCCCCGAAAGCGTGGGCGCCGCGCGCTCGAGGCTCAGGTAGTCCAACCCGCACCGCAGCAGAAAACCAAGTCGACCGCGAATCTCCTTGAGAATTTCTTCGGCGATGAGCTGCCCCGTCGCGTCGAGTTCCAGTCGCTCGAAGAACTGCGCCGCCTCGGCGATCGTCAGCGCGCAGGTGCCCGGCAAGGTCAGCGACCAGGGGGGCACGCCTTTGCCACGCGTTGAGCGGCCCTCCTGCGCATCGGATTTTGGAGGGGGTGCAGTGACCTGGGACACGATCCGCACGCTGCGTGCCTGGGGGTTCAACCGCGTCCCGTGACACTGTTTGCACGGCAGGATCGTCATGTAGCGTTCGAGCTGCCGACGGCGCATCGGGTTTTTCGCCTTGCGGTAGCTTTCGAGCAGTTCGGGGATGACGCCGGCGTAGGTTCCGCCGTGCTTCCAGACGCCGCCGCGATGCCGCCAACTGAAGGTGATGTTCCGGTCGCCGGTCCCGTACAGCAGTTGGTCGCGAATCGGCTCGGAGAGGTCTTTCCAGGGGGTCACGAGCAAGGTCCCCTCGTTCAAGCCGTGTTCGCGCTCGATCGTCGTCGCGACCCCGTCGTAGATGTGCCGCCGCCAGCGTCCCAGGTCGCGAAACTTCCCCAACAGCTCGACCGCACCTTTGGCGAGCGAGAGTTTCTCGTCCGGGATGAGCAGGCTGTGATCGAAGTCGTGGCGCACGGCCAGGCCGTTGCACTCAGGGCACATTCCCTGCGGACTGTTGAAGCTGAACAGTTGCGGGCTGGGAGGCTCATAGCTGATGCCGCAGTGCGTGCAGGAGTACCGCGAGCTGTACAACCGGTCGACAAAACCCGGCGTCGCCGGCGCGGCCGCGGCATCAGCGTTCGCCGTCGCCATTTCGACATCTCCGTCAGCCGGCCGTCGCCCCCGCTTTCCGCTTTCCGCTTTCCGCTCTCCGCTTTCGACCGCGACGATCAGGCTTCCCTTCCCCAGTCGCAGTGCGGCCTCAACCGCCTCCGCCAGTCGCGTGCGACCGGCGGCCCCTGCCTGCAGGCGATCGATGACGATGTCAATCGTGTGCCGCATCTGTCGGTCGAGTTGCAGATTCTCGGTCAACTGAACGAGCCGCCCGTCAACGCGAGCACGAAGGTAACCCTGTTTGAGCAAGTCGTCGAACAGGTCGCGGTATTCGCCTTTCTGTCGTTGCACAACGGGCGCCAGAACCAGAAACCGGGTGCCTTCCGGCAGTTTCAGCAGACTCTCGAGAATCTGCTCGCGCGTCTGCGCAGTGATCGGCCGATCGCACTGCGGACAGATCCCCTGGCCGACCCGCGCGAACAGCACCCGCAGGTAGTCATAGATTTCGGTGATCGTCCCCACGGTGCTGCGGGGATTGCGACCGCTCGATTTCTGCTGGATCGAAATCGACGGAGACAGCCCTGTGATCGAATCGACTTCGGGCTTGGGCATCTGACCCAGAAACTGCCGGGCATAACTCGAGAGCGACTCAACGTATCGTCGCTGCCCCTCGGCATACAGCGTATCGAACGCCAGCGAGCTTTTGCCCGATCCGCTGACCCCCGTCATGACGATCAGCTTGTTGCGCGGCAGGCGCAGCGAGACGCTTTGCAGGTTGTGCTCGCGCGCCCCGCGTATAACGATGTCAGTCTCGGGCATAAGTGCTCAGTTTACAGTTTCAAGTTGCCCGCCAAAGTTTAGCCGCGAGGCGCAGCCGAGCCTGGCAGGTGTCGACCGACGCCAACTTTTGGTCGCTCCGCTTCGCTGCGTCGCAATCGTCGACTAGGCCGTACCCGGCGGCGGCGCTTCGACACCAGTGCCGAACGGGTCAGGCTCCGGCGGCGCATCGCGCGTCACCGGGTTGGTTTCCAGGCGAACTGTTTCAGTGGCTGTCACAGCCGGCTCATCCGATGCCGCGGCCGCCGCGGCCGACACGATCGTGACCGACTCGACGCTCACCGAAACGACCGGCGATGTCACCATTTCGCTGCCGGCAGCGGTCGATTCGGCTGCGTAGTTGATCGGTACGTCGGGCAACGCATCCGGGTCGTCGATCGGCTCGCGGTGCGGCGGCTGAAACGGCTCGCGTTTGACCGGGGGCTGCAGCGTCATCCAGACCCCGTCTTCGAAACAGCGGCACCGCTGCGACGTGACGGCGCCCCCCGTTCTTGCGATCCGTCCGCACTTCTCACAGCGCCAGATTCGCCGCACATCCTGGTCGATTCTGACTCCCGGTCCCTTCACGGTTTGACCTATCTGCTTTCGCGATGTGTTTGCTAAACTCCCGCCGCGCTAAAACAAAGTGTTGAAAAAGGGACAGGCACCGCCAAGCACGTCAAATTCGCCGGCATTGATCGGTTCTGGTCGGAGCCAGTCCCTTTTTTCAACAGGCTGATAAGGGAATCGTAGCAGGGGGGCGCTACCCCCGCCACTGGCCGCCCAGGATGCAACGAGCATGTCGAGGGATCGATATTTCCCGGTCAACTCCAGCGGGTTGGGCGGCATCGCTGCGCGCGAAAGCCCGTTCGACCTGCCGCGCCTGACTGCTGCGCTGCCACGCAGGCTGACGGTTCCGCGACTGGTGTGGTTCTTCGTCGGAGTGGGGGTGCTGCTGCGGCTGGCGCGCTACCTGCTGTGCTTCCCGCTGTGGTGCGACGAATACCAGTTGGCGGCGAATTTACTCGACCGTGATTTTGCGGGACTGCTGCAGCCTCTGGATCATAATCAGGTTGCCCCGATCGGTTTCTTGTGGATCGAACTGGCCGCCACGCGGATCTTTGGATTCTCAGAACTTTCGCTGCGGCTGTTTCCCGCGCTGTGCGGAGTCGCCAGCATGTTTCTGTTCCAGCGCGTCTCCCGCCAGATTCTGGCCGGGGTGCCGCTGGTTCTGGCCATGGCGATTTTCGCGGTGGCCTATTACCCGATTCGCCACAGTGCTGAGGTCAAACCGTATGCCTCCGATCTGTTCGTTTCGCTGGCTTTGCTTGCCGTCGCGTTGAACTGGTGGCGCGAACTGGAAAAGTCTCGCTGGTTGTGGTTGCTGGCAGGCATCGCGCCGCTGGCCTTGTCGATTTCATTTACGGCCGCCTTCATTTGCGGTGGATTGAGCGTCGGGATCGCCTGGACGCTATGGCAGCGCCGCTGCGGACGAACCGAGTGGAAAGCGCGTATCGGTTGGCTGGCGTTCAATCTGGCCGTGGCGGCGGCCTTTCTGGGATTGATGCGGCTGAACATCTCGGCCCAGTACGATGCCACGCAACGCGAAATGACGAGTTGCTGGGCCGACGGATTCCCCCCCTGGCAGCAGCCGATGCAACTCGCGCTGTGGCTGGTGACGGTTCACACGGGCGAAATGTTCGCGTATCCGGCGGGCGCCGAGAACGGCGGGAGCATCGCGACCTTCGCCTGCTTTGCCGTGGCGCTGGCAAGCATGTTGTACTCCGGCCGACGCGAGGTGGCGCTGACGGTCATCGGCTGCTTCACGCTGTCGCTGATCGCCGCCGGACTGCACCGCTATCCGTACGGATCGCACGCGCGGCTGTCCCAATACCTGGCACCGGCGATTTGCCTGCTGGCCGGCTCGGGCGCCGCGATTCTGATCGCGCGGCTGGGCCGAATCCACTGGCAGAGGGCGGCCGTTCGGGGCGTCCTGGGGCTGTGCGGCCTGATGGCCGTCGTCATGCTGGCGCGGGATGCGACGCACCCTTATAAAACCGCGACCGATCGCGATCATCGTGCGTTCGCGGCGCGGTTTTGGAACGAGGCTCAAGGTGCCGAGACCGTTTGTCTCGATACCGATCTGAAAAAAAAGGCCTACGAGGGGAGCTTCGAGACAGCCTATCGCTGCTATCAGCGGATTTACGCACCCGCACACCATGCAGGCAGCGCCGACACCCACGGGCAGCTTGCCGCCGATCGGCCGGTTCGCTGCGTCGCGTTTCACTCGGCTTCGGCGAAGCGCGACGACCGGGTGTTCGACGGCTGGATGCAGGAGATGCTCATTCGTTACGATCTGGTCGCAACACAAACCCACCACATCCCGCTCAGCACAAACCGCAATCAACTTTACGACTATTACCTGCAATGCTACGACGTGTATGTGTTCGCGCCGAAGCCCGGCCGGCAGTCGGGCGATTCGCACGACCCGATCGCGGGCGAGCCTTCTTCGGCGATCGAGACCTCTTCAACGTATACTCTCCTCCCCCTCGATGGGGGTGGGGGTGTTTTGTTGCGTCAAGCGACGTTCGCCCCCCCCACCCCGACCCTCCCCCCGCCGGGGGGGGAGGGAGAAAAACCATCGCAATGACAGCTCAGTTTGGACCCTTGCGTGCGCAGATAAAGACGCCTCATTTTAGCCCGCACGCCGAAGAACTCTGATTCTGTCACCTTGAGTTGATCTCGCGACCATGGATTTACTTCGACAACTGCTGGACTACGTACTGCACCTCGAAGGCCACCTCGATGGCCTCGTGCAGTGGCCCTGGATCTACGCCTTGATGTTTCTCGTGATCTTCTGCGAGACCGGTCTGGTGGTGACGCCGTTTCTGCCGGGCGACTCGCTGCTGTTCGCGCTCGGAGCACTAGCTGCGCGGCCCGATGGCCTGAGCCTGCCCGTGCTGATCGTGTCGCTGATCGTCGCCGCAATTCTCGGCGATTCGCTGAATTACTGGCTCGGCGCACTGTTGGGCCCGCGGATCTTTCGAGGTGAGAACGTGCGCTTTTTGAACCGCAAGCACCTCGAACGGACGCATGATTTTTACGAGCGTTACGGCGGCAAGACGATCATCCTGGCGCGGTTCGTCCCGATCGTCCGCACCTTCGCCCCCTTCGTCGCCGGCATGGGGCGAATGACTTACCGCCATTTTATGGCTTACAACGTGGTGGGCGGAATTGTCTGGATCGTGCTGTTTCTGATCGGCGGCTATTTCTTCGGCAATTTGCCGCTGGTCAAAAAGAACTTCACTCTGGTCATTCTGGGAATCATCATCGTGTCGATCCTGCCGGCCGTGTTCGAGTTCGTCCGCGAGCGCCGGCGGTTGCAACGAGAACAGTCTACGGACGAACGCCCAGGTTCATAGTACAGGCTTCAGACGGCGGGTGGCGGGGTCAGAGCGATTGCGTGCGGCTGCGACGTGACTTGCAGTGCCCGGCTTCGTGCGTCGCGACGCAAGACCTGCAATACGGGTCGAGCGATGGCCTCGTGGGGTGGTACAACTCGCGTGACTCGGTTGAGCGTCTTGCGCGCGACGGGGCCATCGCTGGCAAGTTGGCGAGCGAATCGGCGACGACGCGCAATCCTCGCAGCGCGTTCGACACCCGATCCGGCTCGACGCTCTGACCCCGGCACCCGGCACCGTCTCGCAGGATCACGGGCCTGCCAACAATTCGTCGAGACAGCTCTGAAGCGCGACCTCGTCACCGCAAACGCACGCATCCTGCGCCTGACGCAGTGCATCAATCTGCCGCTGCGTCACAGGGATGGCAGTTCCCGGCGGAGGAACAACGGGGACGAGTCGCGCGACGATCGCCTCTGCCAACTGTTTGACGCCGGCCCCGGTCAGCGACGAAACGCGCAGTGCCGATTCCGGCACCGCGCCACCCCACAGATCCGGACGATCGGCTTTGTGCGCTACGACGATCGCATCGGGCCAGGCGACCAGCAGGTCGAAATCGTCGGTCGCCGGGGCCTCGCCCAGATCGATGAGAATGACGCGACAGTCGGCACTATCCAACCGCGCCCGCGCTTTGGCGATGCCCGCGGCTTCGATGGTCGCGGCGTTTGATCGAACACCGGCTGTGTCGGCGAGCTGCACAGGCCACCCCGCGAAGGCGGTCTCAGCGGTGACGACATCGCGCGTCGTCCCTGGCTGGTCGGAGACAATCGATCTCGAATAACCCAGGAGGGCATTAATCAGACTCGATTTGCCGACGTTCGGTCGCCCGGTCAAAACAACCTGCCAGGCTCGGGTCAGGTGCAGTCCGAATTGGGCCCACTTGAGCAGGGCCGTAATTTGAGCTTGCCCCCTTTGCAACGGGGGAACGGGCGCGATCGACTCCAGCGCCTTTCGCAGCGTCCCGGAGTATTGATCGAGCAGGATGTCGGCCGAGCGCAGCGTTGTCGCCTGTGACAGCGCCTGCAGGCATTCCGCGGCCAGCGGACCCTGCTCGCGTGTGAACTGTTCGGTCCAGGGGATTGTTCGGCAACCAACGGTTTCGAGGTCGGCCAGGATCCGGCGGACCGCGGCATCGCCGCCGTGACAGTGAATCTCGGTCGTCAACAGGTCATGGCGGCAGACGACAACCTCTTCGGTTGGCTCATGCCCCCAGCGCCCGAAGACGATTCGTCCGACGGGCTGCTGTGCGACCGGCCGCCCGTCGGCGGCACGAAACAGCGCATGGGGCGAGCCATCGAAACTTTCAGACGGGCCGCGCAGTCGGATCGTCGCTACCGCGCCGCGACCGTGCGGTGTCAGAACCGCCGCCGTGGGCGTTACGGCCAACGTCCCGGCCGACATCGCTAACCCTTTCTTTGAAGATTCTGACACAACAGCGCACCGTTTGCAGGTACCGCCTGCCGGGCGGGACCTCGTGCAACTCGGCAGCGTCCACTCCAACCGGTCCCCTCCGGCAGAGGGGACCTACTTCGTCGATGGGGTCGCCTTGGCAATTAAGGCCAGCCCGCGCAATACCAGATTGCGTTCGACCTGCACTCGGTCGCCCACCAGCGGTGCCAGCAGTTCCCCCGCGCCTCCCGTCATGAACACGATCGGCGGTGCGGACTCGTGCGCCGACAATCGGCGGATGAGTTCGCGAATCGCCCCGACCTGTCCATACAGCAATCCGCTGCGAATGGCCGCTGGCGTATTCTTCCCCAGGACCGGCAATTCGTCGGTCGCCAGTTCGCTGACGGCAACCTGCGGCAGAAACGCCGTGTGCTGATACAGACTGCGCGCACCCAATTCCAGCCCCGGCAAGATCGCCCCCCCTTCGAATGCGCCGTCGGCGGCAACCCGATCAACGGTCGTCGCCGTCCCCGCGCTGACGATAATCGCCGGCTGGTTCAGGGGCCGAATGGCATTGACCGCGACTGCATTCAGCAACCGGTCGATGCCCACCTGATCGGGAAAATCGACCCGCACCTCCAGCGGCAGCATCCCCGCATGCTCGATGATTTGAGGCCGCGGCCAACCCCGCGCGGGCCATTGGACCAGCAATTGTTCGATGCCTGCCGGGTAAACCCCCGCGGCGATCACGCGGCCCGTGCCAGCGGCTGACGCCGGCAACCAGCTTTCAATTTTGTCCCACGGCAGCGGATCGGCGTGCGCCACCGGCAACGTTCGATCGCACACGGGAAGCGGCAACTCGCCGGAACCGACGAACTTCTCTTCGAACAGCCCGAACTTGATGCGACTGTTGCCGACGTCGATGGTGAGCAGCGGCCCGGGCATCACGGCCCCCGCTCAAATAGCGTTTCGCGCTCGACCCGACACACCCGCAATCGGTACTGCTGGTACCATTTCGAACGGCCGCCGGCCTGGGCCAGCCGGTGCTCGGCCTCATCGCGCCACGCCTTGATCGCCTCGAGACTCTGCCAGTACGACACGGTAATTCCTAATCTTTCGTCTCCCCGCGCGCTTTCGACCCCAAGAAACCCCGGTTGCTGCGAAGCCAATTCGACCATTCGCGCGGCCATGGTCGCGTAACCCTCGGGATCGTCGGCGGTCCGCAACGACGTGAACACAACCGCAAAATAGGGAGTGCCGTAGAGTGGCGCCGGTAGATTCATCTCGCCGCCTCGTCAGCCGGGACTGTCGTCGTCGGACGCTCGCTCATCAAGCCCAGCAGATTCCCTTCTGAATCGCGAAAGAAGGCCATCCACAGGTCGTGGTCGGGCATTCTGGCAATCAAGTGCGGCTCAGCTTCAAAGGGGACACCCGCCGCAGCCAGAGTCCGATGCGCCGACTGAATGTCGGACACCCTATAATAGATAACCGACGCCGGATGATCGAACTCCGGCTTTTCGGGAACGCTGAGCATCAACCGAATCCCGCCACAGTCGAAAAACGCCAGGTTCGGCGGCCGGAATAAAAGTTTCATTCCCAGCGTGTTTTGATAAAAGGCGACCGCCCGATCGAGATCATGCACGCGAATGGCGATTTGGCCGATTTGTGCGAGGTGCAGTTCGTATCCGTCGGCTTTCATCGGGCAGCCTCCGCCTGTAGAGCATCAGAGTTCGGTTGTTGATCGCCCCGCAGATAGTCGAGGATCATTTGATTCGGTTCGGCATTTACGGCCTGATCGAGCCGGCCTTCGCGCAAATAGACGACCCGAAAAGTCGCCTGACCATTGGCGTCGACCTGCCTTGCAAGCAATTTCGGATCAGCCTCCCAGTCGACGTCAACCCGGCTTCGCAGGTCGTCAAACGACCAGGAACGCCCCGAGCGTTCGACGCAGCGATCAAATGGTTCCCGCAAATCGGTCCACTGGCGCGGCCAGGCACCGTTGTGCAAACGCAGATGCTCGATCACCATTTCGGCCACCCAGGCCGCCATCGACGATTTGACGATACCGACTTGCAAATACCAGAACGTGCCGACCGCCAACAGCGGGACCATGACAATTATCGCCACCAGGCATCGGCTCGCGGTCAATCCTCGGGTTTTAGCGGTAGCACTCGACATCACTTCGTCATCGTCACACACGGTCCCGCCGCGGTCAAGCGTGGCGATTTGACCCGCCGCGGCTCCTCGCGCTGGGGTCGATTTGCTAATCTGAGTTCGTGTCGCGAACCTGCGAGCGTCAATTGCTCTCCAAGCGAGCAAGAGTCCCACTGCCAATCCATCGCCGAAATCCAAACACCATCCGCTCTTTCCGCATGAGTCTCTTTCGACCGAACATCGACCGCATCGACGGGTATACGCCCGGCGAACAGCCACAGGAACCAGGCTGGGTCAAACTCAATTCCAATGAAAACCCCTATCCCCCGTCCCCAAAAGTCGTCGAAGCGATTGCCGCTGCCGCACGCGGGCGGCTCAACATGTATCCCGATCCGCTGGGGACGAAATTCCGGCAGGCCGCGGCCCCGCTGTTCGGTGTTGAGCCAGACTGGATTCTTCCCGCAAACGGCAGCGACGAAAATCTGACGCTGATTCTCAGGGCCTTCGTCCACCCCTGCGAACTGGTTGCCTACCCCTACCCGAGTTACATCCTGTATGAGACGCTGGCCGACATTCAGGGTGCTCGGCACCAGCGGCTGATTCTCAACCGCGACTGGTCGTGGAACCGCGAAGCCTGCCGCCCGGTCGTCGAAGCCGCCAAGCTGGTGCTGGTCCCCAACCCGAATTCCCCTTCCGGAACGCGCTGGTCAGATGACGACATTCTCGCGCTCGTTCCACCGCGCGGGGTGCTGGTGCTCGATGAAGCCTACGGCGACTTCGCCGACAGCCCGCACCGCGCCGAAATCCTCCAGCGGCCGGGGTCCGAACGAATCATCATCACACGCTCGCTCAGCAAGTCGTTCAGTCTCGCCGGGGTGCGGATCGGTTTTGCCATCGCCCGCCCCGAACTGATCGCGGGCCTGCGCAAGGTGAAAGACAGCTACAACTGCGATACGCTCTCATTGGCCGCGGGGATCGCCGCGCTGGGCGACTTGCCGTGGATGGAAACCAATGCCGCACGCGTTCGCACCACGCGCAGCCGCCTCGAAGCCGAACTAACGCGGCTGGGTTTCGCGGTCGTACCCAGCCAGTCGAATTTCGTGTGGTGTACGCACCCGGCACGACCGCACGACGAGATCTACGCGGCACTGAAGCAACGCCGGATCCTGGTGCGCTTCATGCGGTTTGCCGATGTGCCCCATGCCGAGGGCAGCCTGCTGACCGGCCTGCGGATCAGCGTCGGGACCGACCCCGAAATCGACGAATTGCTCGCGGCGCTGCGCGAAATTGTGTAATCGCGACACTCAATAAAGGAACACGGCATGCCCCGCACGGCCACGATCAGCCGCAAGACGGCCGAGACCGACATTCAACTGACGCTCGACCTGGACGGCATCGGCGAGGCGCAGATCAGCACCGGGGTCGGGTTTTTCGACCACATGCTGACGCTGTTCGCCAAGCACGGCCTGCTGAACTTGACGGTGGCTGCCAAGGGAGATTTGCACGTCGATTTTCATCACACGGTTGAAGACGTCGGGATCGCACTGGGCAAGGCGCTGGCACAGGCGCTGGGCGACAAACGGGGCATCGTTCGCTACGGCGACAAGACGCTGCCGATGGAAGAAACACTGGTCACGTCGGCCCTCGACTTGAGCGGACGCATGTGGTTTGTTTTTCGGGTCGCTTTTCCCACCCAGAAAATCGGCGAGTTCGACACCGAGTTGGTCGAAACGTTCTGGCAGGCGGTCGCCGCCAATGCGCTGATGAACCTGCACCTGGTGCTGCACCACGGCAGCAACAGTCATCACATTGCCGAGGCACTGTTCAAGGCGACGGCCCGCGCGCTGCGCGAGGCGATCGCGGTCGACCCGCGGCAAACCGGCGTGCCGTCGTCGAAGGGGACGCTCTCGTAACGTGCGGACGAGTGTGCGTTGCGTCGGCGCTGCGTGCTCTCGCGCCCGCAGCGGCGCGAGCCATTGACCGCTGGTGTGAAAAACGTGTGAAAAGATTCTGAAGTTTTTCGTTGACACCGCGCTCGCAGACGATACTCTAGGGCACGTTCGCTAAACGGTGTGTTCGATCTGCAACCTTTCCGCAGTCTTCAAACTGCATTTTCGCTTCGGGCAATCAGTGATCGTGAGTTTCTCGTGCCGCGTGCCGACCTTGTCTTGAGTCGGCGAAGGCGGTGCGAGCGCTCTTCCAAGACGTCTCGCGCTGAGGGTCTGCGCTGCAAGTGACGAGCGTCGCGAAGGTTGCCGCAGACAAAACAACAAATCCAAATCAAAGGGGTACCTCTCGGATCGGATCCATCGCCGGCCAACGCGGATGGCCGCCGGCGTCACCATGGTCCTATATCGGTTCGGTGTTCTTCGGGACGCCGGGGCTTTCGGACGACTCGTGGCATCGGGCACTGAACGGATCACAGGCGATGGTTTCTTACGGCATTGTCATTGCGCTCGACGAACCGGATCCGAAAGGCCTCGTTTGATTTCTCAAGGTCATAGCACAAGCGTCCTCGCTTGTGGCAGGTTGATCGGTCGTGCCGGGGGTGCCAGCCGCACGTAAACATTCGTCCAACCCGTTGTCCGAAGCAATGGACGGACGGTCTCCGGCCGTTTCGGTGGGGAAGATCTGGCAGGACAAAAGAGAGGATGACGCGTGTTGGGGCCTTGTTAGGAACTGTCGGTCGGTTCGAGAGCCAAGTCCCG
>SIAF01000076.1 GCA_009691905.1 Planctomycetaceae bacterium | reverse complement strand
CGATTCAACATCTGATCGGCACCCTCAATGACGCTGCTTTCGCGTATCCGGGGACCAAGCTGCAGCTCCATTTCACCTCCTTAGCACCGCCCGCCAATCCAAACTCGGTGCCAAAGCAAATTCCGCCAGATCAGGAGGTCTGAGACTGCCTCCAAAACAGTCGCACAGGGTTCGACTCCTTGCACCGGTGCTGTTTGCTGACTGATTGGGTGAATGCCCTGCGAGTGTGCCGGAAGCACGGCAGCCTTCGAAGCTGCAGGACGAGGTCCGATTCCTCGGTGGGGCGCTGGAGTCCGGCGGGTCCTCGGAGTGTGGCGGAGGCACGCGACTTTGCGAAGGTCGCAGACCAGGTTCGACTCCTGGCGAGGACACTTTTTTCTGTTGATGAAGCTAGCGCCTGACGGCGAGGCAGCCGCCTGGGGCACCGCCGCGAATAGCGGTGGTCTACGGTTTCAAGCGGGTTCGACTCCCGCCGGCGTTTTAGTCTGTTCAACCTCGCGACGATCGAAGACGATAGCCTTTTGCGTTCCTTGGAGAGTGGCAGCACACGATGAACACATCCCAACTTCGCAAACTCGGCATTCCCGATGCGTGCGTCAACAGTGCCATTCAAGGGATTCAGGCTGCCGCCCGGGCCGGCCAGTTCAAAGGCTCGGAAGCCAAGCGGCTGATGCGATCAATTCTCGAAGCTCCCGAGCAGCATACCAGTGATCCGTACTTCGGATCGTTGGCGCAGGCCCTGATCGAAGAACGTAACTTCGTTCGACCCGACCCGGTCTCTTACCGCACCTGGGGCAGCGACATCGAAGGCGCGGCGCATGCTCAGATGCGCCAGGCGTGCGAGGTGCCGGTCGCCCGGCGCGGTGCCCTGATGCCCGACGCCCATGTCGGTTACGGGCTGCCGATCGGCGGCGTTCTGGCCTGCGAGAATGCCGTCATCCCTTACGCGGTGGGTGTCGATATTGCCTGCCGTATGAAGCTGTCGGTGTTCGACTTGCCCGCCGAAGCGCTCGAGAGCCGGTTCGCGCTTTTCAAAAACGCTCTGGAGAAGGGGACTCGCTTCGGGGTCGGCAGCGTTCACGAGCGGCCGCAGCAGCATCCGGTGATCGATGCCGACTGGTCCATCACGCGGATTACGCGCGAACGCAAAGACCGTGCCTGGAAACAACTGGGCACGTCGGGTTCGGGCAATCACTTCGTCGAGTTCGGGATCTTGACGCTCGCCGTGCCGGCGCCTGATTTTGGTCTCGCGCCGGGCGAATACGTCGCCTTGCTCAGCCACAGTGGCAGCCGCGGAGCCGGCGCAGCCGTGTGCAGCGTTTACTCGGCGATCGCCCAATCGCGGCTGCCCAAGCGCTATGAAGAACTCGGCCGGCTGGCGTGGCTCGACCTCGCGAGCGAGGCCGGCAAAGAATACTGGGCGGCCATGAACCTGATGGGGGAGTACGCGGCGGCCAACCACGATGTGATTCATCGTCTCGTCTCGAAGTTGCTGGGTGCCGAAATCATCGCCGGCATCGAGAACCACCACAACTTCGCGTGGAAGGAAGTGCATGACGGAAAGGAACTGATCGTCCATCGCAAGGGGGCCACGCCGGCGGGAACGGGTGTGCTGGGGGTGATTCCCGGTTCGATGGCCGATCCCGCATTCGTGGTTCGCGGCAAAGGCGACGCCGAAAGTTTGAACTCGGCCTCGCACGGCGCCGGCCGGCGCATGTCGCGCACGCAGGCGCGCAACACCTACAACTGGAAGGCGGTGAAGAACGATCTCGCAAAGAAGGGGGTGACTGTGCTCTCCGCCGGTGCCGATGAGGTTCCGTACGCTTACAAGCGAATCGAAGAGGTCATGCGCGCGCAGCAGGACCTGGTCGAGGTCGTGGCCCGCTTCGATCCGAAAATCGTCAAAATGTGCGACGACGGCAGCGCTGCCGAGGACTGATGTGCCACACTCGGCCCCATGCGCGCCTGTGGATCGTGCCCTCGTTCCCAAGCTGAGGCCCAATGAAGGGCGTTCGCCCGGCCGGATGAAAAGTAGGTCCTGCCTGCCGGGCTGGACCTCGCGCGTCTCGGCGGCGTACAATGACTGCCGGTCCCCTCCGGCAGAGGGGACCTACTTTTGCGGCGTTCCCAATTGCTCTTTTCCTGGGAGATTGGGAACGAAGCAACCACGCAAAGCCGAACATGCGCCCGCGAATTCGCTAAACCAAGTCCGTTGCTGGTCAACCGCACGGTTATATCGATTGAGCCGTCGAGAGCGGCGGTCCATTCGAAGGATGGCTCAGATTCACTGCGTTTCGGCTCAAGCGCCTCGTCGAAAAGCTGTAGACTTAAGGAGGGAGCGGGCGGCGGTGTGAGGTTCGCCGGAATTGCCGTCGATTGGTCACGGATCGGCCATTTCGAACATCAACGCCTTCGAGCCGAAGCGATCATGACAACCGGGAATGACCCATCGAACTCCGACGACCTCGCGTTCGTCCGCGGAGGTCCGTCGCACCGGCTGGCCCAGCGACTCGGGATGACCCGCCCCGGTCTACGGCCGCGGCTGATCAAAATCGCATTGCTGCTGCTGTTGACATGGGTTCCCCTGGCGCTGCTCTCGTTTCTTTCAGGGCACGCATTCGGGGATGCGGTCGCGATCCCCTTTGTGCATGATCCGGAGGTCCAGGCGCGGTTCTTGTTCGTTTTGCCGCTGCTGGAACTGGCCGAGTTAATCGTTGCCGTCGGGCTCGCGACACAATCCAAGCACCTGGCCGGAATGGGTGTGGTGCCTGAACGGGATCGGGCGCGCTATGCCGCGGCGCAACGCCAGGCGATCGGGTTGCGCAACTCGGTGTTTGCCGAGGGAGCGATTGTGGTGCTGTCGTTGACGACGGCGTTGGTGTCGCGTCTCATTTTGGGGTTCGGTGCAGAAGATTCGAGTTGGGAGCGGGTGGCGTCGGCACTCACCCCGGCCGGCTGGTGGTACACACTCGTCAGTCTGCCGGTGTTGTACTTTTTTCTATTGCGCTGGGTCTGGGTCTTTCTGTTGTGGGCGTTGTTCCTGTTCAAGACCTCGCGGCTTGATCTCGAACTGACGGCCACCCACCCCGATCGGACGGGGGGGCTGGGCTTTATCGGCTGGGGCCTGGCCAGCTTTGCCACGGTGCTGATGGCGTACTCGGCGATGTTTTCGGCGGCCTTCGCCGATGAAATTTTGCACCAGGGCGCGTCCCTCGACAGCATCAAGTACCACGTGGTTGTGGTTGTCGTGGCGGCACTGATCGTTTTGCACGCTCCGATGCTGGTGTTTTCGGGTAAGCTGCTGCGTTGCCGGTTCAAAGGCTTACTCGAATTCGGCGCGCTCGTGTGGCGGCACGATCGGGCGTTCGACGAAAAATGGATCGTGTCTCCCAAGAATGAGAACGGCGAGAAAATCCTGGGAAGTCCCGATGTGTCGTCGCTTGCCGACATCGCGAGCTGCTACGAACACGTCGACCGGATGTTGCCGATCCCATTCGACGTCAAGGCGTTCGCGGTGCTGGTTCTGGCGGCCCTGCTGCCGATGATTCCGCTTTTGGGAACGGCCATACCGCTGAAGGAGATTTTCGCGAAACTGGTCGAGTTGCTGGTGTGAAACGGTCGCGGGGGTTCGTAGCACAACCCTCCTCGCCTGTGGCTGGTTCAACGATCGGGGCGGGGATGGTATGGGTGGTCGCGATTCCTGGGGGAGGACAAGCAAGCGAGGACGCTTGCTCTACGGGTTCGTAGCACAACCGTCCACGTTACCGGAAACAATTGATACCATTCGTGGCTGGTGGTCAGGCCTTCGGTTTTCGTCCCCTTCTGGAGGGAGTGTGCTTCATGACGCGCTCGCGAACTTTCGTTTCCTGTCTGATCGTCGGCATCGGTTGTTCGGTCGTCACGGCTTTGGGATTGCAGCTTGGGGCGCGGCCCAGCGATGCGGCGCAGAAAACTGCCGCACCGGGTTGGGTCAAAGGCCAGGGTTGGGGTTGGATCTGGGGCGAGACGGACGAGCGCGGGGCGCTCAACAGCCTGACCGATGCGTCGCGGCTGGCGGCGCTGCAACTCGTCACGTCGGGCAAAACCTATGACCTGGGCGTTCAATACAGTCGGCGCAGCTTCAAGTGGCCCGGCCATAGCCCCGGCGAGATTATCACCTACCGTTCGCCGGAAGGGGTGAAGCGGCAGAAGGACCATCCGTTCACCCTGCCGGACGTAAACCCATCCGGGCAAGGCTGGCACAGTTGCGCGCTGTTCATCAACGACAACGTGGGGACGCAAATCGACGGCCTGGGCCACGCGACGGTCGGCGACGACAACCACTGGTACAACGGATTCAAAGAATCGGACTGGGGAGGCAATTTCGGAGTCCGCAAATGTTCGGCAGCCGGGATCCCCCCCATCGTGGCGCGTGGCGTGTTGCTCGACATCGCCGGGGCGCGCAACGTCAAGGTTCTCCCGCCGCACTATGCCATCACTCCCGGTGACGTCGACACGGCGTGCGCCAGGCAGAAGGTCGAATTGAAACCTGGGGATGTCGTGTTGTTTCGGACGGGCGCGATGCAGTTCTGGGGTGAAGACGGGGCCGACATCGAAACGCTGAAAGAATACGACACCGCCGGAATCAATCTGGCGACCGCCAAATACCTGATCGAACAGAAAGGGACGCTGCTGGTCGGCTCGGATACGAGCGGGCTCGAAGTCAGTCCCGCCGCCGAAGGCAGCGATACGTTTATTCCGGTTCACAAGTACCTGTTGATCGAGCAGGGAGTGCACATCGGTGAGTTCCACGATCTTGAAGAACTGGCCCGAGAGCGGGTCTACGAATTCTGTTACGTGGCGACGACCAATAAAATCGCCGGTGCGACGGCGGGCTTTACGCTGCGGCCCGTGGCACTTAAATGACAACGACCCGTTTCGAGGCTAGGGCGGGTGCCACGGACAGCGACCAACGGGAGTCGGCCGTGCGAGCTGGGACCAGCATTGTATCTCGCGACACGCTATTCCTGGCCCGGAAGCGGGTCGTTGAAAATGTTGGCCTCAGCAAGCGGGGATCAGACGGTGAAAGTGTGGGACGCAAGCAGTGGTCAGGACCTGAACACGCTCAAGGGGCATACGGCGCAGATTGTGAGTGTTGTGTTCAATCCGGACGGCACGCGGTTGGCCTCGGCAAGCGACGATAGTACGGTGAGAGTTTGGGACGCGATGAGCGGCCGGCAACTGCTCACGCTCAAGGAGCATACGGCGCCAGTCGCGACCGTGGCGTTCAGTCCGGATGGCAAGCGGTTAGCCTCAGCCAGTTGGGATCAGTTGCTGAAGTTATGGGACGCGACCAGCGGCCACGAGATTCTGTCGCTCAATGGACACACCTCCAAAGTCTACGGCGTGGCGTTCAGTCCGGACGGCACGCACCTCGCCACGGCAAGTAACGACCAGACCGTGAGGGTGTGGGACGCCACGCCTCGTCCGTGAACCGACACGATGCCCAGTGATTGAGGTCCGCACAACGGACACTGACCTTGTCGTCGAGAAACGAAGAAAGGGTGCCACCGTGAAGAATACCGCCGTGCAGTTAGGACGTTGGGTTCGCAGCGCTCCCCGGGTGGCACAGCTTGCTTCAAGCTGTGTGCGGCATGGCGTGCAATCACGGTTCGAAGTGTCACCTGCCGCCGAGGCAGGTGAACTTGGTCGTTGGGCATCACGAAATGGATAGGAGACCCGAGAATGTCAAATAAATATGTCGTCGTTTCATGTGCTTTCTTCGGCGTGGTTGCGCTGTTTCAGGCGGTGCGAGCCCTGAATCAATGGCCGGTGCATGTTGGAACCCTCGAAATACCGGTCTGGGCCTCATGGATCGCTATGGTTGTTGCGGGCAGTCTCTGCGCGTGGGCCTTCCGATCTCGCGGAAAATAGAGTCGTCATGCGCATCGCAGTTATTTGGTGTTGCAGCGCCGCCCGACATCTATATGGCCTTTCTCTGTCAAGAGAGAGCACCCCGGGGAATAAAAGCTGTCAGGCCCGAATGGCACTGCCGTGCCGAGTTTTCTCGTGGTCGGCGCGGAGCGGTGGGACGCACGCGCGAGGGCATGTGCTGATGGCGAAGGTTGGTTGAGAATTTGAGGGCGGAGCGAGGCGTTGGGCTTGTTGGTGAGACCGGCTTGGCCTATCTTCCGCCTTCGTGAGACCTTCCTTGGACGCGCCTCGCAGGCTGGACCAGGGAGGGTCTCATGTCTTTTACACCGGCGGGCGGCGTCGCGGACAGGTCATTCGAACTCGTGAGGCCCTCGCTATTGCAGGGCGAGGGATTGCCCTTTGCCGACGCGCTGACGGCCGAGCACATTCAGCAGGCGTTCGATGCGGAAGGGGTCTCGTTCGGCGACGCCGACCGCGACGCGAACGCGAGTTCTACGAACGCGGCGTCAGAGGATTCGCAACCGGAGGAGGACGACGGCGGGATCGTCTACACAAGAGGCGTCACGTTGTGGGCGATGCTGTCGCAGGCGTTGTTCACCGACGTGCAGCGGTCGTGTCGGTCGGCGGTGCAGCGCGTGGCGGTGTACTATGCGCTGCTCGGGCGCGAGGTCTCGTCCACGAACACGGGAGCGTATTGCCGCGCTCGGGCGAAGGTGACGGAGGGCGTGGTCCAACGTCTGGCCGAGGGGCTGGCCGACCGGTACTACGGCGGTTGGTTCATGCTCGCGCTGTTGCAGGAGTTAAGATTGAACAGCAAGTCGCCCGGGATACTCCGGTAGCGATTCAGCCCGCGACCGATTGATCGAAACGATCGGACTGTGTGGATCGGCTAGACCAGACCGCGACGCTTGCGGACGTACCATTCGCCCGAGAGCGACAGCACGAACAGCACCAGAACGGGCCAGTTGTCCCATAGCGAGACCCGTTTGATCTGGGTCACTTCCAGGTTCAGTCCCTGCTGGGCCAGCTTTCGCAAGTGGGCCCCCAATTCTTCGGGGGGGACCGTTACCCCTCCCGTGATGCGGGCGATCTCTTCGAGCAGCGTGAAGTCGGCGGCCGGGTTGTGCAGCTCGAGATCCTGGTCGTAGACGACAAACCGCGCGACGGTGGCCAGGCCGATCGCTTGACCGTCCTTTTTGGCTTCGACCCGCACCTGGTACTCGCCGGGCCTGGTCGTGTCGGCGAACTTGGCCATATGATCGGCCCCCGCACGTTGCGGGGTCACCGACTGTCGGCGCTCGCCTGACCCCGGCACCGAAGGCTCGATGACTTCGATCGTGAATTCGGGATCGTCGATCGGGCGTTTTTCGGCATCGCGGGCGCCGAACGTCATGCCCACCGACTGGCCCACCCGAAACCGCCGCGCGTCGAGTTTGACCCAGACCGACTCGTCTCCCTGCTGGTCCTTGTGGGCCAGCCACAAAATCGCCTGCTGCCAGAACCGCTGATGCTCGTCGCGGCGACCGAATTGATACCAGTGGTAGGTCGAGTCGCCGGCAAAGGCCATCGTCCGGCCGCGGACGTAGTCCTGCGCAATCAGCAGCGGGACTTTGCGGTCGTTGACCGTTGCCTCGGCCAGCGTCAAGGCCCCGTCTTTCAGTCCGCTGAACTTGTTGGCGCCGTCGAGCGCCGGCAATGATTTCCAAATCGTCAGGTTCTTGTCGGCGGTGTCGAGCCGCATCACGAAATGCTGAATTCCCAGCGCCGTGGGAAGCATCTGCAGCGGCTGATCGTAGTGCAATGTCGGGTCGACCGTGTCGCCATTCTGCTGTTCGGTGCGCTGCATTTTCACCGGCAGGCAGTTGACCAGAGGCGATTCGGCGTAACCGCCGGGACCGAAACTGAGGGTGCCGCCGGTCATCATCAACCCGGCCCCCTGTTCGACCCGTTGTTCGAGTTTTTCGAGCGCCGCCCTCCCGAACGCGCGGGCCGGCACGCTGCCGATGATGTACACGTCGTACTTGCCGGGTGCGAACCAGTCTTCGTCGACCAGCGGCTTGGATCCCGGCGGACCCAGGCGAATCGGCTTGAAATCGAGCTTGATGTCGGGCGATTCGTCGAGCCGGCGGATGTGCTTGATCTCGGCGCGGTGCTCGCGATCGAAATAGGCGATACTGATGCCCCCTTTGAGGACGGTCAGATAGGTCGTGAGCGAGTTGTTGGCGATCAGCGGCTCGCCTTCGAGCGGTAAGACCTCGAGGGTCATTTTGAATTCGCCCGGTTCCTGGGCGATAAAACTCAACTCGAACGGCAAGATTTCCTGCGGTCGCGTCGGTTTGAGCTTGATCGGCGCCGTCGCGGGCTTCATCGGGGGGGGCTGACCGGGGAGGGCCGAGGCCGGGTCTTCGACCAGCAGCCGTACGGTCAACTCGCGATCTTGCGCGCCCAGCGCCCGGATTTTCGCCGCGACGATCACCGGGTTCTTGACGAATACCGTCGGGCTGGCTTCGAGATCTTCGACACTCAGATCGAGCGACGAATCGGTCAGGCCGGTCCCCCCGAACCCGACGGTATCGACCCGAATCTGCTGGTCGGCCAGACGGCTGGCGGCGGCCCGCGGGTCGACGTCGCGCGGCGCCAGCGCCCGATTGGCGCCGTCAGACAGCAGCAGCAGCAGCGCGACCGGCTTGCCCTCAGAAAAGCGGAGAACCTGCTCGAGCACATAGCCGATGGCCGTCTGCTCGCCGACCGGGTCGGTGCGCGGCGTCTCGACCTGGGTCGCTTCCTGGTCGAAATCGATCAGTCGGACTTCGATGTCGCGCCCCAGCCGCTTCAGGTCTTTTTCGATGTCGGCCAGCGTCTTGAGCAGGGCTTCGCGGCGACTTAGTCCGCCGGCGGCGTCTTTGATACCCATGCTGCGGCTGGCATCCGCATAGATTAAGACGACGGCCGCATGCGGATCGGAATGCGAAAACTCGAGCGTCGGGCGCACCAGGGCAAACATCAGAATCACCCATGCCAACAGCCGCAGCCCCAGCAGCGTCCGCCGCGGACCGGCCGGCAGGTGCGCGAGCCGCTGACGATAGGTGCCGATGACACTCGCCAGCGTTCCCGCCGCGGCGAGCAGCACCCAGGGCCAGTCCCAGATTGGATCGAATAGAAGCTGCATGTCAGACCAAATCACGGACGCCTGAACTGCGGCCAACACGGGATCAAAGGGGGCGCCGGGTTAGCTGGCCCCTGGTTACATGGCCCCTTGTTACATCGCATAGTGCGGGATGATTTTCCAGGGACCGAGCACGTCAATTTCCCTGGACCGCATGACGTGTTGCTCGACGGACGTGAGATCGTCGTATCCACACAGATGCAGCAGGCCATGCACGAGGTACAGAAACAATTCGTTCGCCGGCCGCCACCCGTATTCGCCGGCCATTTCGACCGCCGTCTCGACACTGATGATAATTTCTCCGTGGAGTGATTTGCCAGCCCCGCGCAGGCTGACGACCGGCGCGGCCCGTACGCCGCGGCGGGATTTGACGCCCAGAGCGCGTTTGGGAGCCTCTGATTCCAACAGAAAGCTGATGACATCGGTGGGGTAATCGTGGCCCAGGAATTCGCGGTTGATGCGGTGAATCTCGGCGTCATCGACCAGCGCGATGCTGATTTCGGCGGCACGCACCTTTTCGGCTTTCAGTGTCTGCGTCGCCAGTTTCAAAAGCCGCGCGCGATCGATGCGCAAGGCCCGCTGCTGATTGGCAATTCGAATGGAATACATGGAAGACGGGGAGTTGGAATAGGGGTGGTTGGGATTCAGGATTCGGAGGGAACACGGCGCGCCTTGTGTTGCGCTGACCCCTGATTCCCGAATGGTGCGCTGTGTAACCCGTATTTCAGGGCATCCCGTATTTCAGGCGGTTCTCTGTTCGGGGTATTTGACGCGGCCGTGGTACATGGCTGTCAGGGACTTCGTGAGCGAGTCTTTGATTTGGCTGAGTTCAGTCATCGTCAGCCCGCACTCGTCGAACTGCCCGTCCATCAGCCGCTTTATCGCAATGTCGTGAACCAGCCGCTCAATCCGGCTGGGGGTCGGTTCGCTGAGAGTCCGGCTGGCGCCTTCCACGGCGTCGGCGATCATCAACACGGCCGCTTCACGGGTCTGCGGCTTGGGGCCGGGATAGCGAAAGTGCGATTCTTCGGCGTCGGTCCGATGGTCGGGATGTTCTTCGGCCTGTTTGGTCGCCTCGTGGTAGAAAAACTCGACCAGCGTCGTGCCGTGATGCTGCTCGATGAACTCGATCAGCGCCGGGGGCAGGTTGTGCTGCAAGGCCAGGTCGGCGCCATCTTTGACGTGCCCGATGATGATCAGCGTGCTCATTGCGGGGGCCAGATGCTCGTGGCGGTTTTCTCCGTCGGTCATATTTTCGACGAAGTAATGCGGCTTGAGCATTTTGCCGATGTCGTGAAAATAGGCCCCGACCCGCACCAAAAGCCCGTTGGCACCGACGGCGTCGGCCGCCGTTTCGCCGATGCTGGCGACAGTAATCGAATGGTTGTATGTGCCGGGCGCGCGGCGGACCAGCTCTTGCAAAAGGGGGTGCGAAACGTCGCCCAGTTCCAGAAGGCTGATGTCGGTCACCGCGCCGAACACGGCTTCGACGAAAGGCAGACTGCCCGAAACCAGAAACCCGGCCGCCAGACACCATCCCGCCCCGCGCAGACTTTGAAACCACTGAGCCGGGTCGCGCCACAACGGCGGCCCGGCGGTGCCATCGATGACTGCCAGTCGACTGTCGATGACCGTCGTGCCCCACGACATGAGAAAGCAGACCACAGCCGTCCAGATCCCCACGACGACCAGCGTCGAACGCGACGGGACGCTGGGCAGCAGAATGGCCGCCGTCGCACAGACGCTCATCAACACGGTGAATCGGCCGAGGTCGGCCCCGATCGAAATCGTGACGAGCAGACTGAGTGCGAAAGCCGTCAGCGTCGCCAGCACCTGGTTGTATACGACCGCGCAGACCATCACCGCCACCAGCACCGGCGCCAGTTCGGCACGCCACGGATCGTACGACAGCAGCCGGGCCAGCCCCGTTGCGACCACGACCAGCCCCAGGTACAGCGACAAGCCGCTGATATTCCAGACCAGCTTCGACTCGTGGCGCACCAGGTGGTAACCGATCAACAAGGCCAGCGTCGCCAGCATCAGCGATACGATCGTCACGCGCATCACCCGCTCGCGTGGCGTCACCTTCAACTGCAACTGCTCGTGCTCGGCCAGCAGCAGCTCCAGCCGCGATTCGTCGATCGCTTCACCCGGTTTGACCAGCAGATCGCCAACGTAGTAGGCGTCGTACATGTCTTCAATGCCGGCGCGAACTTTCTGGCGTGCGGTCTGCGTCGCGGCATCGTCGTAGATCAGAGTCTCGGGAGACTGTGTCCGCAACCAGTGCTCGAACTCGGCCCGGAACGGCAGGAGGGCGGGAAACAAAGCCCAGCGGTTGTGCAGCCGGCCGGTCGGGGCCAGTAGCTGCACGAGCTGCACTTCGGCAAGGCTGATCGAGCGCGGTTCCCCCTCGGGCTCGTAGACGGCGATCGACCCCCGCGCGGCCAGGTCGGCGGCCGGCAGTTGTTCGTCCCGTAACAGTCCGTTCTGCTCGAGGGGTTGGATGAAGCGGTTGAAGTCGGCGATCGTATCTTTAAGCTGCGCCTCGTCCGAAGCCAGTTTTTTGAGACTTCCGAATGTCTCGGCCCGATCGGCAGCTGGCAGGCCCCCGACCGGCGGGAGAACTCCCTCGGCGGCCAATCCAAAAGCGCGGCGAACTTCGGCGGGCAGCATCGAAACGTCGCCGGCCGGCACAAACGCCAGGAGATTTTGCCTCAAATCGCGAGGCAGCCGCGCCAGCAGACTGCCGTCATGAACGAAAACCGGTGGCGCCTGTTCGGCAGCGCGGTCACGGGCATAATTGGTGCGCTGCGGGTTGACTCGTTCGAAGTCAATGGAAGCAGCAACCCCCGCCACGGGACGCTGGCCGAGGCGGTAGGAGAAGGTTTGCTGCCATCCCTGAACGCCGACCAGCAGTGCCGCAACCGTCACGAGGCCCAGCGCCAGACGCGACAAAACCGATCGGTCGGTCAACAGGCCGCGCCACTCGGTGGCCGGACTGCTGACGATCCGCAGGCCTGTGCCCCGGTTGTTGCGACCCCGTCTAATCCCGAACAACGACATTCGTCATCAACCGCTTGAGAACATGTCCGCGACGCCCGAAATAGCGGCGCGCCTTACACCAACGGCCTGAACGCGAATTGAGGCGCGCCGACCGGCTTTGCCCGGCATCCGCCCCCGGGGCGAGAGCTCAACCGACGTTTCGCCCCGCCCGCCTCAAAACCTGCTTATCCCTTGCGCCGCACAGAGTGCCGCGACGGTCCGTCGTCGTAGGCTTTAACAATTTCTTTAACGAGCTGGTGCCGGACGATGTCGTGACCGGTCAGTTTGACATGAGCGATTCCCGCGATCCCGGTGAGTCGGTCGATGGCGTCGATCAGGCCGCTGGACACGTGCGGGGGCAGGTCAGACTGTGTGATATCGCCGGTCACGACGATTCGCGACCCATTGCCCAATCGCGTCAGAAACATCTTCATTTGCGTGACGGTCGTGTTCTGCCCTTCATCGAGAATGATAAACGTGTTGTTCAGCGTCCGCCCGCGCATGAAGGCCAGAGGGACGATCTCGACCACGTCCCGCTCCATATACCGTTTGACTTGCTCGAAGTCGAGCATTTCGTTCAAGGCATCCAGCAGCGGGCGAAGAAACGGGTTGACCTTGGCCAGGAGATCGCCAGGCAGAAAGCCCAGCCGCTCTCCCGCCTCGACCGCCGGACGCACGAGCACGATTTTCTTGACTTGTTCCTGCCGCAAAGCGTTGACCGCCATCGCCACGGCCAGATAGGTCTTGCCGCTGCCGGCCGGACCCACGCAAAACACCAGGTCATTCTCGCGAATCGACTGCACGTAATCGCTTTGCCCGTGCGTGCGCGGCGCGACATGCCTGGCATTTTCGAACAAGTCGATCGTTTCGCTGCTCGGCGGAACCGGCTTGTGGCCGTTGCCAGAGGTCCCCAAAACCCCCTGGACCTCGTTGTCGAGCAGCTCACCCCGCTTTTCAAGGATCGCCCGCAATTCGGCAAAGACGGCCAGCCCCTTCCGAATCTGATCGTCGGTGCCGTGCAGGCGAATTTCGTCGCCGCGAATCGTGACGTCGACGCCGACGGCATCGCGAACCTGCCTCAGGTATCGGTCTTGTGTTCCAAACAACAACAGGATCTGGTCGGGACTGGAGAAGGACAGCGAAGCGTCGGTCATTCGCGAATACTCAAGGTCAGAAACAAGTTCATCGTGGTTCGCCACGGACTCTCAAGTCACACTTGCATAAGGGATTATACCTCGAGCGCAGTCGAATGCGAGAGCCGACTCGCCGGGAGTGGGGCGAGCTGTTTTCAGTACCCGTCCGATTGGACACAAGCTTGGCGTTCGACGTTCGCACACAACCTCAATCAATCAAAGGAGTTGAAGCCGGAAAACACCGGGCGCGGGGATAACTCGCTACAGCTTGCCTGCGTTGCCGTCGGGCAGCCTCGACCCGTTGATCTCAAGATCAATGGCCGGCTCGAACGATGTAACAGTCACAGAGGTCGCCGTCCGTCACAGAGGTCGCCGTCCGTCACAGTGGTCGCCGTCCGTCACAAAGGTCGCCGTCCGAAAGGGCGCGCTGGCAACTTGTTTGCCCTGTCACACCCGCCAGGAGGGTCGGTCGCATGTACGAGGAAAATTTCGGCCTGCAGAAGCGCCCCTTTTCGGCCCCCCCCGATCCGAACTGCTTCTTCGCGCCCGAACCGATCCAGAGCATCGTTGACGAGCTGCTGTTGCGCGCTGTCACCGGCGCCGGCATTGGCGTGATAACCGCACCCGCCGGAACGGGCAAGACGCTGGTTTGCCGCCGGCTCGCCCTGGAATTTGCCGAACACTTCACGCCGGTGTTTCTGGCGTCCGCAGCATTTTCGGCCCGGCGCTGCCTGCTTCAGGCCATCCTCTTCGAACTGGGACGGCGCTATACCGGCATGGACGAACAGGAATTGCGCCTCGAGCTCACGGTCGCGCTGCGGAGCCTGGCCCACATCGGTCGACCCGTCGTGCTGCTCGTTGATGAAGCGCATCTGTTGAACGAGCGGCTGCTGGAAGAAATTCGATCGCTGGCCAGCCTCGACGAACGCAGCCAGCCGCTGGTTCGAGTCATCCTGGCGGGTCAACCGGGATTGGAAATGCGATTGATGGAGCCAGGCCTGGAGGCCTTCAATCAGCGGGTCGCCTGCCACGTCTATCTTGAACCGCTGACCCGCTATGAGAGCCGCCGGTACATCGAGTATCGAGTCCAACGGGCCGGCGGCGACGCGGCAAAGCTGTTTGAGACGACCGCCCTTGATCGCATTGCCCAGGCCGCCGGCGGTCTGCCGCGCTGCATCAACCAGCTTTGCGATCAGAGCCTTCTGCTGTGCTATGCCCGTGAGGCCGCCTCTGTCACCATTGAGTTGGTCGACGAGGCCCTCGCCGCTCTCAAACAACTTCCGCTGCGGTGGAGCGATGTGGTGGACGGATCGACCGTTTTCGACGGCGAATCGCCGCACGCCGCAACCGCCGATGTCGATGTTGATGTCGATGTCGATCCCGCGCCCGCGCCCGCGTCGTTCGAGTCGGGAAAATCGACACCGGCCGTCCCCGCCGGGCAGAGTTTTGAGACCGAGCCGGCAACACTCGCCGAGCCGACGACTGACATCGGCACGCTGCAACGGGTCGAACCGATGACGGCGATCGAGATCGGCGGCGAGCCGGACGTGACGTCGCCGTTGTCAGACTTCGACACGCCGGCCGTCGTCCATTCGCTGGCGACGCCGGCAATCGGCAAGTCGCGTTCGACTGTGCGGGCTGCCGAGTCGCCGCCGATGGTTCGCGTGTTCGAAGAAGAGCGCGTCGTCGATCGCTACGCGGCCCTCGATCGGAAGTCTCCGATCGGCCGGTCGACGTACGAGCCGGCCGACCCGCTCGACGGACGATGGGATCTGCCGGCGGTTCCTCTGCAACCGGCCCCTGCGCCTTCGCACACGGACGTCGTCACAACCTTGTCTGGGCAATCGGAACCGTACGTTGACGCGCCGATTCGGCCCTCGGACGGCGACGTCGTCGAGTTGGAAGAACAGATCGGAAGCTCGGTGCTCGAAACGTGCCTGGAAGTCCAAACCGCCCTGGGCGCCTGGCACGAGACATCGATTGCTACGTCGAAAATCCAGATCGCACAAGCGAGCGATTCCGCATTCGAGACGCCTGAATACGACGTTGTCGAGCCTGAAGACGCGGCCGATGGGCCGCACGACGAGGCCGCGCGACTGGGCGGCGTTGATCGGCCGGCCGCGTTCGAGTCGACAAACTCAGAACCAGTCTCCCCGGAACCAGGCTACCAGAACCTGTTCAGTACGCTGCGGCGCAAGATGGGGCGCGGCCTGCGGCAGTACGGTTCGTAGCACCCGCCCGGCGAGCGGGGGGCGTCAGCCCCCTGTTTCTGGTGAGCCTGCAACTCGCCCGGTGGCGATCCACTCGCGAAATTGCCGGTCGAGTTCGGCGACCGAATCGACCCCCAGCAACTCGCAGACAGTCGCCAGCCCGCTCGGGTCGTCTTTCACGGCTGACCGAAGCTTTCGGTAGAAATGGCTTAACAGGCCCCGTTCCTGCAGGTACAGGCAAAAGCTTCTCGCCGTGGCATAGTTCAGGTTTTCGGCTTCACCGCGAAAGTTGCGACGTTCAATCACGGTCCCGATCTCGGGGAGATGGCCCGCTTCGAGGGCCGCACGCACCTGTCGACACCGCCAGTTGACCTTCCCCGCCAGCATCAGGCCGTCGGAGGAAAACACCGCTTCCTCTTGCAGTGCCGCGAGCCCTTCGTCGAACCATTCAGGCATCTCGGGGAAGTCGAACACGGCCAGAACGTGCGACAGCTCGTGAGTCAGCGTTCCCAAACCGGTCGCCGCGTTGAACACCACTCGTCGTCGGCCGCGTTGCGTGTAGCCGGCGTAGGCGGTCGGTTCGTATCCGTCGAGCAGCCGCGCCACGTCGTGATAGCTGGTTTCATTCGAGAGCGCCACGATCACCACCGGCTGATCGGGCCGCCGATCGAAGTACGATCGCCACAGCGCCGCTGCCATCGGTTCAACCGCCTCGCGATGCAACCGATCCAGTTGGGTTTCACTGAAATCGCCGGCAAGCACATAAGGAGCGCGAACGATCGAGGCGCAGGGCGGGGGCAGCCTCTCCATCAGGTCGCCGGCCGCCCTCAGGCAGGCCTGCTCCAGGGCATCGCGGTCGCCGGTCGGCAGGGAAGGGGGTCGCCGTGGACCGGGAAACAAGTTCACCGACGTCTGCGGGACGAATTCGGCGAGCGCCCGATCGGAAGTCGGCTGCGACAGAGCGTACGCCCCCCCGATCAGCAGCGGCGGTCCCAGGGACAGCACCAGAAAGTGTTTACCGGTCACGATGCGAAGCTCGCGAGAGATGCGGCCATTGGGTGCCGGCAAACCGAATCGAGGCGGCCGGCCACCCGATCCAGTTTAGGTTGGCCGGCGGCGCTCGCCGAGGTCGACTTGAGCCAAAATCGGCAATTCGCAGAAAGGAGCGGCACCGACACGTTGTGACCGGCTTTGTGCGACAAGCGAATTCACGCGGCATAACCGATACAACCCGCGGTGAGCGTCGGTCCGCCGTAGACGGACGCCTCTGCGTGTCCCGCTTTCCCGGAATTTCTCAGCAGGTTCTGCCTGCCTGCCGGGCGGAACCTTGCGCGTCTCGACGGGGTCCACTCGCAACCAGTCCCCTCCGGCAGAGGTGACCTGCTTCGTCGGCAAATCTTTCTGGTCACCCTCTGGGGTGAATCGCGCGCTCGAACGATTGACGCCTTGAGAGCCAATCCGCTCAAATGGCGGTGCGGTCGCCGGAGATTCATCCTACACCGCCTGGCGCGGAATTCGGCCGCAACCAAAATGAATGAAACAGCAGCAAGCAGAGGGAGCAGAGAAACTAGCCTTCGGGTGCAACCAGACAGGCGATCGCACTCGACGGACACCCCGAACGATGCTGATCGTGATGCAGCAGCCCTCTCTTTGTGTCTTTCTCTGCTGCCTCTGCTTGCTCCTGTTCAATTCTGAATCGTTGGTTGCACAGCGATTTGCACGTCGGCGAGTCAGTTGGTCGCGTTAAGTCTTCGCGGCCCGCGAAGACTTTGAACGTTTGTAATACGGTTCGCTGTTTGCAAGACAAATCGTCAATCCCGCCGGCACATCGGTCTTGCTCCCGATCACCCAAAACGACAGACACGCCATGCGGCATGGGATGCACTGCCTGATGTATACGTTTATGGGCGCGCATCCCGACGTTCGCGACGGGGTGGCCGGCACCCGCTTTGCCGTCTGGGCGCCGAATGCCCAGGAGGTATCGGTCGCCTGCGACGCCAACCACTGGCAGCACGGCCAGAACCCGCTGGCGCGAATCGACGACGGCATCTGGACCGGCTTTGTGCCGGGGCTGCGCGCCGGCTCGGCGTACAAATACTCGCTGCGCGATGCGCGAGGCCACGTGATCCAGAAAGCCGACCCGTTCGCGTTTGCCGCCGAGCTTCGGCCGAAATCGGCCTCACTGGTCTGCGACCTGGGGAACTATCGCTGGCACGATCAGTCGTGGCTGCGGTATCGCGAGATGACGAACTGGTACGAGCAGCCGATCACCACCTATGAGGTGCATCTGGGCTCGTGGCGCATGCCGCAGGATGGTCGGCGGTTTTTCAACTACCGCGAACTGGCGCACATGCTGGTCGATTACGTTCGGCAGATGGGCTACACGCACATCCAGCTCCTGCCGATTACCGAGCATCCGTTCGACGGGTCGTGGGGCTACCAGACGGTCGGGTATTTCGCCCCCACCAGCCGCTTCGGCAGCCCGCAGGATTTCATGTACTTCGTCGATTACTGCCACCAGAACAACATCGGCGTGCTGGTCGACTGGGTGCCGGCCCACTTCCCGACCGACGGGCACGGCCTGGCGCGGTTCGACGGGACGTGCCTGTACGAGCACGAAGACCCGCGGCAGGGTTCGCATCCCGACTGGGGGACGCTGGTGTTCAACTATGGGCGCACCGAGGTTCGCAACTTCCTGCTGTCGAGCGCCCGCTTCTGGATCGACGCCTACCACGTCGACGGCCTGCGCGTCGACGCCGTGGCGTCGATGCTGTACCTCGATTACTCGCGGAAACCGGGCGAGTGGGTTCCCAATCGCTACGGCGGTCGCGAAAACCTCGAAGCGGTGCAGTTTCTCAAAGACATGAACACCATTACGCACGGCGAATTTCCCGGCGTGATGACCCTCGCCGAAGAATCAACCGCCTGGGGGGGCGTGTCGCGCCCGGTGTACACGGGGGGCCTGGGTTTCACGATGAAGTGGGACATGGGCTGGATGAACGACACGCTGCGGTACATGCAACGCGACCCGATCCATCGCCGGTTCCACCAGAACGAACTGTCGTTTCGGATGGTTTACGCCTTTACCGAAAACTTCATTCTGCCCCTCTCGCACGACGAAATCGTGCACGGCAAGCGCTCGTTGCTGTCGCAGATGCCCGGCGATCACTGGCAGAAATTCGCCAACCTGCGGCTGATGTACGGCTACCAGTACACGATGCCCGGGAAAAAGCTGCTGTTCATGGGGGGCGAATTCGGACAGTGGCACGAATGGAACCACGATCACGAACTCGACTGGGCGCTGTTCGGGCAGCACTACCACGACGGGCTGCGGCGGTTCGTTCACGACCTGAACGATCTGTACAAGCGCCTGCACGCGCTGCACGAACTGGATGTGTCACCCGAGGGTTTCGCCTGGATCCAGTGTGACGACTGGCAGAACACCGTTTACGCCTACCTGCGCTACGCCAAAAACCGCGACGACTTCGCCGTCGTCGCGCTCAATTTTACTCCGACGCCGCGCGACAGTTATCGGCTGGGAGTCCCCAGGCCCGGCTATTACGCCGAAATGCTCAACAGCGACGCCGACATTTACGGCGGCGGGAATATCGGCAACCTGGGTGGCACCTACAGCGAACCGATCGCCATGCACGGCCACCCGCAAAGCATCACAGTGCGCATCCCACCGCTGGGGCTGGTGATTCTGCGGCCGGTTTGAGACCGTTCCCCAAGGTCATCTTAACCCGGATTATCCATGTAGGGTGGGACCAGCTCGCGCAGCGTGCGCAGGCCCACCATTCGGGTCGCACCGCATCGGAACCCGCATGGTGGGCCTGCGCAAGCCGCTCAATGACGACACAACGCACTGTCTGGTTCGAGAGCGTTTTCAGTAAACGAAGGCCCAAAGTAGTTCTCGGCTTGCTGGTCCCACCCTACATCAGCTCGCGTTGCTCGAACCCGTTGTCATGGTGCCGCTGCGCCGCGAGTGGGCAGACGTGCAAGCCAAGTGCGAAGCACTCTGGCCGAAGATCCAAGAGGAATCTCGCAAACAGGCGAAATCCGCTGGCACGCGCCGCAAGGCCTCAAAGCCGCGCGCGGCATTCGACAAGCTGCTGTCCGACTTTGTGCACCGTCTGGCGCACGTGCGGATTCTCGACCCGGCTTGCGGCTCGGGGAATTTTCTGTACGTGGCAATTCACCTTTTGCTCGACCTCGAAAAAACCGTGATTGCCTATGGTGCGTCACACGGGTTGACGCAACTGCCGCAGGTCCGTCCGACTCAGCTTGCCGGCATTGAAATCAATCCTTACGCGCAGGAACTGGCGCAGGTAGTGATTTGGATCGGCTACCTGCAATGGATGCACCACAACGGATTCAACCCGCCGCGCAACCCGGTACTCGACCCGATTGAAGGCATCCGCTGCATGGATGCGATTCTTGACCTCACCGAGCCAGATCATCCCTTCGAACCGGAATGGCCCGAGGCAGATTTCATCGTTGGGAATCCGCCCTTTCTGGGGGGGAAGCGGCTGCGAACAGAATTGACCGATGGCTACGTGGATAAGATCTTCTCCGTCTATGCCGACCGTGTACCGCGGGAAGCCGATTTGGTTGCATACTGGTTCGAAAAGGCACGGGCCGCAATCCAGTCTCAACGGTGTCGCGTTGGATTGCTTGCGACCCAGTCGATTCGAGCTGGCGCAAATCGTCAGGTACTTGAAAGGATTAAGCAGTCCGGCGACATCTTTTTGGGTTGGGCGGATCAACCGTGGATTCTCGACGGCGCAGCCGTTCGTGTTTCCATTGTCGGCTTTGATGATGGCTCCGAGTCTGAACACTCGCTCGACGGCCACCCGGTCGTGGCGATTCATTCGAATCTATCGGCCGCGGCGGCCGACGTCACAAAGGCTAAGCCTGGGCTGTTAAAAATGCCTCGTCACCAGAATTCGTGGGTGAATTTTGGAGTGGGGAGGTCGGATAGGGTGTGATACAGGGCGATTTTTGCGATTTCCGGGGAACGAAAGCCATACGCTTTTCTCAGGGTCAGTTTTGCCTTGTTGTTGAAGCCTTCT
>SIAF01000075.1 GCA_009691905.1 Planctomycetaceae bacterium | reverse complement strand
CCCACCAAAGTGGTCGGCCATTGGATCCGAACCCACTTCATCGGCGGCACACATCACACGAAATGCTGTCAAGCCTACCCCTCGATCTGTAAACAAATCCCGGAAGAACTATAATCCCTGTCAATCCCGAATTTTCGTCAGCACAGCATCGCCCTCCCCCTGGCGCCGCGCAGATCATTGCACTGGCTATGAATTCCACGCTGAACGTCGATTTTACCGCCACGCGATCGCCGCGGTCACAACGCGGCATTTTGATTCGACGCGGCCTGCGTTGGCTTGTGATGGTTTTGCTGCTGGCGGCCCTGGTGGGGGCGTGGTACGTCGGGTCGCGAGCCTATGCCGCGATCTCGTTGTCTGATCGAGCCCAGTTGATCCGCTGGTGCGGGGGAAAAGTGGCGTTCACGGAAGAGGGCCGTCAGCGTCGCGTCGAGAACGGCCAGGTCGTGTTCGACGATCCCCAGGGGGTTTCGCGCGGGATCGACGTCCGCTGGAAGCGGCTGTTCAAAGCCGGGCGCGGCCCGAAGGATGTCTGCGGCGTCGAGTTCCCGAGGACTCTCGAAGACCAGGTCCGCCCCGGCGATCTGCGGAACGCCGTGCGCGAATCGGCCACGTTTCCGAATCTTGCGTGGCTGGTGATTCCTCCGGCCGTCGTTGATGAGGACGATGCCGGCGTCCTGTCGCGCTTCAAACAACTCAAATTACTGGTCGTCAATGCAAACAGCGACCCGACTGTGCTTCGCACACTGCTGGCGACCAACCCCGAATGCCAGATTTACCTGTCCGATCCCGAATTCGGCAACCTGACGCCGCTGAAGTGAGTGGGGGCTACGGTGAGTCCTGGTCGACGACCAGCTTGCGAACGCGGTGGTTCGAGCTGTCGCCGATGTACACGTTTCCCTGCGCGTCGACGAAGACGCCGTGCGGTCGATCGAGGCGACACGCCCGCGGTGGGCCGTCGGGGCCGTCTCCCGGCTCGCCGTCGCCGACGAGTGTCTCGATGATGCCGGTCGCCGACCGAATCACGCGAATCGTGTGGCTCTCGGTGTCGGCAATGTAGATGTCGCCGTCGGGGCCGACGGCGATTCCCTTGGGTCCTGCCAGCAGCGCCTGCCGCGCCGGGCCTTTGTCGCCGGCGTAGCCGGGTTTTCCGTTGCCGGCCAGGTGAACCAGTTTTTTCCCCTTCCAGTCGACGCGAAAGACCGCGTTCCCTTCGCGCAGGGCCAACAGCAGTTGTCCCGATGGCTCGAAATCGAGTGCCCGCGGTCCGTCGAGCGGCGTGCCGGCGATCGGGGCGCCGTCGGTCGCCGCGCCGCGCGCCCCCGTGCCCGCCACGGTTTCAATAACTCCCGAACGGGCATCGACGCGGCGGACGCGGTGATTGCCGATATCGGCGATGAACAGATTCCCGTCGCGATCGAGGGCGATCGAATGTGGGCTTTTCAACTGGGCCGAGGTCGCCGGTCCCCCGTCGCCCGCGAAACCCGCTTCGCCTGTTCCGGCGATGGTCGCCATTCGTTTTGTTCGGGCATCCACCTTGCGAACGAGATGATTCATCATTTCGACGAAGTACATGTGGCCGGCGGCATCGAACCGCACTTCGTAAGGCTCGTTGCAGGTGGCGGCGGTCGCCGGCCCTCCGTCGCCGGCATAGCCTTTTTTGCCGTTCCCCGCGACGGTCGAAATCGTACCGGTCCGTTCGTCGATGCGACGGATGCAATGGTTGCCGATCTCGCAGACGTACAGCGCTGCGTCGGGACCGAGCACCAGACCGAACGGCCCATCGACGGCGGCTTCGATCGCCGCTCCGCCATCGCCTGCGTACCCGGCTTTCCCGTTTCCGGCAATCGTCCGGATCTCGGCGGCCTGCGCCGAAACAGCGGTTGCCCCACCAACGACCCCGAACAAAACGATGAAGTGCCGCAGTAACCTGACCGCGTGGGAAATCATACTGCCACCCTGATGTACGAGGGATCGGTTAACGAGACAACGGACTTTTCACAACCCCTGCCGCCCGGCAGGACGGCCATAAGGCAGTGTAACCGTCATCGCGTGGTCTGGTGAGTCTGGACAGGGACCGGCCCGACCGTCAAGCGGCAGAGGTGATCTCGCTCGCTTCGGTCGCCTGGGCGGCTCCCGGCGGCGGCGCTCGAAACTGTCCGTCGTCGCTGACGTCTTCGAAGCGAACCGACATTCGTTTCGAGACGCCGGCTTCTTCCATCGTCACTCCGTACAACACGTCGGCACCGGCCATCGTGTGCTTGCGGTGCGAGACAATGATGAATTGCGTCCACTGCCGGAATTCGTGGATCACCGCCAGGTAGCGGCTCACGTTGCCGTCGTCGAGCGAGGCATCGACTTCATCGAGAATGCAAAACGGGCTGGGCTTGCTTTTGAAAATCGCCAGCAGCAGGGCGACGGCCGTCATCGTCTTTTCGCCCCCCGACAGCAGCGAGATGCTTCGCAGTTCTTTGCCGGGGGGCCGGGCCACGACGTCGATCCCGCATTCCAGGACGTCGTCGGGGTCTTCGAGCACCACGTCTCCCTCGCCGCCGCCGAACAGCTTGCGGAACAACTCCTGAAAGTTGCTGCGGACCTGTTCGAAAGTCTCGATGAACATTCGCTTGCTTTCGGCGTTGATGCGCCGAATGATCTCTTCGAGCGTGTTTTTTGCCTCGACCAGGTCCTGCAACTGGCCGCTCAGGCGGGCAAAGCGATTTTCCAGTTCGTCGAGTTCGTTCAGGCTGTCGGTGTTGACCTGCCCCAGTTGTTTGATCTTTCGGCGCAGGCGATTGATCTGCTCTTCGATTTCGGCGCGAATCTGCCCGTCGTCGGCCGTCGCAGCGGCGACCGGGGTGGCTGCCTCAGGCGATTCGGCCTCGGCGTCGGCTGAGCCGTGCTCGGCAGCGAGTGACGCTCGGGCCGACACGCCCGTCGCCACGAGCTCGGTGAGCTCGACCTGAAATTCATCGCGGAGCCGCTCGGCAACATTCGCGATCTGGTGCCGCATTTCGGTCGCCTGCATGTCGCCGGCGTGCGACTGATCGCGCAAGTCGCGCAACTGGTGCCTCACGTTCAGGTCGCGGTCGGCCAGTTCGCCGCGCTGGCGACGGGCCAGTTCGCGCTCGCGCTGCAGCCGCTCGACTTCACCGGCAAACACCTGTTTCTGCGCTGTCAGCTCGACCAGAGCCGCATTCGTGTTCACGATTTCCAGCTCGATTTGATTGCGCTTGTCGGCCAGCAGCCGATAGCGGCGTTCGGCCTCTTCGCGGTGCAGGTCGCGCTGAAATCGCTCCTGGTCGAGCCGCGATCGGGCCTGGTGCAGGTTCTGCAGGCGCTCTTCGTATTTGGCCAGATCCCGCTGCTCGGCGGCCGACAGGGCCTGCAACTGCTGCTGTCGCGCTTCGTCTTCGGCGATCTGCCGTTCGTCCTCGGCAATGGTCGCTTGCAGCTCGTCGTGCGCGCGCTCGAGTCGTGCCAGTTCGACTTCGGCTGCGGCGCGCTGCGGGGCCAGTTGATCGAGTTCGGCGAGGACGCGCTCGGCTTCGGCCAGGGCGTCGGTCCGGTCGCGGCGGACTCGTTCGAGGTCGAGCTCGGCGGCATTCGCGGCATTCCGCAATTCGCTGACGCGGTGCGAGCACAGATCGAGGTCGAATTGGGCGTGCTGCTCGGCCTGAGCCGCGTCGCGCAGCTCGCTGGTCCCGCGTGCCAGCGCGTCGTCTTCTGCGGCGATCCGGCGGTCGAGCCGCGCTACGTCTGCTTTGATTCCGCGCAGTTCGCTTTTTCGCGAAACCAGCGACGACTCGCTGCGGACGCTGCCGACGTAGAGCGTTCCGTTGGATTCGAGCAATTCGCCTTGCAAGGTCACGTACCGGCACCGCGCACCGGTTTGTGCGGCAAGCTGATGTGCGGCTGCGAGCGTCGAGACGATCCAGGTGTCGGCCAAAAGCTGCTCGGGCAGATGCGGGACGCCCGACGCCGACCGGACCAGGCGATCGGCGCGGCAGACGACTCCAACCCGTCCCGTCAAATCGATCGCGACAAGGTCCTGCGCTTCATGCGGCTCGGTACGCGTTGCATTCGGAGCGGGGGCCAGTGCCAGAAAACCGACGCGGCCGGCGATGCGGCATTCGCCCGCATTCAGGTACTCCAGTAGCGGCTGGGCCTCGTCGATGATGACCAGTTGCGCGCGGCTTCCCAGGGCGACTTCGAGCAGGGCCGCATGTTCGAGGTCGATTTCGAGCAGTTCGACCACGTGACCGCGGACGTGAGTCCACGGCGGCCGTGAAGCCTCGCGCGCCAGCGACAGAATTTCCTTGACGCCGACTCCCAGGCCTTCCTGCCGCAACTCGAGATCTTCGAGCAGACTGCGCCGTGCCTGGATCGCGCCGCGCTGCTCGCGCAGCTCGGCCAGTTTGTTCTGCGTCGCGGCCTGAGCCGCAAGCGCCGCCACGCGCTGCCCCTGCAGCGCGCGGATCTGCTCGCGCAGTTGCGACTGCTGTTCGAGAACTGCCTCGACTTCGGCCGATCGTGAGGCAAACGACCGTTCGCACTGTGCCAAAGCGGGTTCCAGCGACTCCAGCCGCTGCACGATGCTGTGTTGGTCCGAGATGCGGGCCGACGATTGCGAGTCGAGGGCCGACATGCGGCTCGCCGCGACCGACAGTTGCCGAACCGCGTTCAGCAACAGCGACCGGTTGCGGTCGAGTCGTTCGCGAACCTCAGAGACCCGCGCGCCGATGTCGTGTGCGGTTTGCTCGGCGCCGCTGACGGTGGCGCGGCGGCGCTCGTATTCGTCGGCAAACGTCTGCAAGTCGACATCGGTTTGCGAAAGTTCGCCGACAACCTGTTCGGCCCGTGCCGTCAAATCGGTCTGCTGCTGCTCGAGGCGGGCGTATTCGGCGTCGAGTTCGTACTTGCGGGCGATCTGGTGTCGAATCGTCGCTTCATAGCCGGCGATCGCCTCACGATTCTCGGCCGCGTGACGTTCGGCGTCGCGCAGGCGATCTTCGGCTTCGGCGAGCTGGCTTTCGGCCAGCCGCTGCCGCGCTTCGCAGTCGCGCGCCTCGTCCAGCAGTTGCGCGATGTCCTGCTCGAGTGCGCCGCGGGATTGTTCGACGTCGACCAGCCGCGCCGAAAGCAGGCGAAAATCGTCGGCGGCGGCGCCGATGCGCAGGTTGCGCAAGGCCTGCGAGAATTCACGGTACTTGGCGGCTTTGGCCGCCTGGCTGCGAAGCGCCTGCAGGTGCCCTTCGACTTCCTGGACGATATCGGTCAGTCGCAGCAGATTCTGGGCGACCCGTTCGAGCTTGCGCTGGGCGTCGATTTTGCGGACCTTGAAGCGGCTGATGCCCGCCGCCTCTTCGAAAACGACGCGGCGGGCGAGCGTGGTCGCCTGCAGCAACTGATCGACGCGCCCCTGTTCGATGATGCTGTAAGCGCTCGTCCCGGCGCCGGTCCCCAGGAACAGATCTTTGACATCCTTGAGCCGGGCCGGCACGCGATTGATCAGGTATTCGGCCTCGCCCGAGCGATAGATCCGCCGCCCGATCTGGACCAGGTCGGCATCGACACGCAGGATGCGTTTCGAATTGTCGAAGGTCAGCGTGGCTTCGGCCAGCCCGGCCGGTTTGCGGTTGGCCGACCCGTTGAAGATGACGTCGGTCATCTCTTTGCCGCGCAGGCTCTTGGGGCTTTGATCGCCCAGAATCCACTTGAGCGCGTCGACGACGTTGCTTTTTCCCGAGCCGTTGGGGCCGACGATGCAGGTCACTCCCGGCGCGAAGTCGAACCTCGTCCTGTCGGCAAAGCTCTTGAAGCCGAACATTTCGAGGGCCTGAAGCATCGTCGGTGCCTGTGTGTTAGCCGATTTCTCAAGAGCGCCGCCCGCCGGCGGGCGGTGCCCGATGGGGCGAAACGCTCAACCGGGCCGGTTCGGCGCCGCGGTCGTTACCGTCATTTCCGACCGAACAACCCTTGCGAGCGTTTGGCGGGTTTTTCCGGCGCGTCGTCATTGGCGCTGCCTTCCCTGACATCGACGAGGCTGGCTTCGCCCGCCTCAGGCCTGGGGCGTGCGTCGGCGGCCGGAGTGTCGTCGACCTCCTCTTCCAGGATTTCCTTGGGATCGGCCGTCGGGAACATGTTGGGGACGAGATTCGGCTTACCGACGCGGGTGCTGCTTTCGGCGCTCGTCAGCGGACCGACGCCGTCGGCAATCTCGCCGGGGGGCCGGTGGTACAATCGCCCGGCCTGCGGCAGCGCATCCAGTTCGAGACGGCCGATGATGTTCGATTGTCGCTCGGCCTGGACCAGCATCTGTGCGATGTCGGGGTAGCTGGCACGCATTTTCGAGACGGCGCGAATGATGTCGACAACCCGCGTGCTGCACGTCACTTCTTCGTCTTCTTCGTCGACCTCGTAGCGGCTGATTTTGACGGTGTCGGCTCCCTTGGGAGCAGTCAGCATGATGTGCCGTCCCGCCGAAAGGCTGATTGGCGTTCGCAGTCGCTGCTCGTCGTTGAAGATCACGATTTCAGGGACGCGGTGCGTCGCCAGATGGACCATCGGCTCGCCTTTGCCGGGAATCACGTGCAGCGAATATTCGCCTTGATGCAGCCGTTCGCCGCGAATGAAGTCGTCGCCCCGGTCAATCGTCCACAACGTGCGATAGGCTCCATAACGCGTTTCGGCACTCCAGGTTTCACGCTCGGCGTTGTCTTTGACTTCGAGCGTGGGTTGGGTCATCAGCTCTTTGAGCATCTCACGCGTCACGGGGTCGTCGAGCGTCGCCAGCGCAGCCAGGGCGAATACGCGGAAGGCTTCTTCGTGCCGGGCCGCCTGGGCGAGTTCGCGCGTTCCCGAACTGTCTCCCAGGTAGGCCAGGGCGTCGGCCGAATAAAAGCGGACTTCGGCGCTGGGGCTTCGCAGCCCTTCCTTGAGAATCAGAATCGAATCGGCGCCGATCGCTTCCAGTTCCATCGCCGCCTTCGAGGCGGTCCGGGGAACCAGCAGTTTGCGGCGGAGCTGCTCCATCCGTTCCCGCTGTTCGACGGTGGTTTCATTGATTGCGATATGGCGGATCACCTGCACGTAGCGGACGTAATTCGCTTTGTACCGCGGATGCACCTTGAGCTCGATGTACTGGTCGGTCATCGGCTTGGCCAGCGGCTTTTTGATGCCGTGGTCGAACGAGTGGAACCGTTTCCCGATCGCTGACGCGACGCGCCGCGACTGGCGAACGCTGCGCAGGTCGTTGCGCAGGTAAAGCCCCATCTCGCGGTCTTTCTGAAGGATGCCCCCCTTGTAGCGGCCTCCTCCCAGAACGCGACCCCGTTTGAGAACCCCCGCCAGCGAGGCTTTGTCCCCTTCGCCGGTTGAGAGCATGATCGGGCCTTCGGCCGAGCCGAGAATGTGACCCTTGAGGTTTCCTTTACCGGGCACAATCGCCTGTTCTGACAGCGAGCATTCGAGCAGGTAGCCCCCTTTGAGACTCGTAGCTTCGGTGTTCTCGGGCAGAACGACTTCGACGTCGAACGGGTCGTCGCGCTGAATCACCGGCGGCAGCGCGGCCCGCACGATGACCAGTGCCGTATTGGGCGACTGCAGAATGCGGCTGGGGTGCTTGACGCCCCGGAGCTTCATTTCTTCCAGCAGCATCGTGCGGTACATCGAGGGGGGCGTGTCGCCGCCGGTTCCGTCGAGTCCCGTGACGATTCCGACGGTTTCGACCTGAATCGGATGCAGCCCCGAAACGGTCACCTGGTCGGCGATAAACACGGTTTTCGGCGACTTGAATTCGTCGTCGTCGTCGGGGTTCTGCGATCGCAGACTCAGTTTCTGGCAGCCGGTCAAAGCCAGCAGCAACAGCCAACACAACGACTTGGGGGTGTTCAGCAGCATGTTCGAAGACGCCTCCGCGCAGCGAGACTGCGCCGCAAAGGGCCGTGGGCGGCAGGAATTGACAGGTAAACGAGTGGGAACGCGAGAGAAGTGAGTGGCGGGGTATATAGACGCAAAGCAAAAACCGGTCAAGGCCAGCCGTTTCACCGCACGCACGATTGCTTACGACACGTAGGTCAGCCTTTTCAGGCTGACGAAATCAGGGTGATTTCAGCGAAAACTGACGATCCGCGTCAGGCTCGAAAGCCTGACCTACGACACAAAGCGCTGTCCTATTACAATGCGCCGGCACCGTTCATCGCCGCTGTTGTTTGCGAAAATATGCCCCGCCGCGAGTGAATTCCCGTGCCTCGTCCGTCCAAACCCATGACCACCCGAATCGAAGTTCTCGCCGGCATTGCCGGCAGCGGGAAAACCGCTCAACTACTCGATTGCTACCGGGCGGCGTGCCGCGCGGCCCGGCAGGAAGGGCGGTTCGGCACCACGCTCTGGCTGACGCCGACCTCTCGCTCGCGGCACGCCGTGCTCGAACGGCTGTGCGACGGGACGCTCCCCGTGTTGTTCAGCCCGAATGTCCTGACGTTCAAAGACTTTGCTGAACGGGTGTTGCGTGCGGCTCCCGAGGCGGTCACTCCCCTCTCGCCGACAATGCAGTGGATGCTGCTCCGCCGCATTGTCGATCGACTGCTGAGCGAACAGGCGCTCCCCTATTATGCGGGCATTGCCCACACGGCGGGCTTCCTCGATCTGGTCGCCGCATTCATCTCGGAATTGAAACGCAGCGAAACCTGGCCCGAACTGTTCTCCGAGGCGTGTCTCCAGCGCGGGGAACGGCCGCGCGATCGCGAATTGGCCCGCATTTATCACGAGTACCAGACGACCCTGCTCGGGCGGGGCGTTTACGACAGCGAAGGACGGTTCTGGTCGGCGTGCCAGGCGCTCAAGTCGGGGCACTGGGGTCCGTTTGCCGGCCTGTCGCTGGTCGTGGTCGACGGCTTTACCGACTTCACGCCGACGCAGCACGACATTCTGTCGCTGCTGGCAGAGCACGCGGGATCGCTATGGCTATCGTTGCCTCTCGAGCAGCCGCTGGTGCGGAGCGACCTGTTCGCCAAGTCGCAGACAGTGCGGGCGAGCCTGACCTCGGGCAGCGGAGTGACTGTGACGTTCGTCGAACCGCTGCCCCCCGATTCGTCGAGCGTCCCGGCGGCCATTCGCCACATCGCGCAGACGCTGTTCTCGAACCCCCGCACGTTGCAGCGCGCCGCGACAGCCGGGGGAATCGAGATTGTTGCTGCCGCCGGACCGAAGGGAGAAGTCAACAACCTCGCGGCCCGCGTCAAACGCCTGCTCCAGGCCGAGACCCCGCCGGACGAGATCGTCGTCGCCGTGCGCGACCTGGCCGACTACCACGACCTGATTGCCGAGGCGTTCGACGCCGCGGGCATTCCGTTCAAATCGTCGGCGATGACTCCTCTCGATCGGCTGCCGTTGTGTCGCGCTGCGGTCGGGTGGGTCCAGCTCGAAGTCGACGACTGGCCGTTTCGCAAATTACTGGCGGTGCTCAACTCCGGCTTTTTTCGCCCCGCCTGGAACGAAACGAACGGCGGGCGCTCGGTTCGGGACGTCGCCCGGGTACTGCGCCGTTGGAATTTCACCGGCGGCCGCGAACAGATCCTTAAACGGCTTGAATTGGCCTGCCAATTGTTCGAGAGCGAAATTCCCGAGACTGATTCATCGAACCGAATCGAACGGTGGGAGGTTGAAAGCGCCTGGAACTTGCTGAAAGGCCTGTCGGATGCAACCGCTGGCTTACGCAAATCGCACGATCTGAATGGTTGGGCCGGCATTCTGAGCAGCCTGCTGTCGGAACTGGTTCCATCCGATGCCTCAGCGTCGGACGAAGACGGCGCGAGTTCGACCGACGACACGCGCGAGCGGTTGCCGGCGGTGCTGTTCGATGCCGCGCGGGTCGAAGAGATTCTCGGCGGCGAGCGGCCGACGTTCGGCCGTCAACGATTTGTACAGGAGTTGAGCGACCTGTTGCGGCAGGATGCCTTCAACTCGCGGAAATCAGAAACGGGCTGCGTGCGCGTCGTTTCGGCCGAGCAGGTGCGAAACCTCGACATTCCCTATCTGTTTCTGGTGGGGCTGACCGAACGAAGTTTTCCCCGCCGCCGCAGCGACGATTGCCTGTACAGCGAGTTCGATCGGCAGGAATTGAACGCGCAGGGCCTGGCCCTGGCTCCGCATAGCCAGCGGGCGCAGGAAGAGATGCTGATGTTTTACAACGTGGTCACGCGCGCACGGCGTCGTCTCGTGCTCAGTTACCCCGTCGTGAACCCCGCTGGCGAGCCGCTTTCCCCCAGTCCGTATCTGGCCGCATTGCAGGATTTGTTCGAACCTGAGGCACTCAAGGTCGAGATCGAAGAACAGCTCGACCCCATCCCCGGTCCCGAGCGGGTTCTATCGGTCGCCGACGCGCGGGTCCGCGGGATGTTCGACGCTCTGGAAGAGAATCGCCCGGAATTGCTGCGTGCCGTGTGCCAGTCGCCGGGACAGGGGGCGACGACGGCGAACTTGTTTGCGGCGGTCGATATGAACGTGCGTCGCTTCCACGCGCCGGGTTTTACCAACTTCGAAGGGGCGCTCGAAAACGCCGACAATCGCGATTGGCTGAGCCGCCGCTTCGGGCCTGACCACGAGTTCAGCGCCACGCAACTCGAAGCGTACGCGCATTGCCCGTTTGAGTTCTTTCTGTCGCAGGTTCTGGAAGTCGAGCCGCTCGCCACGACCGGGTACGAGACCGACTTCGGCCGGCGCGGGACGCTGGTGCATGCCGTGCTGGCGCAACTGCATCGCGAAATGGCCCCGGATCGCGAAATGGATGGGCCTGAGGCTGTGCCCGGGTCGATGCCACTCGTCGAGCGGTTTCATCAATTGCTCCACGAAAAACTGGGGAGCGGCCCCAATCCGTCGGACCTCGAGCAAACCCTGCTGGCAATTGAAGAGCGCCTGCTGCGCGAGTGGGGCACGGCTTACGCCGATCAATGGGAACAATACCTGGCCGGCCATCCCGCCGGATACGAGCGGCCGCTGTGGCCCGCCAGTTTCGAGACCGCGTTCGGGCGAAAGGCCGCCCGGACCGAGGCCCCATTAGCCGACGTTGCGCCGTCGTTGCCATCGCTGATCGTCGGCAGCGGCGATCGCACCGTGCAAATCGGCGGACGCATTGACCGCATCGACGTGGGCCAGGTCGCCGGCCGCACGATGTTCACCGTCGTCGACTACAAGACCGGCGCCCCCCGGTCGGACACGCTCGAAGAGATCGCCGCTGGTCGTGCCCTGCAATTGGCGCTGTACACACTGGCGGTAATCCGCCTGAAGATCGTCGATGCCGACCCCGTCCCCGTGCAGATGGGCTACTGGTACATCCGCAAGCAGGGGTTCGAACCAGCGATCAAGCTGCGCAAGCCCGCCGGCGGAAAAACGCCGGTTCTGGAAGCCGCGACTTGGGAAACCTTGGAGCAAACGCTCGACGAGATCGTCCCGCGCCTGGCGGCCGCCATTCGTGCAGGAAAATTCCCGGTCGACAACCCCGACCTGCAATGCACCGGCTACTGCCCGTTTCACACCGGCTGCCGCGTCGCCCAGATCCGCTCGCTGCCCGCAGGGCTGGCCAAGGTGCGACCGGTGTAACGCCACTCGCCCCCCGACCCGTTTCGCCGCCGAGCTTGCTCGGCGCGTGTCGCGTGTCAACAAAACGCGCGTCGCAAGCGACCCGGCGAAACAGACTCTGTATACTGTAGCCTTGGGAGAATTGGGATGTTCGACGTCGGCAGTTTTCGAACGCGCACCTGCGGGACGATCGGTCGCAGGTCTTTCCTGCGGCTGGCCGGCTCGGTGCCGCTGGCGCTCGGGCTGCCCGGGGCGCGAATCGCTCAGGCCGAAGTCAAACGGCCCCGCGCCAAGTCGGTGATCTTCGTTTTTCTGTGGGGCGCGCCGAGCCACCTCGACACGTGCGATCCGAAGCCGGACGCGCCGACCGAGTATCGCGGCCCGTTCAGAGCAATCGCTACGAAAACTCCGGGGTTGTTCTTCAGCGAGCTTCTGCCGCGAATCGCCAGCCGCAGCGATCGTTTCTCGATCATTCGCACGCACGCCACAACCGAACCGGGCCATCCCGACGCCGGGACTGCCGCGCTCACCGGTTTCAAGGAAGTCCCCGCGCCCGTGCAGCCGAATTTCGGCTCAATCGTGGCGAAGCATCGGGGCAACCGCGGCAGCCTGCCGCCGTTCGTCTCGCTGGCACGCGGCGTGGTGATGGACGGCGGGCGCCGCATCGAAGGGTACGGCGGGGGCACGCTGTCGCCGGCGTTCGATCCCATGCTGGTCGGCTGTTCGGGAGAAGGGGAAATTGACATTCCCGCGCTGCGGCTGCTCGAGGGACTCAACCCGCTGCGAATCCGCGATCGGGCGCAACTGGTCGACCAGATCGACGCCGTCCCGCGCAGTCTCGAACGGGCGGGTTTCGATTCGTGGAACCGCAATTTCCATTCGGCCTACGACCTGTTGCTCACTCCGCAGGCGCGGCAGGCGTTTGACCTGACCCGCGAGTCAGAACAGACGCGCGGGCGCTACGGCTACACCGTCTTCGGCCAAAGCAGCCTGCTGGCGCGACGGCTGGTCGAAGCCGAAGTTCCCTATATCCAGCTCAACTACAGCCGGCATGTCGAGGCCCTCAATCCGGGGTTCGAATTCGGCTGGGACACACACCTGTACAACTTCGAATTGCTGCAGGATCAGCATTGCCCGATTCTCGACCGCGCCTATTCGGCGCTGCTCGATGATTTGTACGACCGCGGGTTGATCGACCAGACGCTGGTGGTGATGATGGGTGAATTCGGCCGCACTCCGCGCATCAGCGCCAACGCAGCCCGCGATCATTGGCCCCCCTGCTATTTCTCGATCTGGTCGGGTGGCGGCGTGCAGCCGGGCCGGGTGATCGGCACGAGCGATCGATTGGGTGAATACCCGCGCGGCACGCCGATACCACCGTTGATGGTCGGCACGACCATCGCCGAATTGGCGGGACTCGACACGCAGGCCCGTGCCGAAATGAACGTGCTCTCTGGAGGCCAGGTGATCGACGGATTGCTGTAGGTCCCGCTTGCCGGGCGGGACCTGGTCGCAGGAGTTTCATTGTGCCCGACAAAATCCATCGCGATTCGAGACTGGCGCGCGGCAGTTTGCGCTGCGGCGTGGTCGCTGCGGCATTGCTCGCGGTCGCGTTTCAGGCGATGGCTGCCGAGCCGGTTCAACTGACGCACGACGGGCGTTTCAAATTCTGCCCGGTTTATTGCGCCCAGGGGCGCGAAATCGTCTACGTCGAACTGGCCACGCCGATGCTCTATCGGTTGACCCGTTTGAAACTCGATGACGGGTCGACCGAACCGCTGCACCCCGAGGCACAGACTTCGGAATTCGATCCGGCCTTCTCGGCCGATGGCAAAGTCTATGCCTTCCTGAAAACCGTCGGAACGCTGCGGGTGAACCTCGAAATCATGGAACCGGGCGGTACCAAGCTCGGAGAGGTCCCTCCCGGCGACGGTTTCTCGGGAATGCGCAGCCCGGCCGTCGCCCCCGATCGTCAGCACGTTGTCTACTCGTTCGCCGCGGCAGGACGCCAACAACTTTACGAGGTGCGTGCCGACGGTAAAGAGAAACGGGCGCTCACCGATTCACGAGGCATCAACAACTGGCCGGCGTATTCCCCTGCTGGGCGCGAGCTTGTTTTCGGTTCGAGCCGCGATGGTGATTTCGAGATCTATCGCATGCCCGCCGCGGGGGGCGAAGCGACACGGCTGACCGAGAGCCCCGGCCAGGACATTCGACCGAAATTCTCGCCCGACGGACGGCAGATCGCATTCACCAGCCACCGCGACGGCAATGCCGAAATCTACGTGATGAACGCCGACGGCACCCAGCTTCGCCGCCTCACCGCCTCACCCGATCGCGACGATTACTGCGACTGGCACCCCGACGGCCGCCAACTCCTGATTGTCAGCGACCGCAACGGTCGTTACGACCTGTTTCTGGTTTCGATCGAGCCATAACGTGCGACTCGTTTCGCCGCCGAGCTTGCTCGGCGCGTGTCGCGCGTGACACAAACACCAGTCGCGTGTAAAACAAACACAAACGCGCATCGCAAGCGATGCGGCGAAACGGAAAGTGGTTTTCGATTGTCTATTTTCGTAATGAGGGTCGTGCCATGCTACCTGCAAACTATCAGATCCGCCTGATGCAGCCCTCGGATTTCAGCGAGATCATCGAGATCTGCAAGCGGGTCTACCCGACTGACACCCCTTACACGCCCGACGAACTGAACGAGCATCACCGCGTGTTTTCAGAGGGGCAGTTTGTGGCGATCGACGCGCCGCACGGGGCGGTCGCCGGGGTCCACTTCACGCTCAGGCTGCGGTTGAGGGATTTTCATGTCGACGATCCCTGGGACATTCTGACGGCCGGGGGCACGTTTGCCGATCACAATCCCGAGGGGCACACTCTGTACGGGGCCGACATCATGGTCCATCCCACCCATCAGCGGCACGGGATCGCGCATGCACTGACCGACAGCGCCCGCAGCCTGACTCAGGCCGAGAACCTCTGGCGCATGGTCGGAGCCAGTCGCTTGCCGGGATATGGAAAGCGACGCGCGTCAATGCCCCCCGAGCAGTACGTGGCGGCGGTCGTGCGCGGCGAGCTGGTCGATCCCGTGCTGACAGCCCACCTCAAAGATGGCTGGACGGTGGTGCGGCCTATTCACGGGTATCTGCCGCACGACGACGAAAGCGACGGATGGGCGGCCGTCATCCAGTGAGTGAATCCCGCCTGTCCGCCGCCGCCTGAGTTTGTGATTCGATAACTTGCCGTAATGACCTGCAGCGTTTTGGGTTGCGAGACCTGTTTCGCCGCCGAGCTTGCTCGGCGCGCGTCGCAAGCGACTCGGCGAAACGTACGAGGCCGGAAGTTGACGGGGCGCGATCGTCGCGGCAAAATCACATTACCGCGGCAACGTATGTCTTCCAGCCGCGTTCCAGACTTGGGAGCAGAGCGCCATGTTCATCAACAAACCCAACGGCCGCGCTGCGGCTGGGATTCCGCTCGTCGCCTGGGCATTCGGTTGGCTGGTCCTGAGCACCCTGGTGGGCTGTTCGTCAGAAAAGCCTCCAACAGCGGCGAAACCGGTCGCCGCACCGGCCGCTGTCGCGGCCCCCCAACGCGAATTGGGAAAAACTCAACCGGAAGCCAACGCTGCCGTCGCAAGATCGCGGCAGCCCATGGACCTGTCGCATTTGCCGCCGGACGCCGAGGTGGTGCTGTTGGTGCGAGCGGCCGAAATTCAAAATGCGCCGCTCATCAAATCCCGTCCAGGCATAGAAATGTGGCAGCAGGTTTGGCAGCAGCAAGGCTTCGCGGGCGGCCTGTCACTGTCCGATTTCGACAGCGGCACGATTGGGGTCAGCGGGATTTCGGAAAGACTGGCGGCCCAGGAGCCGGGCGGCCTCGTGGCGATGGGACTTCTCGAGTTGGCCTCGCTCTATGACGGCCTTGAGTGGGTGGCCGCAATCCGCACGACGCGCCCGATCGAAGCGGCGGCGCTCACGGGACCAGACGATGAAGAGCAGCGGCACCAGGAGCAGCGTTACGTATTGCGCTCGGCTCGCCTGGGTTCCGATCGAAAGGCCGACTGGCTGATCAGCCCGACGCTGTTCATGAATGGCCCCGAAGAGGCCGTGAAGCGGGCAATCGAGCGACGCGATATGCCGACCGATCGGACGGATCTGGCGTTCGTCGACGCCGCCCCGCAGGTGGTGCTCGTCGTCAGGCCGCGCGACCGCGAGGCGTGGCTGAAGCAGATTCCGTTTGATCCCGAAACGGCCGACCAGTTGTCGCACGGTCGATTGCTCGCCCTGGTGTGGAAACACCTCGCTGCCCTCTCGCTGGGAATCAGAGTCGACGAGGGAATGGGACTCGAACTAGCGCTGGACTGCGGCGACTCGACGGCGGGCGGCGAAATTCGCCGCGAATTGGATTCAATCGTAGCCGAGGCACAATCGGCATTTTCACAAGTCAAGCCGCAGATACCGCCGGAACTCGGCGAGGTGGCCGATCTGTTTCTGTCGAGCGTGAAGCTCGTCGAGGAAGGGGGCGTCGTCCGCCTGACCGGCGCGATCCCGCCCATGCCGTATGAAAAGTTAAAGGCAGCCGAGATGCAGCTTTTCGGCGCGGTGATGCAACACGCTTTGCCAGTCGAGCCAGACGAACCTCCTGAATGAAAACAACGAGCGCAATTCGTTGAACTGGTTTGTTGAGTCAATAACGGGTTGCCGGGTCACTGGGTCGCGTCGACGTGCATCGTGTGTTGCGCAAAACCAGACGCACGTCGCAAGCGACGCAGTGAATCAACAAAAGGCTCGATCCAGCCCTAATACCGGCAGACGATGCGTACACTGGCCGAGACCTGCCAGTCGCCGGCGAACAGGCCGGATGCTGTTTCCCGGCGGCCGAATCCCCCCTGCTGGCCCCCGAAGCCGGCGTCCCGATAGCCCGAACTCGCCTGATCCTGGATTTCGACGACGTCGATGATCTTCAATTTCGCGCCATCGGCCAGCGCCGCGGCGTTCGCCAGCGCGTCTTCGACGGCCTTGGTCTTGGCCTGACGCTCCAGCTCGGATTCGTCGGCGAGAAAGAATTCCACGTCTCCGTGATCGTTGACCCCATTCTGTAACCCCGCGTCAAGAATTCGCCCGGCCGCCGTAGCCAGTTCGTCCGGCTCGGTCGATTGGAAGACCACGCTGAAGGACTGCGAGACCCGGTAACCTTTGACTTCCATGCCTTCTTCACGACGCTTCACAATTTGAACTTTCGTGTCCCGTGTTTTGGCTTTGAGGTCGCGCAGTTTGAGTGCCAGAATCGCCTCTTGAATTTTGGCGACCGTCCGCGCATTCTCTTCCCGGGCTGCGGCCACCGTTTCGGACTGAGTCACAACACCCAGGTAAATTCGGACCGAATCGGGACGCGAATAGATTGTACCCGTGCCTTCGGCGCTGATCGTACGATTCGCGGCCGCCGGCGGCGCATCGCCCGGCGTCGATTGAGCGCGGACGACCATCACGGCGACAAGCACCAGGGCTGCTGCAAACGCGAACTGCGATTTTGTCCGATTCATTAAAGACCTCCCTGTAAATGACGAATTGGGTCAATCCGGGCGGCGGAACCTCTCGAAGGTCTCGTCCCCTCGGTCCTGCCTGGGGACGCCAATCCTGACGCTCGGCATCGAGACTGAGGTTTTAATGAATCACAGTCGAAAGTGTCCATCGCAATCCTGCGAGCGAGTGACTGACTGATGCGGGGCGGCTGATGTCCGTCCGCAGTCATTAGATCACCCCCCAGGCTGATCGACCCATTCTTTTTGCGAACCTTCCAGGCGAAATGGACCGGCGACCGGTTTTCCGTCGCGTATGACGACATAGGCATCGGCACCGGGGACGCTGTCCCAGCGGAGCGTCGCCAGTCCGGCGGCTCGGGTGGGTTTTGAGGCGGCCGTCCGAGTGCCCTGAACGCCGACCGCCACGATCGCATACCGATGCTCGCCGGTGCTGTCGTCTTTGACCACCACGGGGGGGGCCGGGGTGGGGATTTCGGCCTCGTGCAGCTTGCCTCCCCAGAGTTGCAAGACGTCGGCCGCGTACGGCAAGCCGCCCCCCCCGTAGCCGCCGCCACCCAGACTCATCATCCCCTGCCCGATCAAGGCATCGGTCAAAGGCTCGCCGTGCCCCGGTCGAAAGGTTTGGAAGCGAATTCGTCCGGGGTGCGTCTGGCCGCTCCATTGCTCGCGCGGCACTTCAGACAGTTCGAGCCCCTCCCCCTGGATGATGGCCATCTGTCGCCAGGCGCCATCGAGCCAGACGTTCCACGAGATGTGCCCCGGAGCACGCCGCAGGCTTCCGTCCCGTTCGAGAGCGTGGAATCGATCGTCAAACGGATCGTCGATTTCCCCCTTGATCAACCGGCTGCGAACCCACAGCCCCCCAGGGCCGTCGAAGAGGGATCGCGCATAAATGCCGCGCGGCAGTTGATGCTGTTCGTACCCTTCTTCCCACGGCTGGCCGGTATCGGAAACGATCAATTCTTTCCGAACGATCAGGCGATCGACATCAAGCGTTTTTTGCTGCTGCGGCACCGCCTGCAGCAGCCCGAAGGTTGCCGCGACGGACAAGACAATCGTGATCAGGCGGTCCTGCATGGGAAGTTCCTCTCGGGAAGGGGGGGCGTCTCTAACGGTCCCGTTTCGCCGCCGAGCTTGCTCGGTGCGTGTCGCGTGTCGACATCAACTCGCGTCACGTGTAATACAAACATAAACGCAGGTCGCAAGCGACCTGGCGAAACAAAAAACCTTCGAAACGCCGGCAACACTCTTTGACGCCGCCCCCTTGACACGCATGCCTTGTCGAATTATGCTCTATTACATAAGGCGACAATGCAGCGAGGGACGAGTTATGGATTCACGATTGTTGTGGGGCATGGTCGACACGCTTATTCTCGAGGTGATCTCGGGGGGGCCGACCTATGGCTACGAGATCGCCCAGACGGTGCTGGGGCGGTCACGCGGGTATTTCGAGATCACTGAAGGGAGCCTGTACCCGGCCCTGCACCGGCTCGAACGGCAGAAACTGCTGGCCGCGATCTGGAAAGAAGCCGACGGCCGCGACCGCAAATATTACAAACTGACTCCCGCCGGCAAAACCGCCCTGGCAGCGAAAAAACGTGAGTGGCAGGAATTCACCAGTGGCGTACAGGGGATTCTCGGGACGGCCAACTGCGTTGGGTAACCATCGGATACGAGCGAATCTCATCAACGAGGAAAACCCCTTTTGAGCTGGCCCCCCGACTTGACTGCCTTGCTTCCCGCCCCGCGCGATGACGAGCCGCCCGAGCTGCGGCAGCGGATCGTGGCCGAGTTGCGCGACCATTTGCAGTGTGCCTTTCAACGGGAGCTGTTGCTGTCGGGAGACGAAACCGAGGCGAATCGCCGGGTGTTGGCCAAATTCGGTGACCCGGCCCGGCTTGTCCGTAAACTGTGGTTCGACGCCCTGTGGGAGAAAATCATGTCGCAACGATTGATGCTCGCCTGCGCGGCGGTCATGGCCGCTGCCTGTATTACGATGGGAATCGTCACGGTGCGGGTCGCCGAGCAAAGCGCCCAAGCGACACAGTCCCTGGCCGAGCAGGGCCGCGAGGTGAATGCAGCGCTGCTGCAGCAACTCGACCGAATGACGACGACTTCTGAGAGTGACCGGTCGCTGAACTGGATCAGAGTCAAAGTCCGACTGGTTCAGGAAACGATGGACGGTCCTCCCGCCGAGGGATTCAAAGTCCGGATCGATGACGAGGCACCGAATCATATGACGTCGATCGCGGAAAAACGCCAGTCAACAGCCGAGCCGGAAATCGACTTCGGACTGCTCGCGCCAGGGCGGTACAACCTGAATATCACCGCCCCGTGGGGTGACAACTTCATACGCACGTTTTATGTTCGCCCAGGTGAATCGCCGCTCGTGCAAACGGTCGTCTGTCCTGCTCCGCCGGTCGAGGGAGACATCGCCATTGATGTAACGTGGCCCGATGACCTGGTCAATAAGCCGATCGGTCTGTTTTGCTTCGTTTACTCGCCGCAGCGAGATTTGTCCAATGACACGTGGCATTCCGGGCCTTATGCCAAATCGAACAGCGTGTTGATTACCTCGTCCGGTGATCTGATTCCTGGTGGTGAAGGTTATATCGACGATTCAGAGGGCCCGAGGTTGCGGGTCACAGACTCCGCACCGCTGCCGAATGCACTCATTCGATCCACAGGAGGAGCAAGAAGTCTCGAAGTGGCCGGGGTGGTGTTGATGTCGCAGCCGGAACAGCGAACGGAGACGAACTATTGGCCAATGGTTCTCCTTGCCCGGCGGGAGCGTAATCGGAATCGTTCCTCCAGCATGCCGGTGACCGTGTTTCCCGAGTCGATGATCGTTAAAGGGGGCACCGTCAATCATTGGAAAGTCACGTTGTCTGATGTGCATTTCGAGGCGATTCGTGCCGCGCTGAGGGAGCGCGCCGAAGAACAACCGTGATGCGGCATCGCCCCTCGGCGATTCGAAAGGCGGTGTCAGGGCGACTGGGTGACGCTCTTCATCGAGTTCACTCGTTTCGCACACCCCTTTTCGCCGCCGAGCTGGCTCGGCGCGTGTCGCGTGTCAAAGACACGCGCGTCGCAAGCGACTCGGCGAAACAGGGGGAAGTCATCGCGAGAGCATCGATCGGTTGAAACGCGGCAGCGAAGCCCTGGGGTGGACCCCATTGTCTAGACCAAAAAGCATCATTTCTTAGAGAGACTGGCTTTTAGCCAGTTTCCCCGGCGGGTGAAGGCCGCGGCGCAGCGCAGTCGAGCGTAGCGAGACGGAGCGGAGCCGCGGCCTTCCCCCGCCGCGACCCCTTGAACTTCACTCACGCACGGGCCTTCGGACCCGCTACCACCTCCGCGCCGCGGTACACGTCCCACGGCGTGTGATACTCCAGACTCTGATGCGGACGTTCCCGATTGAAGTATTCCAGGTACGTCCCCAGGCCC
>SIAF01000074.1 GCA_009691905.1 Planctomycetaceae bacterium | reverse complement strand
CATTGCCTCGTGTCGGAGGGCCTGCATCCCACCCGACGAAAAATCGGCCCCAACGTCGGATCGGATCACCTGCCTGTAATCGTCGATCTGCAAATCTCGTCGGCAGAAGGCGAGTGATATCCATTCGAACATGGCAGCGTGAGGTATAACGACTGCGGCATGGCTTGAACTCTCGCGGCGGCGTGGTAACGTCAACATCCGTTCGATCCGCATTCCGTCACATTTTCCGATCACTTGGAGACACCTCCATGCCCGGCTTGCGCACTGCAGTTGTCATTTGTCTTACGTCGGCCTGGCTGGCGGCTGCCGCGCCAGCGTCGGCTGATGAGAAAAACGGGCGGCTTGACATCTACTTCATCGATGTCGAAGGGGGGGCCGCGACGCTGCTGGTGACCCCGGCCGGCGAATCGGTGTTGATCGACTCGGGGTATCCCGACAACGGTGGCCGCGACCGCGATCGCATTCTCAAGGTGCTGGGCGACGTGGCGGGGCGGCAGCACCTCGATCATGCCTGCGTGTCGCACTGGCACCTCGATCATTTCGGCAACCATGCGGCCCTCGCCAGTCAGATTTCGATCAAGAACTTCTGGGACCGGGGCATTCCCGAAGCGCTCGAAGAAGACCCCGCTTTTCCCGAGCGGGTCGCCAATTACCGGGCCGCCGCGCAGAACGCTTCGAAGACCCTGAAGCCGGGGGACAAACTCCCCGTGCAGTCGGGCAAGACGCCGCTGTCGGTCAAGGTGGTCACCGCGTCGGGCGAGGTGATCGCCAATGACGGGCCGGCGAATCCATACGCTGCCGAGCATCGTCCGCAGGACGACGATCGTACCGACAACGCCCGCAGCGTGAGCCAGTTGTGGCAGTTCGGGAAGTTCAAGTTTTTAACCTGCGGCGACCTGACGTGGAACACCGAAGCCAAACTGGTGACCCCCAACAACCCGATCGGGCAGGTCGACCTGTTCATGGTCACGCACCACGGATTGAACTCGAGCAACAACCCGACCCTGGTATGGGCCATCGACCCGCGCGTCACGGTGATGTGCAACGGGCCGACCAAGGGAGGGGCCAAAGAGACGCAAGCCACGCTTCGGAAAGTCAAATCGCTCAAAGCGGCGTTTCAATTGCATCGCAACATCGAACTCGAAGCGGGCGAGCAGACCCCGGCCGAGTTCATCGCCAATTCGGGCCCCACCGAAAACTGCGAGGGAATTTACATCAAAGCCTCAGTGGCCCCCGACGGCAAAAGCTATACGGTTCAGATCGGTGAAAAAGGGAAAGTGCTTACGTTCGAGACTCGGTAAAGTAGGTCCTGCCTGCCGGGCAGGACCTCGCGCGTCTCGGGGCTTCCCCTTTCAAAAGGTCCCCTCCGGCAGAGGGGACCTACAGGAGCCTCGCATGCGGTTATGCCGCTTTCAGAAAAATGCAACCGCGCACGTCGGCTTTTACGACGAGAAGCGCGTCGTGCCGCTCGCGGCGGCCGCCGCGGCGTATTCCCGCGCAACGGGCAAGGCGCTGAGCCTGCCCGAGGGGAACAACCTGCTCGACTACCTGCCCCCCGGCGGAGTCGGTTTTGCCGCAACAAAGTCTCTGGCCGCATGGCTGGCGGCCGATGCGTCGCACCTCCCGGAACAGGATACGATCGCGACCGCCAAGGCCGAGCTGCTCGTTCCAATCCCGCGGCCCAACAAGATCTTTCTGCTGGCGGGCAACTATGCCGACCACATCAAAGAGGGGGGCGGCATAGCCGCCGAAAGGGCCGAGACGTTTCCCTACGTGTTCATGAAGCCGCCGTCCACAACGCTCACCAACCCCGGCGCGGCGATTCGCATTCCGCGCAATTCGCCCAACGCCATCGACTGGGAACTGGAACTGGCGGTCATCATCGGCAAAGTCGCGAAGGGAGTCCGCGAAGCCGATGCGCTCGGCTGTGTTGCAGGGTATACGGTCATCAACGACATTTCCAACCGCAAGTTCAAACCGAACCCGGCACGCAAAGAGCGCCCTAAAGACTCGTTTTTCGACTGGCTGCACGGCAAGTGGCATGACAGCTTCTGCCCCTGCGGGCCCTGCGTAACGAGCGCCGACGCAATCGCCGACCCGCAGATTTTGCCGATGGAACTGACCCTCAACGGTCAGACGAAACAGAAGGCCTCGACCGCTTTACAAATCTTTCCCGTCGCGGCGGTGATCGAATTCATTTCGAGCTTCGTAACGCTCGAACCGGGAGACATCATCTCGACCGGCACTCCCGCCGGCGTCGGTTCGACCAGCGGGACGTTCTTGAAAGCAGGGGACATGATGCACGCGAGCATCGGCTCGATCGGCACGCTGGTGACGCCGGTCGAGGCGGAGTGATCACATCGCCGACGCGCTCCTTCGCGCATGCCCGCTTCGCCGCGATTTATCTCTTCGCGCTCACGCCAGAATCTCAGCAATCGGCTTCCCGAAATCGATCTCCAGCCGCTTGCGACCGGGCACTTCCAACCGCCGGCCGTCGAGACCCAACAGGTGCAGCACGGTGGCGTGGATGTCGGTGACGTAATGTGCCGGTTCAATGGCGTGGAAGCCCAACTCGTCGGTCGCGCCGTGGACAGTGCCCGCTTTGATCCCCGCGCCGGCGAACCAGATCGTGAAGCCGTGCGGGTGATGGTCGCGGCCGTCTTTGGCTCCGTTGCTGAAGGTCGTCTGCACACCGGGAGTTCGGCCGAATTCGGTGCAGAACACAACCACCACGTCGTCCCACAGGCCGCGCTGTTTCAAATCTTTCAAGAGCGCGGCGACCGGCTGGTCGACCCCTGCACACAACTTGGTGTGGTTTTCTTTGAGCTTGGTATGCGAATCCCAACTGCCGTACACCGAGGGATAGACCTGCACGAAGCGCACGCCGCGCTCGACGAGGCGGCGGGCGGCAAGGCACCGCTCGCCCGCCATTTTCGTCTCGGGCTTGTCGAGACCGTACGCCTGTTGCGTTTCGGCTGTTTCTTCGGCGAGATTGACCGCTTCGGGAACCGCCCGCTGCATGCGGTAGGCCAATTCGTACGAGCGGATGCGGGCGCGCAGCGCTTCGTCTTCGGGGTATTCGACCGCCGAGAGACCGTTGAGCTTGCCGATCAATTCGAATTCATTGGCCTGCTCCTCGGCCAGCATATCGGCGGCCCGCAGACCGTAAGGGAGCGGATTTTTGGGATCCAACGGCAGCGGCACGCCGGTGTGCTTCGTCCCCAGGTAGTAGGCGCCGATCGACGGTCGATTGTCGGCACGCGGGGCGCCCGGAATCACGACGTACTGCGGAAGATTGTCGTTGAGGCTTCCCAGGCCGTAATCGACCCAGGCCCCCAGGCTCGGCTGCACTTCGTCGAGGCGGTGCCGGCCGGTATGCATCTGGTTCTCGGCGGCGTGATCGTTGTCGGTTGTCCACATGTTGCGGACGAAGGCGATGTCGTCGACGCAGCCCGCCAGGTGCGGCCACCAGTCGGTCACCTCGACTCCCGCCTGCCCGTACTTTTTGAACCCCACCTGCATCGGGTAAATCGTCGGAAACACATCCCGCTTCATCGGGACCACCGATCGCGAGCGTTTGTCGTGCAGCGGCGATTCGAGCGGATTGGGGTGCGGCGTCTCGGCAAACGTCTTCCCCTCGTAGGTGGTCAGCGCGGGCTTGGGGTCGAACGTCTCCAAGTGACTGTAGCCCCCCGAGAAGAACAGCCAGATCACCGACTTGGCCCTTGGGGAAAAATGCGGCTGACCGGTGGGGGGCGTCCAGACCGGTTCAGAACTTGCGCGGACGATTCCATCGCGCTGCAGCATGGCCCCCAGCGCGAGGCCGGTGAACCCCATGCCCACATCGGCGAGAAAGGTACGCCGCGAGACCGGATGACACGGGCAGGCCTCATCGCGTGCAAACTTTGACATGCTACCTCTACTTATCGGATCGACACAAAGTCATTGTGGTTGAACAAAACGTGAATCAGGCTCTCGCCGGCGCGAATCAGCGGTTCGTTGGAGGCCGCCACAGCCCCCTGTGCAGCGGCGGCGGCCGTCGCCGTGTCTTTCGCTTCGGCCCGAAACAAATCAGCCTGTCGCTGCAAAAACTCGCGGCAGGCCGCCGCTTCAACTGCGGTCGGTCCGCGGGAGAGAATCCGTTCGAACGCCCCCGTGATGAAGGCGGTCTGCCGGGCCTCGTCGCCGGTATCGAGCGCGGCGGCTTCGTCCCAGAGCTTTTGCCCCAGCAGGCGGCTGAAGTTCAAGGTCAGCCGGCTGTTGGTGAGCGCCAGCGCCTGCTGCGGGATCATGCTGTCCGACCGCTTGTAGCAGTCGCACGGGTCGGGCGCGTCGAACAATTCCAGAAACTTCGGATGCCCGCCGTCTTCGGGGTAAACGCTGAAGTACAGACTGCGGCGGCGGGATGTCAGTTCTTCGGTGTTTTCGAAAGGCTGACCGCCGAGCTTCAAATCGAGCTGCCCGGCCGCGAACAGCAGTGAATCGCGCAACACTTCCGATTCGACCCGGCGTGGGGTAAAGCGCCACAACCAGCGGTTGTCGGGATCGGCGGCGAGATTGCCCGTGGAAGTGACACCCGCCGAAGAACCCTGGCGATACGTGTTACTCGTCACAATGAGGCGATGCAGATGTTTCATACGCCATGAACCAGCGTCTTCTCCCCCCCTTAGGACACCTTCCTCTCCCCCCCTTAGGAAGGGGGGGTTAGGGGGGGTCGCGTCGCGCGCTGATGACGCGTCACTCACAAGTTCACCCGACCCCCCCTGCCCCCCCTTGCTAAGGGGGGGAGCACCAGGCGGGGGCGTTACCAACGTCGGCTCCATCAACTCGGCTGCCAGCCAATCGAGCAACTCGGGGTGGCTGGGGCGCTTGCCATTGATCCCCAGGTCGTACACGGTTTCAACCAGCGCCTTCCCGAAATGACGGCCCCAGATGTGATTGACGGCAACCCGCGCTGTGAGCGGGTTGTCGCGGCGGGCGATCCATTCGGCCAGCGCCTTGCGCCGGCCGGTGCTGGTCGCGGGATATACGGGACTCAACGGGGTGTACGTCGCGGCCTCGGCGACCAAGGCCTGGTTTGACGCATCGACCGCTTGCACTGCGGCGATCAACTGGTCGTCGGTTGACTTCTGAGCGGCGGCCGCCTGATCTTTGGCCGCCCCGGCCGGAGTCGCGGCGGTGGTCAGCCTGGCCGATTCGGCCGCGTAGGCGGCAACGAGGCGCTTCTCTTCAGCCACACGCAGAGCGGCCATTCGCTCGGCCCGACTGGCCGTTCGGGCGAGCGTCTCGGGGTCGCCGACAGGCCCGCAGTATCGGGCGATGTCTGCCGCGATGCGACTGGCGAGCGAAACGGCGAGCGCCTGTTCGGTGGCCAGATGCGCCGAGGCCACCTCGACGGCGTGCCGCGCCGGGCGCAGCGCAGCTTGAGCCGATCCCTGGCGATCCAGCAGCTTCGGATCGACCGGCGGCGGCTGCGTCCCTTGCGCAGGGGCGGTTTGCAACGCGGCCAGTTGCTGCGTTTCGATTTCAGTCAGCCGCGCCAGACGGGCCACCAGTGATTGCTGAGCGTTGTTTAACTCGGCCTTCGCTGCCTGCAGCGTCGCCTGGCGGGCCGCGGTCTCCGATTCCTTAATGAACGGTTTCAACCCCGGATAGTACGACGTCGGCGGCAGTGCGACCGGACTGATGGCGAGCTTGTCGCCTCCGAGAAATGCCGGTGCTCCGGGGGTCACCGGCGGCTTGTCGGCGAACCGGTCGCGCTCGTCGCCCATCCGGTACATGAACGTTTCGGCGGCGAAGTTCTCGTCGAAAATCCGCACTGCCCCGAGCGGTTGAACCTTGCGCAAAATCGTGTATTCGTATTTCTGGAAGGGCCCGGGGTCGGGTTCGCCCGGCCGGCGATCCTGCCGCACCTGAATCGGCTCGAACACTGCGCGGAGCCGAAAATATTCTTCCTGCGTGATCGGATCGTATTTGTGGTCGTGGCAGTGGGCACAATTGAAAGTCAGGCCGAGAAACGCTTTGCCGGTATGCTCGACCATGTCTTTCATCCACTGGTGCGAGTTGAGCGCGTACCAGTTGCGGATGATGTAACCGGTGGCGACCGCCGCCTCTTCGTCGTCGGGGGCGATTTCGTCGGCGGCCAGCATCTCGATGACCATGCGGTCGTAGCCCTTGTCGGCATTCAGCGAATTCACGATCCAGTCGCGCCAGCGCCACACCTGCGGGGCCGAGTTCCAGACGTCGGGCACCGCCCGGCGGCCGTACCAGTCGCTGTAGCGCCAGACGTCCATCCAGTGCCGCGCCCAGCGTTCGCCATATTGCGGGCTGTCGAGCAACCGGTCGACAACCCGTTCGTACGCGTCTTCGTCCATGTCGCTTTGAAAGGCATGCAACTCGTCGCGCGTCGGTGGCAGCCCGATCAGGTCGAGCGAGACGCGCCGCAGCAGCGCCCCTTTCGCCGCGGGAGTCGTCGGCCGCAACCCCTGCCGTTCGTGCTTCGCCGCCACGAAGGCGTCAATCGGATTGCGAACCCAGGCCGGGTCATGCACCTGCGGAATCGCCGGCCGCTCGACGCGTTGAAAGGCCCAATGCGTTCGCGGGTCGGGCTGGGGTTGTTCGTCGGCGGGAGCGGCGGCTCCCTGGTCGACCCAAGCACGCACGATCGCGACCTCTTCGACCGAAAGCCGCTCGCCTTCCCCCGGCGGGGGCATCTGCCGCACGCCGTCGACCCCGGTGATCGCCTTGATCAGCAGGCTCTCGGCGGCCTGGCCCGGCTCGACGGCCGGTCCGCCGTCCCCACCCTTGAGTGCCGAGGCTGCCGTATCCAGTCGCAGGCCGGCTTGCGATTTGAGCGCCCCGTGGCAGGCATAGCAACGTTTGGTCAGCAGCGGTTTGACTTGTCGGGCGTAATCGACCGGTTCGGCGGCGGGCAGAGTTCTCTGCCCGAGCAGTGCGCACAGCAGAAGTCCGGAACCGATTCGCATAGGGTCAATTCCTGCGGACGAGGCCGATTGTCCGCGTTTGATTGAGGCGGGACGCGCCACGGGCACCGCGAGCCGGCCGGCGATCAAATGCGGGCATCGCCGACAACCCGGCAGGGCGGTGAGTCTATTGTACGTCACCTGAGACGATGTTGACCATCAAAGCCACAGATTATTCGCATTATTCATTTGATTCGTGGTTACCCGTTTGGTTGCGGCAGCAGGCCGCGCCAGGTCTGCTCGGTCTCAGCGTTGGTCTTGCGGCTGTTCATCGAGTGTGATGCCGCGCACAACGCGCTTGAGCAGTTTGTGCAGCAGATGGACGTCGCGCGATTCGAGCGGCATGCGGCTGATGACGCGGCGACAACGGGCCAGGTATTTCTCCATCGTCGTCGCCGGCTTGGTGCCCCCTGCTTCCAGCATCTGCTGCAAGTGTGCGTAGAAGTGCTCCATCTCGGAGTGCGTCGCCAGTCTCCAGCGATACTCGCGATCCAGCGGAGTCAGCGACGACTGATACAACGCGTAACAGTACACCTGCACCGCCTGCGCGAGATTCAACGAATGATTCTCAGTCGCGCAGGGAATCGTGCTGTGGATCGAACACAGGGCCAGTTCGGAATTGTCGAGTCCCGACGACTCGCGACCGAAGACAATCGCCGTCGGCTGATTGCCGGGCCGCTGGCACATCTGCTGCGCGATTTCTTCGGGGGTGAATATCGGGTAACCGACGCGCCGCGTGCGCCGCGAGGTGCCGACCGAGAAGACAGTATCGGCCAGCGCCTCGGCCAGGGTGGGTACGACGCGCACGTTGCGAATCACCTCACTCGCGCTATGCGCCAGCAAATACGCTTCGTCAGCGAGCGGATCGCAGACCGGCGCAACCAGCCTCAGGTCGCAAAGCCCCATCGTCTGCATGGCTCGCGCCACCGAGCCGACGTTGCCGGACGACTCGGGCTGAACGAGAACGATGCGGACATTGGCGGGAAAAATCATGGACATGCCGCCGGTACCCGATCAATGCCACATGTGATCAGCCCGGCGTGACTACCCCTGCGCCAGCAGTTTTTTCAGTTGATCCTGCCGGTGTTCGAAGCTCTCTTCGAGGTAGTCGAGAATTTTCTTCTTCGTCACCAGGAAACCTAACATCCCCGACGGGGGTTCAAATTCGATATGGTCGGAGACAACCGTCTCGTCGTTGGAATTCGTCGAGAACAGATAATCGTGATCCCAGGCGCCGAACACCCCTTTGAGCATCTTTTCAGAGAGTTTCACGTGCGGATCAAACGCGGTGATCTGGTGCAGAAACTCCTGGACCTGCCCCATCCCCTGAACTTTGAACAGCAAGCGACTCCCCAATTCCAGAATCTCCGGAGCTTCGACCACACGCAACCCAACCTCGGGCGGGGTCAGCAGCTCGAGGTTCGCGGGACGAATCAGAAAATCCCAGGCCTTGTCCGGCGGACACGAAATGGCGACGCTGGTTTCGAAAAGTGCCATAGTCACGGTACCGCAAAGTGAGATTGCTTTTCTCCCTGCCCTCGCGGGGGGAGGGCAGGGGTGGGGGGGCGAGCGTCGTTGGACGCACAAAATCACTCTCACCCCCGACCCCTCCCACGCCAAGGGGGAAGGGAGAAACTGGATGTGTAGATACCACTACTCCCGAAAGGGATCGACCGCCGACAGAACCCGGCGTGAGAGCGCGAGCGGGTCGTTCTCATGGTAGCGGACATGCCGACGGAATGCGACGATACACGCCGCGCCAACCCGCTGAAAATCGATCGCCGGGCCGCTTCATTCCCTACAATCGCGTCATGCAACTCCCGGACACTCTTCTCCAGCAATGCTGGTTTCTGGCAGGCCCGACGGCAGTCGGCAAGACGGCCCTCAGCCTCGAACTCGCCGAGCGGCTCGGGGCCGAAATCGTCGCCCTCGATTCCATGACGTTCTACCGCGGGATGGATATCGGCACCGCCAAACCCGATGCCGCGACCCGGGCGCAGGTTCCCCATCATCTTCTCGACATTCTTGACCCGCACGAAGAATTTAGTCTTGCCGATTACCTGAGAGCGGTCGAGCAAGTCTGCGGCGAAATCTTCGCGAGGAACCGCGTCCCGCTGTTTGTCGGCGGCACCGGTCTGTACCTGCGGACCGTTTTGCGCGGCGTCCTGGAAGGCCCCCCCGCCGATTGGGTCATTCGTCGCCGCTGGGAACAATTCGCCCTGAGCCAGGGCGAACCCGCGCTGCACGCCCGGTTGGCCGAAGTCGATCCCACCCTTGCGCAAAAGCTGCATCCTAACGATGTCAGACGGATCATTCGCGGCCTGGAAGTCTTCGAACTGACAGGAGTTCGCCTGTCGCAGCAACAGCAGCAACCGCCGCGGCCTGTTGCCGTGCGCTCTCAGCACGTCTATTGGCTCTCGCCCCCGCGCGACTGGCTCTCCGCGCGAATCGACGCCCGTGTGCGGCAGATGTTCGACGACGGCCTGATCGAAGAAGTTTCGCGGCTGCTGGAAGCCGAAAAACCGCTGAGCCGCACCGCGCGGCAGGCCCTGGGCTATAAAGAAGTCATCAACCACCTGGAACGAGGCACCGGGCGCGCCGAAGTCTTGGAACTGGTCCAAACCCGCACGCGACAATTCTCCAAGCGGCAACACACGTGGTTTCGGAATCTTGAAGAGTGTAGGGCGATTGAAATCAGGGGGGATGAAAATCCCAGCGCGTTGGTCAATCAATTGACAGTTGAGCGTTAACAATTGTCAGGGTGATCGCGGCCCTTCAGGCCGCATGCTTGTTGCGGTGACGCCAACCCAGCCCGTTGGGCTGGGCTGAGGAATGACGTGCCGTTGGCACTGACGCACCGATCAGTAGAGCCGATTTCGCACAATCGTATGGTGCAAACCGCCGTTCGACCACTGCGTCACCCCAGCCTGACCCGCAGCGCGAGCGTCGCATAACCCGGCCCAACGGGCCAACATCCCTCAGCCCGGCCCAACGGGCTTGGTCACGGGCAACGAACGTTTCCCTGAGGCCTGAAGGGCCGCTACACGCGTCAGTCCCAGGCACGAGAAAAGGCCCCCGTCTAATGAAACTGACCATCGCGAATGTCGGCGGTAACTCACGCGATGCCGCAGCCGGTACGGCCGACGGCGTTCGAGTCGCGTGCGGTCACGGAAGGAATCAGTGCCAGAATCGCCCCATCCCGCCGATTCAGCACAACCGGCAAACTCCCCGACGTGTCGAACCAGCCCCGCGCATTCAACCCCATTTCCCAATCCGCCCCATCTTCGCGGGTCGATAACGACGACTCCGTAGAATTTATCGTCCGCTGAAGATGAATCAGCATTTGCTCGCTTGCTACAATGAGTCCGACCGCAACCAGGGATGACATCGCCGGAGCGCCGAAACGGGATTTCGACGCCACCAGTTTCAAACCAGACGGAACACCAGGGACGACCATGCCAACCATGAACAGCTTCTGCCTTGCTTCCACGATCCCCATCAGGTGGTTTATCTCGGGCATCGCCTTCTTGGCGCTCGTGGCGATCGCCACTCCGACCACGGCGCAGCAACAGCAACCGCAACAGCGCGTCGGGTTCCAGCCGCGAGTGCTCGAAGACGAAACCGGCAGCCACAAGTACACGGTCTTCATCCCGTCGGGATATACGCCGACGAAGAAGTGGCCGGTGATTCTGTTTCTGCATGGTGCGGGCGAGCGCGGCAACGACGGAATCTTGCCGACGGGGTTTGGGATCGGGCCGTTGATCAAGGCCCGCGAATCGAATTTTCCGTTCCTCGTTGTCTTTCCGCAGAACGACGACGTGCGCGGGCGGATTCTAACCGGTTGGGCGCCCGATTCGGTCTCGGGAAAACGGGCGTTGGCGATTCTCACTCAGGTCGAAAAAGACTTCAGCGTCGACACGCAGCGAGAGATTCTGACCGGTTGGTCGATGGGTGCGTACGGGACGTGGCAGCTCGCGGCGGCCGATCCCGCGCGGTGGCTGGCGGTGGTCACGGTTTCGGGTGGGGGCGACCCGGCACTGGCCGAGAAGCTCAAAGATGTGCCGATCTGGGCTTTTCACGGGGCCAAAGACAACATCGTTCGCTGCGAGCCGACGCGGCAGATGATCGAGGCACTGAAAGCGGCCGGTGGCTCGCCGCGATACACGGAACTGGCCGACGCCGGACATGAAGTCTGGATCAACGCCTACGACGACGATCGACTCTACGCCTGGATGCTCAGCCCTCAAAGCGATCCGGCGACGCTGAAGCCGTTCACGTCGCGTCCATTGTCGGCCAATGGGCAGCGTGTTACGGGCGTTCCCGAGCCCCCGTTTGTCCCGGCCCTCGAAATCCCGCAAGCGGTTTACGTGCGGCTGGGCAATGAAGTGTTTTCGATGCTGGGCGATGCCATCCCCAGGATGATTCCCAGCGACTCGCTGCGGGGCGGGCTTCGGCCGATTTCTGAAATGACCGAGGCCGAGGGATACAGCTTCGACGTTTCGATGACGCGAATCGGCTACGCGGCCCAACTCGGGCGGGCCGCCGTCAAAGCCTATGCCCCCGGTCGCCTCAACGTCCAACTGGGACTGAGCAACGTGCAGATTACGATCGGCGCCACACAGATCGAAGGATCGCGACACTCGGCGAGTGCCGGCCCGATCGGCATCGTGATCGGCCACCGCCGACCGGCCTGGCTCAGCTTCGACGTGACGCCGGTTGTCCAGGATCGCAAAGTTCGGTTACAGCTTGTCGGCTCGACATTCAACATCGCCAACGACAACTGGTACGTTACGGCACCCAACGGCGTCTCGGTCAGTGGATTCGGCCTCAAGCGCGAGATGGTCTCCAGCGCGCTGGTGCGGGGCCTGTATGGAAAGAAATCGACCATCGAACAGCAGATTCGATCGGTCGTCCCGGGAATCGTTGCCCAGTTGGAAAAGCAGCTTGACCTGAGCGCATTCGACAAAGCGGCGGCCGGCAGCATCTGGCCCTTGCCGGTGTACCAACCGCGAGTGCGACTCTGGCCGGCCGACGTCAGCACCGACGAGCAGGGGGTCTCGCTGGTGATGGGGGTCACGGTGGCGGCGGTCGAACCGTCGGGGCCGCAACGGCCGGTTCAAACCTTACCGCCGGCCGGACTGAGCGCGGCAGCGGTTCCAAAAACAACCCGACTTCAAATCGGCATCGCCCCGGTCGTGCTGGCGCCGATTTCTGAACTGCTGGTTCAGGCCGACGTGGCCCGGATCCACGTTGCCGACACTCCCTCGCAGGCGCTGGCCCGCCTCTCGGTTCCCGAGACGCTGGTCGAGGCGATCCCCGATTTGAAGCGTTACGGGGCGAACTTGCAGGTCTCGAGCGAACTGGTGCTGGCCGGCCCGATTCGGATCGTCGATGCGCCGGCGGCTGCCGCGGGGGCCGCGCTTCGAATCCCGGGCGTCCCGGTCGCACAGGGTGGCGACGACGCAGTCGCTGTCTCTGCGGAAAAATCGCCACGCCGGTTTGCGTTCGAACTGCCCCGCTTGCAAATCGCCGTCGCGATCAAAGCCGATCCGTCGGCCGCACAATGGACTCCCTGTGCCGAGTTCGACATCGCCCTCAGGCAGGTCGCTTCGCCGCAACTGGTGAAACCAACCTCGCTGACCCGCGCGGTCATTCTCGATTACGATGCCACATCGCAGATCGAGGTCAAGGGACGATTTGTCGAGGGGTACCAGCCCGACGATCAGACGCTCGATGTCGACAAGCTCAAAGCGCTGTTTGCTGCGGGTTGGGATGAATACGTTCACGGCGGCAAGCCCGCACAAATGGCCCTCGCCGATATCGACCTGGGTTACGCCAAATTGCGGGCACTCGACGCCGGCTGGTCGTCGCCGAATCTGTACGCCACGTTCGCGTCCCACGGCGTCAAACTGACCAACGCGAGCGACCAGCCGCTCGTTTACGAGACGAAAGGCCCCTACAGCGGCTGGGGAGGACCGTTCAGCCTCACGCCGGGGGGCACGCACGACTATCCGATTCACTATCCGTTGTTGTTCCGCCGTCGCGCGGGTTCGGGATATCAGATGTTCACGCTGCCGGTCGGAACCCATTCCGAGTTCCGCGACGACGCGGCCGCCGGCGTGCCGGCCTTGTACCAGGCTCGCGAGATTCCGAATCCCGAGACAAACCCGGTGACGACAAGCGAAGCAAAACCCGAGATTCGATGAGTGTGCATCCCCCCGCACGGTGCAGCCGCGCATCGCGACTGCACCGCGAAGCGGCAGCGGGTGAGACGGCCCGAGGGAGATTCGCCCGATGTCGGTGTGGATTGTGGCGACGCTGGACACCAAGGGAGTTGAAGCCGCCTTTGTGCGTGATCGCCTGACCCAATCGGGTGTCCCGGTGGTCATCGTCGATGCCGGCTGCCTGGGTGAGCCGGCGGCCAGGGCCGATGTGCCGCGGGACGAGGTATACCGCGCCGCAGGAACGACGCTGGCCCAGGTCCGCGAGCGCGGCGATCGAGGCGAAGCAGTGACGGCGGCGGCCACGGGGGTCGCACACATCGTCAAAGCCGCGCATGCCGACAGAAAGGTCTCAGGCATCCTGGGCCTGGGGGGTTCGGCGGGGACCTTGATCGCCACGACCGCCATGCGGTCGCTGCCCCTGGGGGTGCCCAAGCTGATGGTCAGCACCCTGGCATCAGGGCAGGTGCGGCCGTGGGTCGGCGACAAAGACATTTTCATGCTCAACTCAGTGGTTGACATTGTCGGAATCAACCGCGTGACGCGTCTGATTTTGACCCAGGCGGCCCGCGCGATGATCGGCCTGGTGGCGAGCGATGATGCCAAACCGCATTCTTCCGCCTCGCCTGCCGCCGCCAACCCGCTGCTCGCCGATCGTAAGCCGCAAACTGCGAGCGTCGGCCCGCAGGGCGACAAGCCGCTGATTGCGGCGACGATGTTCGGCGTGACGACCCCCTGCGTCACCCGCGCTCGCGAGACACTTGAGGCCGCCGGTTACGAGGTGCTGGTATTCCACGCGACGGGCAATGGAGGTCAGGCGATGGAATCATTGATTTCCGAGGGGCTGATAGCCGGCGTGCTCGACATCACCACAACTGAACTGGCCGACGAACTCGTCGGGGGGATTCTCTCGGCCGGGCCGGAGCGGCTGACGGCCGCCGGACGACGCGGCATCCCGCAGGTGATCTCGGTCGGGGCGCTCGACATGGTCAACTTCGGTCCGCCGGAAACAATTCCTTCGCGGTTGCGCGACCGCAAGTTTTATCGCCACAACCCGACAGTCACGCTGATGCGCACCACGGTGGATGAGAATCGACAACTGGGTCGTGAGATCGGTCGCAAGGCGGCCGCAACGACCGGAGAGGCGGTCATTGTTTTGCCGCTGCGAGGGGTTTCGGCAATTGATTGTGCCGACCAGCCGTTTGACGACCCTGCCGCCCGGGAGGCGTTGTTTGCCGGCATCGACGAGACGAAGGGGGGTATAGCGGTGGTCGCACTCGACCGACACATCAACGATGTCGAATTCGCCGACGCAGCCGCCAAGGCCCTGTTGCGTCTGCTTGCCCGAAAAGTTCCTGGAGGACTCACTGGTTATAACGCAACCGGTCACGAATGAGACCTATCACGACCCGGGTTCTGCCCCGTCGGGCGGGTCGTCATCAGGCATGTCGGCGACGGGCTCGGGGGCGAACAGCCCCGGAACAGTCTCGGAGGGGGGAAAAGGTTCCACGACGATTTTTCCGGTCAGCTCGCCCAGATAGTAGGCAATCAACATCCGGCTGGGCGTTTCAGGATTGGCCTTCAGCGCCTCGCGGAATTGTTCTTCGGCAAACTTCACCTCACCCTGTTCGAGGTACAACTGGGCCAGCTCGATCTCGCGGGCGGCGATCGTCTCAGGCGTCATGTAAAACAGTTCGTACGTGGCGCGCGTCGTGGCCAGCGGCCAGGGAGTGCCGGCCGGACGCGGCGGCAGTGTGGCCAGAACGGTGTTCAAAGCCACCTTCGAAGACTGCTGGACGTCGTCTCGCCAGACTTCGATCGCCCGTTTGTAGTCGGCTTCGGGAAGGTTGGTGAGCGCCACGAGGGTCGACCAGTCGGCGACGCCGGCGCGGCGGGCCGACTCGGCAAACTGTTCGGCCGCATTGTGAGCGTCTTCGACCCGGCCCGCCTCCAGCAGCAGAAGGATCCGTGGTCGCTCGACATCCAGATTATTGGTCATCCGAGCGGCTTCCTGATCCAGCTCTTCCAGTGCCCGCAGAATACAGCCGTTGCCGACGGCCATCATCACGCGCTGCTGGCGGCCGGCCTCACCTTCGGGAACTTTGGAGATTTGCTCGTTGACCTGTTCGAGACGGGCACGCATCTCGCGAATCTGGTTCGACATTCGCGAGAGATCGACTTCGTCGTCGCCCTCGTCCGTCCGTTTGAGCATTTCGGTCTCGATGGCTTCCATGTGACGCAGCGTCAGATCGAGTCGCCCCGCCCCCTGGTACAGCAACATCAGAGCGAAATGCGCCGTCTGGTTGTGCGGGTCGGCGACCAGCGCCTGATTGAACGCCGCGACCGCCTGGAAATACCGCGTCCCGGAATAGGGCGAACGCGAGCCGTTGCGTGCGACCGCCGCGTCCCATTCGGCGAGCAATTGATAGGCCTGCCCGAGCGCCACGTACCCCTCGGCTGAGTTGGAGTCGATGACCAGTCCCGTCTGTGCCAGGCGGATCGCGACGAGGGCCATCGCCGCTCCCGACGTTTCGTAGACGCGCGGCAACCCCTGCAGCGCCGCCAGTCGCACGAGGTGCAGCGCTTCTTGAATCTGCGGAGGCACCTCCCGCTTGCTGGACCAGAAATACCGCTGGTAGAACGAAGGCGGTCTCACCCAGTTGCGCGAGTCGAACAAATCTTTCGACTCGATGCGGTACGCGCGCTGCGACAGCTCGAGCTGGTGCTCGGACAGGTACTCATCGAGCGCAGGCTCCTTCAAGTCGCGACGGTAGACGACGGCCGCCGACGCCCCCAGACTCGTCATCTGCCAGTTCTTCTCGTCCTGCAGAAGTTCGATCAAGGCCATGTAATCGCCTCCCCGCAGCGAGTCGATGTTCAAGCGGTGAACCAGGTGCGTAATCGAGTATTCGTCGAGGACGCTCTTCCAGGGCGCTTCCTTGCGAAGCCCGACGCCCGACTTGCGGTCGCGCATTTGCCGCAGCGCGTCGCGTGTCTGCGCATGAATGGCCAGCAGGTTGTCGGTCTGTTCGGGCGCGTAGTACACGGCCACCCGGTTGTCGACGAAGCTCTGTTCACCGACCCAGATCAGCATGTCCCCCTGCGACAACAAGGTGTGAAACGGCCGGTGATCGAAGCTCGCCTCGCCCGCCAGTTGACGGGTCAGGTCGTCCAGCGTCACTGCCAGGTTGGCATCCAGACCCAGCCCGGTGCGCGGCGCGCGAGTGTCGCGCAGCCGGCCCGTTCCGCCGAAAAACGCGATCGCGGCGAATGCCAGAACGGTCAGTGCCCGCCCGCCGCGCGAAAACACCAGTTCTTTCGTGTCGATCGAATAACTCTGACGAATCGAGGCCTGATACCAACTCTGGCCATTGAGCGTGGCCAGCACGGCGCACACCAGCGCCGCCCATGGCAATTCGTAGACGCACGCCACCGCCAGCGCCAGGCAACCCAGGTACACAAAAAGCTGCCCCAGTTCGAGCCGCGCCCGATTCAGGGCGAACATGATCGCCCCGATCGCCAAAAGCACCAGCCCGCACGCGGTCGCCAGGTCGACACCGGCCCACGACCAGAACTTCTCGGCGGTCATCGGGAAGTAAATCAGGTTCGGGCCGTTGGGCACGACTTCGACCCCGGCATAGACGCCCCCCAGATACTCGCGAAGCGCGGGGTATTCAGCCCCATAAATCTGCAGCGCGGCCAGCAGCGACTTATGCAGAAACGGATGAACCAGCATCGCCGCCACCGACGCGGCGGTAACAATCCACAGTTGCCGTCGGTCCGACGCGGACTGCGACGTCGGGAATTGCAGCCAGCTTCCCAAGCTGTCTCCGACGACGTACAGCGCCACGAGCGTTAACCCGAGGTAGGCCCGCGGATCGAGGTTGCACCAGACGATGAAGACCGGCACCAGCATCCACAACCCCGACTTTTTGGAAGCGGGCTGCTGCCAGCGGTGCAGGATCCACATCACAATCGTCGTCCCCAGCAGGGTCATCAGCCCCGGCTGCGCCGTGAGCTGCTTGTGGCAGGCCAAGAGCGCCAGCGCCGCGCAAATCGATCCCCACCAGGTCGGCAGACCGGGCCGGCTGATGACCACCAGCAGCCCGAAAATCAGTCCCGCCACGAGCGCTTTGAAAATCGACAGCCCCTGGAACGACCCGATCGCATGCACCGCCGACGTCAGCAGGTCAAACCCCCACGAGAGATTGGTCCAGTGGCGATCGGCGGCGGTATACGAAAACACGTCGTTGGCGGGGGGCAACCAGCCGTGACTGGCCAGGTACTGGCCGGTTTTCACGTGTACCAGGGTCGCTGTTTCACCGATCCGCGTACTGCCCAGCAGCAGCGCCAGAAGGACCACCGCCCAGCGCAGCACGAAGTCGCCGCGAATCGCCTCTTCTTCAACTAACTCGGGCGAAAGGGGCTCGTATTCGTCAATGTCGTCGTTCGTTTCGCCGACTCCCTCGGGGGCCGCGCCGCCGGGAATGGATCCCGCAACCGGGGGAACGGCCCCAGCCGGTACGGGGCCCCCCGCAGGAGTCGCAGCCGGGTTGAGTTCAGGCGATGTCGCAGCGGGAGAGTCGATAGACACGGATGGGCTCAAGCTCTGGTAGAGGGAGAAGACCGAAAGATGACAAACCGAACACAGCCGGGCCAGTCCAATCGACGCGGCTGCTAAAGTAGGTCAGCCTTTCCAGGCTGACGGAATCACAGTGTTTTCAGCGGAATCGGACCATGCGCGTCAGGCTCGAAAGCCTGCCTACGCCAACGCGCGCCGTCGTGTCAAAAACCGGGGCCCGTCAAAACCGGAAAACCCCCATGCTACGGGCTGGCGGCGCAGACGGTCAAGCGCCAAGCCCAAACCGCCCCACTTGCTGTCTGAGCCTCTCTTTAGATACGCCCGGTCGCCCGCCCGTTGTGGCGCCAAACCGGCACAGCGGCAGAAAAAGCCGGAATTCGTCGGCAATCGCCGCTCGCTCTCGCAGCCGCGAAAGTTTTGGACCCGCCGCAGGCGAGCGGGGGGTGTCAGCCCCCTGTTTCTCGGCAATGCGTCATCGCGTTTCAACCCGCGGGCCGACGCACTGCGGCTCGCTGCGGATAATGTGTCCTTCTGAGCCGTGCGAAGTACAAGATCGGCGACAAAGAAACAAAAGAAACAACGGTGCCCCGATCGCCTGAATGCGACCGGGGCACGAATTGAGCCAAACGCGAGACGATCGAAACCCGATCAACCGGCCTTTTGCGATCAACCGGCCTTGCGCATCGGCAGGATGACCGGCTGTTTCTGGTCGACGATCGCCGTCAGGAACTGCTCGAAGACCTGCATGTCGAGGGCGCTCGACGATTCGTTTTCGGGGTGCCACTGCACGCCCAGGCAGAACCAGTCGGGGTCTTCCGATTCGAAGGCCTCGATCACGCCGTCGGGGGCCCTCGCCGAGACGCGAAATCCCTTGGCCACAGTATTGACCGACTGGTGGTGCTGGCTGTTGATGCGGATTTCACCAGGGCCGTAAATCGTATCAACGCGCGTTCCCGGCACGATTTCGATCACATGCCGCAACGTGCTTTCGACCGGGTCGCAGTGGTGCAGCGCCCGCGGACAGTCTTCGGCAATGTGCTGATACAGCGTTCCACCGCATATCACGTTCAATAGCTGCATCCCGCCGCCGATCGCGAGAATCGGCATCCGCATTTCGACGGCCATGCGGCACAGACGGCGATCGAAATCTTCGCGGCGCAGCGGCATCGAGCGGGTCGCCGGGTGTTTCTCCATCCCCATCCGAATCGGGTCGAGATCCTGCGTGCAGCCGGCCAGCACCAGTCCATCGAGCATCCCCAGAAGCTGCTTGAGTTCGGCGTCGTCAGCCAGCGGCACGATCGGCACGGGAATGCCGTTGGTGACGTCGGTCTCTTTCGGGCCGGTCTTGATCTTTGCCGCGCTGATGGTGTCATAGTACCCCGTGTTGAACCACGAGAGTGCGATAGTGTCCTTGCGAGCGGCACGGTAATCGCCGTTGAATCCGATCAGAGGTTTCGTCGCCATAGCAGTCCTTCGCTTTCCGGCACGTCCTGTGCCTCGGGGATTGGGAAACCGGCAACTCCGTCGCAGAGCGGTGCAGCCCGGGTCGACAGAATGCGAAAACGGGACGATGACGACGAGCACAGCAGCACGAGGGTGGTCGTGCGGCACAGCGCGGCGTGAGTGACTGATCGACCCCAGTGAGTTTGCGATCGAGGAGAACGCGAGAGGGACGCAGCCGGGCGCAGCAGAGAAGCAGCCTTCGGCTTGGGCATGAAGTCGTCCTTCCTTGAACTCACCGGGCCGATCCATCGGTCCGTTTCCACCGGGTAGCCCAACCAGCCAGATAAACCAGCCGGCCTGAAAAACCAGCCGGTCAGATCGACCGGTCGGCTACCACGCGGAATTGCCACAACATCAACGCGGCGGATCATAGCCATGGCGCGCGCCGGTTGTCAAAGGAATTCACCATTTTGTGGTTTTTAGGGATGGCACCAGGCCATGACCACTGCCGGTTGTGGTTTTTGGCGGGAATCGCGATGTCTCGCTGGAGTACAGCCTATAGGCTGCCCTGTCGCGTCGATACACGGGTCGCAAGCGACGCGGCGAAACAGAACTGTTGGGGGGTGTCAGCGATTGTAGTTTGTTGCGAATTTTGGACCCCTGAAAAACGTGGTTTTCGGCCGGTTTTGCACGATCGCCTTTCGAAAGTCACGGGTATTCTCGAAGGGGTTCATAATTCAATTATGAACCCCTTCGAGAATACCGCCGGGATTTGCTCAGTTTTGACCAAGGGGCTCATAATTCCGGCGCGACACCCCTTCGACAAAAGATTGCAAATCTGGAAACAAACTCTCCGTTTGGCATGCCAGTTCGTAGTACCGCCTCCTCAGGCGGAATCGGGATCGACAGTCGCCTCGACGCACGAACTGTCGGCGAGCGGGGTGGCGTAAGCCCCCTGTTTCTCCCCCCTCCCCCCCTGTTTCTCAGGCTTAAAGCAAACGCATTTTCAACCACTGATGACACTGATGGGTGTGCCGGGCCTTGCAGCCTGTTGAAAACGAGTCAGGCTCCGCCGAAACGCATCGGATTTCCCGGTATTTATCTCTTCGCGTCGAAGCCAGTCTCGATCCCGGTTGGGATCGCCCCTTATTTTACCATGCCGCAAGGGACTGCCAGAAGACCGCGGTGCGCAAATCTGGAAAAGACGCACCAAAAAAGAACAACGGCCCGCTTTTGGGCTAAGAATGCTATTTTCTGAATCGACGGGGAGGGATAAGCTGCGCGCTTCCTTGGGGGGACACAAGGAAGTGAACCGATGCCTCATCGTTGGCCGGAAGGAACGGAGTTTGTGCGGCTGCAATTGGACG
>SIAF01000073.1 GCA_009691905.1 Planctomycetaceae bacterium | reverse complement strand
ACCCTCAATGACGCTGCTTTCGCGTATCCGGGGACCAAGCTGCAGCTCCATTTCACCTCCTTAGCACCGCCCGCCAATCCAAACTCGGTGCCAAAGCAAATTCCGCCAGATCAGGAGGTCTGAGCCTGTCGGGGGCATTGTTCGTCACTGCCGTGGCGCGAAATGAGGTGCGGATGCGAATCATCGAGCAGTTCCAGATGTCGGTGCGCTGCACTTTGCCGCAGGCCGAGTTCGACTACTACCGCGCCTTGACGCATACGCGGCATCCCGACTCGCGGGTCAACGGAATCGTGATGGCCAAGTTCGGGCGCAAACTCGACGACAAAGATGGCCAGCGCATTTTCGACAATGCGGCCCGGACGTATACGTTTCGGAATTTCCGCAGTTTCTTCGACCAATACCTCGAAGGGGACGACACGCTCAACAGCGTTCAGCACGCGACGGTACGCATGGCCCAGGCGATGAAGTCGCAACTCGTGGCGGAACTGGAGTACAAAAACCTGCTGCTGGAGCGATCGCTGATCCAATCGCGTAATGGGGACATTGATTCGGCCTATAATGAAGCGATAGTCGCTCGTGATTTGTACAGCAACGCGGAAAAGAGTCTGAAACAAATAGTGGATGGCGTGTCGACGAGCATTATGGCGGCTGAACGAGATGCGGCACGTACTGCGTTTCGATCCTTCGGAGAGTTAGTCGACAACTACGTCAGACAGCAACTTACGACCGCCACCGATAAAATATTGAGTAACGATAACAAAATTACTCCTGAACCGTCCGGCAGGGCGATGTTGGATTCAGAAGTAATTCGAAAGAGTGTTGATTACAATAAGACATTTAGGGCCGTCGACGAAACGATAGTAAAGAATCGCGGTAGACTTGAGTCAGACGAATTAGACCCGCAAGATCAGGATAAATTAAGAACTGCATTAGACGAAGTCGAAATACCTAATGAGCTAGCTAAGAAAATTGATTCGTTGAAGCGTGCTGTGGGTTCGAAAATCAATGTTCGGAGCCTTGACCTATTGCAGCGCGCGTTGCTCGACGAATTTGATGCTGAGATGACTTCCGATGATGTGAATATCCACAGTTTAGCCGACGACAAAGTCCGGTTTGCGATTAGGTTTTTGCGAATTAGTCCTGAGAATTTTGGACTTTTTCGCGATGCTAAGAAAGAGCAGCGAGACGCCATCCAAGAAGCGTTCACCAAAGCCGTTGCCGAGGCGAGCGAAGTTGTCGAACGCAAATTGCCCGATATTATTCAAGCTGCGAGACTATTGAAGGAATCGAAGCCAAAGCTCGCTGAAGCAGATCAAAGGTATCGCAAAGCCGACGAAGAACTTCAAGGTCTTCAGCAAACCAAATTCGCCATCCGTATCCTGGAACAGTCAATCGACGAAAAAGAACAGAAATCGGTCGAGCTCCTCGAAGCGATGCGCTCGCACGTGGCCAATGTCGACAATTATCTCAAACGGCTGGCCACGGCACTCGAAGACGACATCGCGGCCCAGTTCTACAGTCCCGCCTTCCAGGAGATTCGCAGGGCCTCTCGCTACTGGGACGTGAACCTGGGTCAGATCGAGACCACCACGATTCTCACTAATAATCGCGCTTTTGCGAAAGTCAACCCTTCCGCGACGGTCGAGTTCGATCTTCCGCAACGCGACATCCTGATCACCGAGGCGATGAAGGGGTTCAAAGGAGTAGCCACGGAATATGGCAATCTCTTGCAGGATCACACGTTTCTCGCCGGCACCGCCATGCTGCAGGGGCAGCCGGCCGCGAACCTGACTTCCAGCCAGTCGCCGCTCCAGCAGGTCCAGGGAGTCGGCGGCCCGAGCAAGCCTGAGTTCGGCGCAGCCCTGCAAGCGCTGATCCCCGATCCGTCAGTGTACAAATTCGAGACCGGAACCGGGTTTGAAATCCGCCCGGTGATTCAACCCGACGGACACTCGATCGTCTACGGCTTCGATTACATGTACACCACCAACGTCCGCGAGCCGGTGCGGGCCGACGAAAAGCACCTGGGGCGCGTCAAGCGACACTTTATCCACACCGACGTGCAGACCAGCAGCTACGAACTGCGGGAGGTGAGCCGATATGTGGTGGCTCTCAAAGCCTCGCGAACTTCCAAAGGAGTTCCCCTGCTGGAAGACGTGCCGGTGATCGGCGGGCTGTTCCGTCCGTTGCCAAGTCAGGAATCGTCGCTGCAGGAGAACATTATCCTGGCCAGTTCCGTGATTTACCCGACCCTCTATGACCTGGCCGGACTGCGCTGGTCTCCTTACGCGGACGAAATCCATTCCACGAACCTTGCCGACAGCAAGGATCGTGAAAAGGAAATCGATCGGCGCTATCGGAATAACCTGTTGCGCAAAGCGCGCGAACGAGTGAATGAAAACATCGGCGGCGATCTGCAGCTTCCCGCCGAACTCCGCAGCAGTTACAGAGAACCTCCCGCGCCGCCTGAGAACGTTCCGATCGGCCCACGCATGGAGCCGCATCGGCAACCCGGATCATCCCGGCAGGAATACGAATTGGATCCGGGCGAGACGGAGAACATTGAATCAGGCCCGTCCATAGATCATAGCCGCCGTCGGATACAGCGCCCCCAGCCACTGACCGGTGACGCGTTGCGCCCCATGGCACCGCAGGCAGCGAACAGCGCTTTGAAACAGGGGGGCAGGCAACGGCGGGATGGTCAGATTCGCGGGGAAAATCAATGGGTGTCGGAGCCGCCGCCCACCGAATTTCAAGAGGCAGCTAAGCCGGAGGCGCCGGGCCGCGCCCGTGTCGCGCCGTCAAACCCCGCATCATCGCAACGCAACGCCAAACGCGCCGCGGCCCCGATCGTCGATCGGGCCGTCGAGCAGGCCGGCTACATGGAAGAGCAGCCGGCGCTGCCGACAAGGTCAAAGGCAAAGGCCGCCCCCGTTCCGCGATCGAAAGCTTCCGGACTGGCTGGTTTCTTCGGTTTCCGCCAGCCGGCCAAAGTCAGCCCTGCCTCGCCCCCGGTTGATAGCAAAAGTCCGACGCGACGGAGGTAGCCGACGCCGACTGATTGCCGATCGGGCTTTGAAGGTGTTGAGCGCCAGGCATTTCGGTCGGCACTTACCGACGGAGGAATCAACTCCGATAGTTCCTTATTTCGTCGGCGGCTTGATTGCTGACCTGGTTGGATGTGCGTCTGAGTCTGACTCTGCGTCTGAGTCTGAGTCTGAGTCTGATTCAGGCTCCGGCTTAGCATCCGACTTTGGTTCGGAGGCTGGACTTTGCATTGGGAGTGGGACCAAAGCTGACATCTAGGGCGCAGCGAGCACATTATCGTTGAAAGCCGAAGCGCTCGTCGTTTCAGGGGGCGGCGGTTCAGGGCAGTCGGACCGCTCGTATTTGGGACACCACCTCTTGCCGTTCAGCCACACCAGCGTTTTTTTGCCGGCACTCGGGTCGAAGTAGATCGTCAGATTGTTGGTGTTCGCGCTATGCGACAGGTAGAAATCCCCTTCGAATTTGTTTTCTGGTTTCCGCGATTGGACCGTGATGCGATAAAAATGCTGGTTGTCGTCATCCACCCGCGATAGAAACCTGCGATTCGTCCCCAGCGCATGCATGATCTGGTGGTTGATCCGAATCGTCGTGTCGGCTGGACAATAAATTTGAATCCGAATCTGCGTTGGCACGCCCATTGGCTCTGCAATGCGGAATTGACCCGCACCTTGATCGAAACCAGCCTCGCTTGGTCGATCGCCTGGCATTCCTTCCGCAGTGATACCGTCGGTTGCAGGCTCATCCCAGACACTGTCGATGCGAGCACCGGCCCAGTCGGATGGATTATTCGGAGTGCGGCACCTGTCGCATTCGCTACCAGGAGCTTCCGATACCCCCGTCCTCGTTGTCGATGACGAGGGATCGCCATACGGCGCTTGACCCTCATTGGAGCCGAAGCCCGGGTCCACGATCACTCGCCTTTCGAGGTTGTGCAATTGGTACGGCGATCGACCCCCATACGAGCCGGATCCCGGCGACGGAAGGGCGGGAAAATTGGACCTATTGCTGTTTTGTGCAACCGATCGCTTCGGCATCGCTACCGTTCGACTGGCGACCCTGCGACTCGCTGTAGAGGGTCGTGCTCGTGCATCCTGTCCGTCGGCTGAATCGCTGCCAAATACGACCGCCAGCCCCAACACCGTTCCCCAAGTCCAAGCCCGAATCATGATCGTTTTTCCCCGTGGTCGCCGATCGTTCCGCCGGCAAACAAAGCAGGCGGTCATCCTTGATGATTTACCATGCCCGGAACGAGACGTCGGAAAATTCCTGGGCGAATGGCAGCGATTACTGCGACGCATTGTCCAATTGACCGGTGTTTCCGGTTGTGCTGATCGGTCGCAACACAGGGAGCAATGGGCGTTTCCCTATTTTTTCATTGTCTCGGCGGGGGTGACCACAAAGTCGATACTGTCGATGACAAGCAGGGCTCCCGAGTTATCGTCGCCGGGAAGGCGATCGACGAGAAGGCTGCAGGTGACCTGGAGCGGTTTGCCGACCGGGACTCGAAGGTCGAGCGTTTGGATAAAGTCGTTGCCGATCTCTTGCGGCGCGCGATCGACCTTGATTCCCTGTTCCTTAGCCGTTTTGAGCAAGGGGGGGCATGGAAGCATACTCCCAACCCGTTGCGAGTTGGCCAATCCGGAAGATTCCGCCGTTTTTGAGAATTGCAGTTGGCCCATCCGAAAGTCTGCCGCATTCTTCGTGCCCTGGCGGTACACCTGCGATCAAGAGATCATGGACCGTGGAGAATTGACAAGGGAAGCAGAGCGGCCCGGAGAGCGCCATGCACGATTGGAAATCGGAACTATCTGTTCGATCATTTCCAGATTTGCGCACCGCGGTCTTCTGGCGGCCACCTGCGACATGGTAAAATGCGCAATGGACAATTGACAATGAAATTCGAGCGACGGGGTGTCGTAATTGAACCACAGAGCCACAGAGAACACTGAGAAACAGCCAGGAACCAGAGTCTCCCCCAGTCCTTTCGTCTCTGTGCCCTCAGTGCCTTGTGGTTCAATTGATCCATGCCTCTCGTTGACGATGGCACTCCTTCAAAATCCCGGATTTTCAGCAGTCTGGTTGTGCAACACGTTTTGTCATCTTGCCGATTTTCGAGTGTTTCTTCACGAAAAACGGGTCATTTTCAGGTCACTTTGTGGGGCTTTGGAGACAATGGGAAATTCGACTCCTTGTTCGATGGTTCGCCGGATATGGTCGTTGGTTTCAACGCAAGTCATCACGGCAAAAGAGTCTACGATCCAAAGGCGCGGCAAAATGCCATGTTAAAATACAAAGGATGAAGAGTTCAAAATGACACAAAACCGTGTCATTATGGAATTTTGAACCGTTTTTCGCAGTTTTCCCGGCGAAATGACAGTTTTGCCCAATCCGCGCGGCGCGAAAACGGTCGAATTGCGACGCTCAACTGCCTGATTCCACGCTTGCCAGCACACATATTATATACTGTGCCGACTCGCACCCCGCGTTGCAATTCGGAATCTTTGAACTCCTGAGATCGAGCGCTTCGTCATGCCTTGGACCGAAATTCTGGGACACGCCGAGCCGCTCGAGCGGCTGAAGCACTGCGCCGCGCGGGGACGATTAGGGCATACTTATGCGTTCGTCGGCCCACCCGGGATCGGCAAACTTCGGTTCGCAGTTCAGTTGGCCCAATGTCTGCTTTGCGAGCAACACCAGGAAAGTGATCTGGAAGCTTGTGGCGTGTGTCCCGGCTGCCTGCAGGTGGCAGCCCGCACCCATCCCGATTTCTACCTCGTCGAACTGCCTGAAGGCAAAAGCGAACTGTCGATCGAGCTGTTCGTCGGGGACGACGAGCATCGCGGTCAGGCGGGACTGTGCCACGATTTGTCGCTGCGGTCCATGGCGGGGCGGCGCAAAATCGCCGTCATCAATGATGCCGACCTGTTCAACGAGGCCAGCGGGAATGCACTGCTGAAAACTCTGGAAGAACCCCCGCAGCATTCGCTGCTGATTTTGATTGCCAGCAGTGCCGAGCTGTTGTTGCCGACGATTCGATCGCGATGCCAGATCGTCCATTTCAGGGCGCTGGCTGAAAACGCTGTGCGGCAACTTTTGCTGCGTGAGGAGTTGGTCGACGGCGACGCGGCTGCGTCCCAGATCGCGCAACTGGCTGAGGGCAGCCTTGAAACGGCGCGCCAGTTGCTCGACCCGCATCGGCGCGAACAACGCAAGATCCTGTACGACCTGCTGGCCGCCGAGCCGTTTCTGAGCGTTCAACTGGCGGCCAGGCTGATCGAGGGTCTGGATGCCGGGGGGGGCGAAAAGTCGTCGCAGCGGACAGCCGCCGGCTGGATCGTGCGGTTTGCCATCGAGTTTTTTCGCCGGTCGCTGCTCGATCTGGCCGATGAGGCGCGCGGCACCGACGACGTTGGGCAGGTGGCCCGGTTTGTGAGCCGATTTCCGAGTGGGTCGCCCGAGTCGCTCGACCGCGTCGCCCGACTGCTCGAGCGATGCCTTGCGGCCGATCGGCAACTCGATCAGAACGCGTCGATTTTGCTATGCCTGGAGACACTGTGCGACGATCTGGGGCGGTTGCTGCGCGCTTGAGTCGACGCGCTCGATAAGCGCTGCGGTGCTGCATATGACGTGACGCTTCAGGGGGCTGATGCCCCCCGCTCGCCGGCTCACCGATCTGTGCGTCCAACCTAAAACTGCACTTCGCGACCGCGAAGGCGAGCTCGAGCGCGGCTGAGTGTCGGGCCGATTGAGTTTTCCGGGACTCCCAAACCGGCACTGATCTCGCGGTAGCTCAGGCCTTCGAGGTGATATTGGCGGACGATCTTGGCTTCCATATCCGGTAGGCCGGCGAGCATTTGCTGCAATTCTTCGCGATCGTCGATGCGTTGGACTTCGCGGCGCCCGGTGCCGGCCATATCGACCGCCGGCTGATGAACATGCCCCAAGGCTTCGGCCATACGTCGGCGGGCCATTTCGCGGACGACGACGCGCCGGGAAATCACAGTCAAATACGTCGCCAATGAGCAGTCACCCCGAAACTGCCGAAGCACCGCGAAATCGCTTTCGAGAAGCGTGACGTAGACTTCGGCACACAGATCGTCGACGTCTTCCGATGTCAGGCGGACGCTGCGCGCGTACGCCGAGTGCTGAACCACGTGGATGAACAACCCCAGATAGCGGTCGACAAAGTCATTCCAGCCGCCAGGGTCACCCGCCAGGCATCGCTTCAGCAAATCGCGATCGATCTCGGTTAGTGCCACAGGAGGTCTCGTGAAACTTCGATTTGTGCTCTACCACCTATTTCATGCAACACGCCATTTGAGGCAATACGTCTCTGGAAAGCGCGCCGGACCGTAATCGGCAGCCGGGCATACAGATCGCGCAAAGACCCTGATCCACACCCCTCTGGCCATGACGAGGGGCGGTGGCCTGCGCAGGATGGGGTGTTTAAAACTCGCCCGTTCACGCCCGTTCACGCCCGAACAAAGCCATGCTCAGCCGAAGGGCTGTCGTTCTTCAATCGAATCTCGGACGAATCGTCAATTCCACTGAGGGGGGGATACCCTAACGGGGCCTGCGACGAGCCATCGTCGCGAAGCACAATCGGGATTTGACTGCCGACGTCATGTGCCGGGGAGCTCGCTGGGATTCCCCGCACGCCATTCGCCGGCTTAGCCGATTTTGCTGCAACGTCGTCGCGGCGGAAAAGAAAGCAAATGTCGGCCACTTCGACTTCATCGCCCGGACAAAGCTCGGTCTCGACGATTCGATGGCCGTTCACGCGGATGCCGTTCATGCTTCCCAGGTCGCGGAGGACGTACCGATCCCCCACTTGGACAACGCAACAATGCCGCCGCGAAACCTTAGAACTGGTTTGCAGAGAAATGTCGCATTCCTGGTGCCGGCCGATCAAAATGATCGGCTTATCGAGCGTGATTGGCGATCCGCCTTCCGTGGGGATCAGACTGGCGGCCATGAATGGCTCCCGTTAGGTCTGAAAAACCCGCAAAGTCTATATGTATCATACACATCGGTTAGCCGGGAGGGAAACAATTTCTATGATTGGCTCAAAAAACCTGAAAATTTCCGAAACCCCGGCGATTCAGCCCGTTCTTTCGGTGCGAGCGACTCTTGAGAATCTGCAACCCGTATTTCACCCCAACGGCCTTTCTTCAATCGATCACCCGACCAACGGGGTGGATCGAATAGTGTTCAAAAGTTCAGTTAATGCCTGTGATTGGTTTTTACGCTGCACCCACGAACTCACTGAGGAATCGTGATTTCAGCCGGGCGGAGGACAAGGAAAATGGACACAAGACTTTCGATTTCGCAGTCAGAACGCGGCGCCGGCGGGCGGGGTCTTCGCGGGCGGGACCGCTTCCGGCGGGTTCGCACCTGATTTTCGCGTCGGTTGGTCTCGGCGACCTTTCGCGGGTGGTTGACCCGACTTCAAGGCGTTCTCGGCCGCGTCGTCTTCCTCGGCGATTTTTTTCAACTCGTCGATTTCGTCTCGAAGTTCGCGCAGCTTGTCCTCTTCGAGGTAGTCTGAGATCAGTTTGGCCATATCGTCGCAGAGCCTGCGGACTCTCAGCTCAGTGGCTCGATCTTTCTGAGCACGTGCCGCCTGCAACCCATGCACACGAATGCCACTCAAGTCGGCGACGAAGACCGCGGCTTTGGGGCCGGCTGCCAATTGCCTCATGAATTCATCGACGTCGGGCCATTCGCGGGCTTTGGCGCGTTGCCGCGCCAGTGTCGCGAGCACTGCGCGTCGGGCCACGGTATCGACCAGTTCCGACTGCAACTGCGCCACATGGCCTTCGACCTCCAGCCGCAAGGTATCGTCGGGCAATTCCAGCAATTCGTCGGCGTGGAGACCCGGCACGAACGGGATGCGCGCCAGTAGATTCTGGCCGTTTCGTACAAACAGCCACATCGGTTTGGTCGCATCGGCGGCGGCTCTCAGCAGCACCTGACCTTTGCGGTCGGTGACGAACCGCCCAGAACCAGCGCCCTCTGCCGGCGGAGTTGACGGGGCATCGCTCGGTTGAGAGTCGGCCGCGAGCTCGACTTCGACGCCTCCCAGCGGTCGCCGCGTCGGAGGCCGCGTGACGAGTGTCAGACGGGTGGAATCGACCTGGCGACTCACTCCCAGGGCGACGACCTCGACTCGCCGACGGCGGGTCGACAACGCGGCCCGCAGGCCGCTGGTGACGGTGCCGTCGGCGACACCCTGCTCGACCCGACCTGCCGTCAGGTACGTCCAGGGAATCTGCTGAATTCGTTCGACCGCGTGTTCCTGATTGAGATATCGATAATAGGCCTCGAACAGCATGCCCTCGCGAAGCGCTTGCCAGCTTTCGTCGTGCGGCGCGAGCGCTCCCCCGCGCGCTCGAAGGCGCAAGGGACCCCCTTTACTTTGCTCGATTGTTGCGACCGGGCGAAACAGCGATTGCAACAATTTCATGAGGCAATGGGCCGTCTCGCGACGATCCGGAAGTGTCACGATTTGCATCGCCCCCAGTTGGGAGGTGGCGGTATCCCATTCCCTGCCGGCGATTCGTATTCCCGCCCCGGCCGGCTCGACCGACAGCAAGTACAGCTTGTCGAGGTCGGCGGCGAGGGCCGGTCGTTCCAGGTCTTCCGGCCGCAGGCGCTGTAACGGGTCGACGCCGGCGAGACGAATGCCGGCGTTGGCACGAATCGATGTTTGCCAGAGGCTGCCGGCAACCCGCTCCAGGCAATCGCCAAAGTCGCTTTGCACCAACGCCCCGGACGCACCGTCGAAATCGGGGGCTGATGCATAGGCGAGGTCGATCTGGACGCGATAGGGCCGAAGTTCGAGAGAAATTTCGTGAGCCGGCGGGTCGGCGCCCGCCAGTGGCGCAACGAACAACAGCGCCGCAACGAAAGCGAGGCTGCCCGTTGCAGGATGCGGTTTTGAGTGCAATCGATCGATTGACCTGGGCATGGCGTCGCTCAGTCTCGCGAGAACCAGGGTTCGACCTTCCAGCGCTCGATGGCCTGGTAGGGCCATAACGGCCGATCGGGGATGTTGCGAATGTTCTTTCTGGCGACGAAATGCTCGTCGATTTCCCACAGCGGGATCAGATGGACTTCGGCCCAGAACTGGCGGTGCAGTTTGTTGAGGAGTTGTTCGGCCGTCCGCCAGTCGCCGACACGATCGAGGTCGAGCAGATCGTGGCGCAGCCAGGCGGGCAGGTAACTCAGGGCCTGGGTCTGGGTCGATGCGGTCAGTGCCAGAAACGGCCAGAGTTCGATCAGCGGCTCGGCCATGACCTCGGCCCGATATGCCACGTCCCAGTCGTCGTCCGCCAGGCTGGGCATCTTCGAACCGGCCTCGCCCGCAATCAGCGCGGCCGGAACACCGATCTTTTGCCAGGCCCCAACGATTCGTCCGGCCGCTTCGCGAACTTCCGGAGCGTCGGCAACCCAGATTCGCAAGGGCGCAATCTGATGGCCAAGTTCTTTTTCGGCGTTGCGGGCCAGAGAATAGGCCAGTGCCGGGTCGAACGGATGCGGTTTGATGAAGCGGTTGTAGCCGTACAGCGTCGTCGGCCAGGGAGCCGTCGTCAACCGTCCCAAATTGTCGGTCGAGCCGCGCAGAAAGACCTCAGTCAGTAGTTGCGGTCGATCGAGTGCATAGATCAGCGCCCGCCGCAAGGCGCGAGAGCGGCCAGGAGTCTGCCGCGGATGAAATTGCAGCAAGTGCGTAACGGGCAGGCCATACTGCTGAGTGAAAAACTCGTTCCGTCCCGAAAACGATTTGACCGTCCCTGGGGGGACGCTGGGCAATAGCGAGACTTCACCTCGCAACAGACCCTGGATCGCCTTGTCGTGAGAGGCGTAGCGGATCTCGACGATCTCGGACACATGCCGATCGGCAGTCCGCTCGGGTTCGGCGATCGAACGACGGTACCGGGCACGGCCATCCCCCGCGTATGGCTCCATTCGAAACGGGTAGCTGTTCGCCGTCCCGTTCTCGTCAGTGGTGTCGCCGCCGGTCGATGTCGACGCTGACGCGCCAAAGGCCGCCGCGCGCCGAAAAGGAAAGGCGAACAGCGCCTCGGGCCGCAGCGGAGGTTGATCGAATTGAACCGTCAGGTCAAAGGGGCCGCGAACTGCCAGCCCCGTGACGATTGCGGCAAAGCGGGCATCGTACCGATCGCCGGCAGAATCGAGTCGCTCGGCGAGGGCCTCGCTCAGTCCGGCGGCGGTCAAGGGGGGCATCGATTGGGCGCTGCCTCCGGTCGGCCGCAGACGGAACACGACGCGGTGCCCCAATTCGGTGGGGGTCCAATCCTGAAAGAACCGCGACTCGTAGCGGGCAATCTTGTCGTCAAACCGCGATGCCCGAAACAAAGGTGTTTCCGTCAACTGGCGACGGCGCAGCTCGGCACGCGCCAGCACGGCGGAATTCGGGTCGGTGACGGCGTTCGGCAGGTCGACCACACCGACTCGCAGGCGTTGGTGGCGATTCGCGAGGCGATTGTAAACCGATAGAACCTCGGGAAGTTCGGGCCAGGTGCGGGCCGCCTGTTCGACGAAATCGAGGGCGGCCTCATTCTGTCCGGCCCGTTCGGCTGCCGCCGATTGCGACAGCAGTTCACGCGTCGCCTGCATGAGTTTGCCGGTCCAGGCGGCGGCCGTTTTATGGCTGGGAAGCCGTCGCAGCAGCCGCTTCAGAAAAAACCGCGCCTGTCGCGAATCGTCGCGAGACAGCGCATCGCGCATCAGTTGGTCGACGACGATCCCGAACTGCTCGACGAGACCCGCATAGGCGGCATTTCGTTCGTGCAGCGACTCCAGCAGCGCGAGCGCCTCTTCAGGCTGACCGGCAGCGAGTTTCACCAATGACTCGGTGAACGCCAGACGATCGCGGCGGGGGACGACTCCCGGCCAGTTCTCCTGTCGCTGGTCGAGGGTCGTCAGCAATTCGTAGGCGCGCCGCACATCGCGGTCGTCGAGGAGTTGATCGACCCGGCGGAGCATCAGGTCTTCGTAATAGGTAATGTCCTTGATGAAATTGATGTGCAGCCGATATTCCCGTTCTTCACCTTCCACAAGCGTTACGGGCAGGTTGTACAACGACAGCCGTTTCCGTTTGGCGACCTCGGTTTCAGCCGGCTGGCCGGCCTTGCGCATCAGTTTTGCGATTTGCCCTTTGAGATCGTCGATCGTTCCGGGACGGGGATTGAGCGGCTCGACTTCCAGCACTTTCCCAGTCGTGAGCAGAATCCAGTCGACCGCCGGTCCCTGCATCAGGCGCTGAAACGATGGCAGCTCCGTCGCGTCGAGCGTCTTCAGCTCGGCGGCTTCTTCTTCGGTCGGCGGTTCAGGGGACGGCTGTTCGGTTTCGGCGTCCGGCGAAGGTGGTTGGGCCCGATCGGTCGACGGCTGATCGGGCTGGGCATGCACGCGGGCGGCCTGGCAGCCAAGGGCGACCAGACACAACAGTCGCAGGCATCGGCCGATGCGTCCCGGCTGCCCAAAGTCGGCAGACCATTCCCTTGCCATTTCAGTTCACCTCTCTTCAAAGATTCTGGTCGAGCCACGCATTCAAGGCGAGCAGGCTACCGTCGAGAGTTCCGACAATCAGCAGGTCGCCCCAGCGCTCGGGCCCGAAACTCAGTCGCTGTTCGAGATCCAGCGTTCTGGTCACGGTGCCGCTGGTTGCATCCACAATCAGCAGCCGGCCGTCGCGAAGCGCGATCAGCAGTCGATCGCGATAGACAATCGGGCATCCGACCAGCGCGGCCCCCTCCAGGGGGAGTTCCCACTGTCGGGCCAATTGTCTCTGCAGGTCGCAGCACACCAGTTTGGTCGCCGCGGCCAGTTCAATGAAAACCTGCTCACCGACAGGCCAGGGGGGCCGGCCGGCCGGTTGATCGAGGCGGATCTCGCCCAGAGGCTCGAACGAGGCCGCATCGAGGAGTACGACACGCCCCGAAGCGTCGGCGACGACCACTCGCCCGCGATCGATGCCGGGTTTCTGATCGATGGGACTGCCCGCGTCCCAATGCGTGATCTCGGCCAGATGCGCGACCGGCGACGTGCGAAACTGCACTCGCGAAACGCGCCCCTGGTCGTTCACGGCCAGTGCCTGAGTTTCATCGAGAGGGGCGAGCGTTTTCCACACGGGCGGCCTGGCATCGGAGATCGGGGCGGGCAAGTCGTCGGCGATCGCCGCCATACCGTCACGCCCCACAAGCCGCAACCGTCCGTCGAGCGGCAACAAGATTCCCGGCCCCAACACGATCGGTTCGGCCTCGAGCGGCTTTGTCAGGCTGATGTCGCGGGGGATTCCATCGCTGCCGATGATCCACAGGTGCGGCTCATCGCCGCCGCAGGAGACGGCCAGTCGACCGTCGGCCAGACGCGATGCCGACAATGAAAGCTTCACGCCCTCCGGGACGGGAACCTGTCCCAGCGATTGCATTTCGAATCCGCCACGCTGCACGCGCGAGGCCGTGAGCTGGAACAAATCGCCCAGGCTGGTCACACAGACCGTCGCGCCTTCCCGCGACGGCTGCGTGTCGGCCAGAATCGATGCTCCCACCGACGTCTGCCACACGGTGGCCATTCGCTGGCGATCGACCTCCGACAGCACGACCGCCCGGCTGAAGGGCAACCGCCGCCCGACGTACAGCGAATCGCCCGTGACCTGAAGCGGCTGCGAAGCCAGCCCGATCGCCAGTTCCTGCTTGGCGGGCAGCAGGCTGTCCCGGGTGATGGTGAACCGCCGCAGCGCGGTCGAGGTCGCCCAGAACTGATCGTCCGACCCCACGGTCAGAAAGATCGGCACCGGCCGGGGGTTCTTGATTTGATAAGACGCCACGAACGCCAGCGACTGCTGGTCGCCCGTCTCGGCAATCGTAAATGCCGACAGGCGTTCGGATGCCGACGCCACCACGAGTTGTTTCCCCCGAACGGCCAGGCTGTCGCGAACGACGCCGTCGATGCGATGCTCGGCAATCGCCCGGGGAACCAGATTCTCGGGCGATGTATCGAGCATCCGCAGTCGCGCCGAATCGGCGCGATCGTTCTCGGCCAGCAGCAAATAGCTGCGCATCATCAAAGGTGGCGCCTCGATCGCCCCCGGTCCATGCCCCAGCCAGACGGCCTGTTCGCAGGCAAGGGGGCGCCGGGTCAACACGTACAGCAGGTGGGCCGCGCCGGGCACGTACAGTCTCTCTCCCGACAGCGAGACCAGCGGCGGGCCGACCAGACCCTGCGGGAACTTCAATCGGCTGGTGCTTGCCCCCGATTGAAGGTCGATCTGCTCCAGCGACCCTCCGGCGGTCACGATCAGAATTTGTCCTTCGAAGATCAGGGGCGCGCCTTGCGGCCGATCGGGCAGGGGGAGCCGCCAGATCGGTTGTCCCGTTCGCTGCTGCAGCAGCACCAGTTCGCCGTGCCGGGCATCGTAAATCAGCACGGCCGGAACACCGGCCGCGACGGCGACCGGCGGAAACGGCGGATCGAGGCCGATCGGCTGTCGCCACAGCGGCTCGCCGGTCGTGGCGTCGACGCCATACACGCAGTCTTCGGCCGTCACGAACACGGTGCCCCCCGCCGATACGACGTCAGAGCGACTGCTCGACCGGCGCGTGAGAGTCAACGGCGCCGGCGGCGGCTCGGGCGATTTCGGCCCGCGCAACGCTTCGCGGCGTGTCTCGTCGCGGACGGTTTGCACCCGGATCAGGTCAAGCGTCTTCCGCAGACGCGCCTTGAGCGTCTTGTCTTCCTGGGCCATCGGGTAACGGTCGAGCAATCGCCGATACGCCGCGAGCGCCACCAGCGGCGTTTCGGCCGTTAGAGCGGTCTCCAACTGCTCGGCAACGCCATCAAATGCCTCCTGCTGCACGATCGCCGTTTCGGCGGCTCGTGCCACGCCGGCGATCTCCTGCAACCGCTCGGCCGGCCGAGTCTCAGGGGGGCTGTAGAGCTCCAGCAGTTTGACGGCACCAGAAGAGACCGCCAGCGGGGGCCGCTTGCGTGTCGTCCGGGCAGTCTCAGCAGCCCCCATGGCGATGCGGCCGGCAGTATTGATCACATATTTACGAGCCGGCGACTCGGGATCCTGAAACGCTTCGCTGTCGCGGTATTGGGTGATGAAACCGTCCAGGGCTTTGAGGCCCGCGTCCCAGGCAGGCACTGCACCCGAAATGGGCTGCTCGACCCGGGCGGTTGCGATCGAAAGCCGCGCCGCCTCGGCCAGTCGGTGCCCCCCCCGTTCTCGCAGAAATTGCTCGAAGCTTTCGATCGCCTGAGCGAACTGGCCGCTTTCCAATTGCGCCTGGGCCGTGTCGAACTCGCGCTGTGCCGCCTCGCGGGTCAAAACGAACCAGATCGTCGCTGCCGTGAGCACCAGCAGCAGCGCTCCGACTTCCAGCCCGATCACCAGCGGCGAGTGCAGGACGTCCTGTTCGCCGGGCCGCCGTTGCGGCGTCTGCATTCGCTGCCTGAGCCTGGCAGCGGTCGACGCCAGGCCCGAGGCTCGTGGTTGCTCGCGCTCGAGCGGCGATCGTCGAGTCGACGAAACTTCCTGTCGGGCCAGTTCGTCGAGATCGAGTGCTCCCTGGACGCGGCTCATTCCGGGCCGCAGATCGGCCGGCTCCCCGGGCGGCTGGGGCGGATTCGCAGCCGGCCCGTCCGAGGGAGGGGCCGGTTCGACCCGACCCGTGAGGCTCTGGCTCATTCCAAACGAGTGGACCGGCAGCTCGTCCGAGGTAATGGGCTTCAGCAGCATGTCCTCTCTGCCCGCCTCGCCCGTTTCCGGTGTCGCGGTCGGGGTTTTCCGCACGGGCGGCGAATCGCGCAGCACAGCGCCGGGTGAGGGCGAGTCGTCCTCTGCGGCCTGAACGATCAACTCGATGTCGGCGATCCGAATGACGTCGCCCGGCGAAAGCGCCGCTTGCATGACCCGCGTTCCGTTCCAATCGACCCCGTCGGGTGTCGTCGCGGCGACTTCGAACTGTCCCTGCTTCCAACTGATTCGGCAGTGGACCGGCGCCACCCCTTCGGTGATCACGCGGATGTCGCTGGCCGCCGAATGCCCCACCAGCAACGGCGTCTGCCGCGAAAGCCGGCGGGTCTCGACCGGGCCGGATCGGCGATGAATTTCAAGAACGGGCATGAACGAAAAAACTTTGGTCGGTTGGGCCGAGTGTCGCAGTTCACGGTTTCACGATCTCCGCCAGATCGTCACGTTCGTCGTAGGGGCGAATGCTTTGATACCATTTCTTCCAGTAAGCGACCGCCTCTCGGCGCTGCGCCTCGGTCGGTTCGTCCGGAAGGTCAAAGGCGTTGATTCGTTTGCTGACGTACCGCAGGGCGTTGCGCGACTCGACCATGCACGAGAGCTCGGGATCGAGCAAACCTTCAATCAGCACCGGCACCACCCGCAGGTCGTTGGTCCGCCCCAGGGCCCAGTACGCGGTGCGGCGCACATCGACGCGCTTGTCGTTGACAAGCTTCAGCAGTCGCTCTTTCTGGCCGACCAGCGCCTCGGGGTTATCGGTGGCAACCAGCTCAACCAGCGTCGATTGCGCCGATTCCACTTTTTGGCTCTGAACATTCTCGAGCTCGGCCAGCAATTCGTCGACCGGCCCTTTGAGCTTGCGAACTTTGACCGTTCCCTTATCGAGCTGGACCTCCTGAAGGTTTTCGGGCAGGCCGCGCCCGCCGACCAGCAACCCCCCCCCGAATCGCGGATCGTCGCGGCGGGGACGGTTGAGCGCTTTGGCGGTGGCCTTCACGAGAAACATGACCCCCAGGCTGGTGGCCGCCGGCGCGCCGCACTGGTCGTCCCAGTTGCCGGCGTTCGTCTGCTTCTTCAGCAAATAGTCGGCTCCTTCATCGTACCAGTCGTGGCCGTCGATTTTCTGAAGACCGGCCAGCGCCGCCAACCGCTCGACTCCGTACAAATAATACAGTTGCCAGGAGGTGGCCGGCGCGACGGCGAATCGGTCGTCCAGCCACTTCCGGCCGCCCTTCACCGCCTTCTCGATCGCGACCAGACGAACGATCGGCCCGCCGTCGGCTTTCTCGACCGGCTTTTCGGTCTGGTTCTCGTCGGCATCGGGAACTCCCGGCGTCAACACGCCGAATTTCTTGCCCGATTTCTTGCGGCCGGCAGCGGGCGTCTCATCGCTGTCGGGCTCAGCCGCGAGGTCGCCATACAGATGCAGTCGCGCCACCAGCAGACTCGATGTGCCCGCCACCGTCATGGTGTGGCTCGAGGGAGAGCCGGCCTGGTTGAGGACCGGGTGATAGGTGAAGCCTCCATCGATTTGCTGCCGGGTGACATGCCAGCCTGCCGCCTTGCTCCAGACACTGCGCGGCACGCTCACCCCCGATCGCGCCGCCTCCCACAACCCCAGAATCGCATATTGGGAAATACTCGTGTCTCCCGTCGTGCGCATCGGATAATCCCAGTCTCCGTCAGGCCCCTGCCACTCGATCAGGAATTTGGCGATGGCTTCGATCTGCCGCTTGTATTTCTGCCGATCGGCATTGGCCAGCGCCATGAGTGTCACCCCCGCGTCGTAGTTGTGATGGCCGCCGGGGATGAATCTTCCGTTGGCGTCGAACCGCGCCGCAATGGTGGCGATAACCGGCTGTAGATCGGGACTGTCGGCCGGAACCCCCGCCTTGAGCAATGCCAGCACCGTCAGGCTGAGGTGGCCCCCCTCGGGTGTGCGCAGGTTCTGGCGAAGGTAGACCACGGCGCGATCAACGGCCGCTTGGATCTCGCGATCGGTCACCTTCGCCGATGCGCGCGACGGCCCACCGATGGCCGCCAGCAGCGCGCAGGCGACAGTCAACCAGCTCAGAATTCGCCGTCTCGCGAAGAGACGCCTGCGAGCGCGTGCCATATGCGCGTTACCGAAAAGAAGGACCGGGCGCCGGGAAACGCAGTACCGCCGCAAACCTCGATGCTAAGGGTCGCCGGAGTCGATGTCAAGAAGCGGGTTGGAGCGATGCTTGGAGCCGACCAGAAGTGGTATATCAGCAGCGGCTGTTTTACCAATGACTGCTTCTGGACGAACTGATAGCGTGTGCAGCCATGACGTTTGCGCCAATTGAAGCCGACCGACGATTCCGTTGTGCGAAAACGACTGGATTTTGAACTCGCCGGCCGCTTGTTATCGCTGTTGCGATTGATTATTGTAAAGCTTCATGGCAGCCCTCGTGGCGGAATTGGCAGACGCGCTAGGTTCAGGTCCTAGTCCGGGCAACCGGGTGGGGGTTCAAGTCCCTCCGGGGGCATTTCAATCGCGGAACAACGAACGCGGATTGCGAAACCACGGTTTTGCAGTTCGCGTTTTGTCATTCAGAGAGGTCGCCATGCTGTCGCGCACACTCGAACCTGAGGTCATGGACACCCAGCACGAGGCGGTCGATTACGATTCGATGGATCACACCGCCGTCAATCAGTCGTTTTCACAAGAGTTTTTATCGGCCTTGAGCCGTCAGCCCCTTTCGGGCAAACAGGCCTCGGTGCCTTCGGTGCTCGACGTCGGGACCGGCACCGCGCGAATTCCCATTGCCATCGGCCGGCAGACCGACACGGTGCGGATTATCGCCGTCGATCTGTCGGCACCGATGTTACAGGTGGCGCAGCGCAACGTGATCGCGGCGGGCTTGCAGCGATTGATCAAACTCGAGCAGGTCGATGCCAAAGGGCTGCCCTACACGGACGGTCAATTCGACGCCGTCATTTCCAACAGCATCGTCCATCACATTCCCCAGCCGATTCATGTGCTGCGCGAGATGCTGCGCGTGCTGCGCGCGGGCGGGTTGCTGTTCGTTCGCGACCTGCTGCGGCCCACCGACGCGGCGAGCGTCGACACGATTGTCGAACAGCATGCCGAGGGTGCAAACGCCCACCAGCGGCAATTGTTCGAGCAGTCGTTGCACGCGGCCCTGACGCTGGGCGAAGTGCGCGATCTGTTGCGCGAGCTGGGTTGGCCCCCCGAGAGCGTTTCTCAGTCAAGCGACCGGCATTGGACGATCAGCGTCTTGAAGCCCTGACGGCGCAGCGCATGAGACGCCGTTCATTCGTCCGCCAGCGGCTTAGGCTGCGCTTTCTCCCAGTCTTCGCGGGAAACTGACTTTCGCTGTTGCAGATGCACGAAGACGCCCTTCTTGTTACCCACGACAATATCCGGCGCGCCGTCGCCGTTGATGTCGCCGGCGACCACTTGCGTGCCGACGCCTGAGTCGTCGTCGATCAGGTAGGGGATGAAGTCGACGCGATCGGCAACCCCTTTCTCGGGGCTGCGGACGGTGCGGAACCAATACAGCACGGCGGCCGAATTGCGGTCGGGGTCTCCCTCACGACCGTGCGACCAGAACCGCTTGCCGGTCACGATGTCTTTCACGCCGTCGCCATCGATGTCGATCAGGTCGAGGGCGTGCAGTTCCGAAAATTTGACGCCGTAGCGATTTTGCTCTGGTGTCTGCCCCATAATCAGGTGCTGCTTGAAGTCGATCTTGTCCCCCTTGCGTGTCTGCTCGTACCAGGCCAGGCCGAAGCCGTGTGCTTGCAGGCTGGTGATCACGTCGTTATCTCCATCGCCATCGACGTCATAGGCGTACATCTGGGCGCCGCCGTCGGCGAACTTGACTTTGTGCTGCACCCATTCGGGGTCTCCTTCGAGCGATGCGGGCTGCTCCCACCAGCCGCCGGCTTCGAGCAGGTCGGGCTTTTTGTCGCCGTTGACGTCGCCGACCCCCAGGCCGTGCGTGAACCGCTGCCACGGGCCGGCCGGACTGATCGTGTGAAACTTCCACGGAGCCGCCGGATCCTTCCAGTCGGGGGTCACGTAGCCGAATCGTCCCTGCGAATTGCAGACGATCTCGGGTTTGCCGTCACCGGTGAGATCAACCCATGTCGGCGATTCGTTGTCGACGGTGTCGTACACCTTATGTCGGGCCCAGTGTCCGTTGCCCCCTTTGGGGTTCTCGAACCACGAGGCGTCCTGCCCTGGGAATCCCAGAACCAGAATGTCGTTCCACTCGTCGCCGTTGAAGTCGTAGACCCAGGCGAAAAAATTGTCGGAGTAGGCATTGTCGCGGCCGAGCGTCCCGTGGAAGCCGGGCACCTTGACCGACGTCTGCGGCCCCAGCTTGAGATCGAACGTCTGCGTGGCCGGGTAATACTCGTGCCGGGTTTTGAATTCGGGCCCCTCCCACCAGTAGGGCCCGGCCACAAGATCATTCTGCCCGTCGTGGTTGAGATCGCCGAAGTTGGCCCCCTCGCTCCAGAACTGGTCGTGGAGTTGAGTTTTGTTGAACGTCTGCACGACGTTGTCGGCCGCGGACGCAGGCACCATCGCGCTTGCCGACAAGACACCCAGCAGGGTCCATTTCAAACAGGCACGAGCGCAACGCATGGAGTCTCTCCGCAGAAGGGGGGCGAGCCGTCGGATAAATCATGCGGGGAGTATAACAGGAACTTCGCAGGGCCGCGCTGCTCGGGGTTTGCCGAAATTGCCTTGGGCCGAGTGGAAGCAGACCACTGAGGGGGGAGGACCCTGGCGCTCCGCGAGTGGGCGCATAACGCCGTTGGCAGGCGGTGTGCCGACCGCACGGCGGTCGCCCTTTCTCCCCCCCTTACGAAGGGGGGGCAGGGGTGGCCGGACGAAACTGCGGAGATTGGGGGAAACTGGGGTTGCCAGGAAATTAAAAACCTGTTGCGCACCTTCGTGTGTGTTTTTGGAATGGGAATCCAAAGCGAAGGAGCGCAACAGTGAGAGTATCTTGGTCGATTTGTGGG
>SIAF01000072.1 GCA_009691905.1 Planctomycetaceae bacterium | reverse complement strand
TCGGCAAGATCCACCGTGGCCAATTCTTCCTCCACCCAGCTTGCAATCATGGCGCTCCATCCTTGGAACTGAATGAGTTTCGATCCTCCGAACCCCGGAATTCTCAAACAAATCAGTGTTCCTGTCGAGATGTGTGTAACAACGAGGGAACTGGCCCCCGTAGCTTCGATCTGAAACCGATCGCTGTGCGCTTGCCGTGAACCCTGCCCATCGCTGTGATGACCGTGATCGATCGAGCACGACCGTTCAAAGCCGGCCGGGACGCATCGGCATCGAGAGCCCCGCGATTTTCGGTCGATCGAGTGCGCGCTGGCCTGAGTTCGTCGACCGGTTGTTGTGCCTGCCCGAGATCAAATCGGTCGAAATCGATCGCGATCAAGGAACCGCGGCTTTATGTTACGAACCCAGCCTAACCTCGCCGGAAAGACTGCTCGAACAATTGGCCGCGGCCCTGGCCGGCAAGGCTGTAACCGCCAGTGCGGCAACCCGCGCGTCGCTCCATGGATCTTTCAGCGACCGCCGACAGTTTCGACTCTTCCGCCGTGGATCGGCATTCTCGATCTGGGAGCTGATTCACGAACTGCCGGGCCGGATTCGAGTACGCGATGCCGGGCTTCGCAGGCGGCCCATACTGCTACGGCGGCTGGAACTCGAATTGCAGACGCTGCCGGGCGTGCAGACGGCAACGGCCGGCGCGGCAACCGGGAGCCTGTTGATCCGTTTTGACCCAGATGCGACCGATCGCGATTGCCTGCTCGCGGCTCTGGATGATCTGGTCGGCGAGGCCGGACCGAGCGCGGCCACCCAGGCGACGGCTTTCACGGGCGGTTTCACCCTGGCCAATACGGCGCTGGTCGTGGCCACCGTCGGCGAACTGGCTTTTCCCGCGATGCTGCCGGTCAGCGCCGTGCTGCTGCTGTTTGGCAATCTTTCGAATTTCCGCGGCGCATTGCGCGATCTGCAGTCCCGCCGCCTGGGATTGCCTGCTCTTCACACGGCGATCGTGGCGGCAACTCTTGCCAGCAGCGGCTTCATTGCCTCCAGCCTCATGAACTGGTTTCTGCTGTTCTGGGAGAAGCGGCACAACCGGCGGATCACCACGGCGCGGCAAATCCTGGGGGCGAGCGTCCGCAAGCAGAACCGTACCGCCTGGCTGTGCCGCGACGGAGTCGAACTCGAGACACCCAGCAAACGGTTGCAGCCGGGCGACGTGATTTTCGTGCGCGAAGGCGACGTCCTGCCCGTCGATGGCATCGTGATATCCGGTACGGCTCTGGTCGACGAGACGCTGCTCCGGGGCGGATCGGGACTCGTGAAACGATGCGCTCGTCAGTCGATCTTGCGGGGAACGCAGATCATCGCGGGCGAGTTGCGCGTCGAAGTGGTGCGATGCGGCGAAGAGACCGTCGCCGCACGGATCGGCCAGGCGATGGACGCCGCCACGCAGAATACATCCTTGTCGGTGAAACACGGTGCGCCGACGATGGCCGACCGGGCCGTCTCTCCGGTGCTGATCACCGCCGGAGTGGGTTTGATGTTTGGCGGCGCGACGACCGCCGCCGCGATCCTGCGACCCGATTATGCCACCGGGCCCGAAATCGGCCAGACTTTGTTGCTGGTTCAGCAACTGGGCGCCAGCCTGAAAGCGGGCCTGGTCGTACGCCAGGCGCGCGTCTTTGCCGACATGGCCCTGGTCGATCTGGTGCTGGTCGACGACCCGTCCGCAGACGATTGGCCTGCGCAGTTGTCGCCTGACGACGCGTCGATTCGCGAATCGTTCGGTCGGCTTCGCACCGAATCCCTCCTGCAGGTCGGGCTGCTGGCTCCCGCAGAACGGGCGGCGGCGCGCGCCGCCGAACTGGGGCTCGATTTTCATCACAGTTGCGACACCGACGAAGCCAAAGCCGCCTGCATCGCCCGGTGCCAGCGGGACGGACATCGTGTCGCCTACGTGGGAGATTGCCGTCGCAATCCTCTCGCCGCTGCCAATGCCGACGTGGCGATCGCACCAATCGGCGAGCACGCCGGGAACGACGACGCGGCCGATGTCTGGCTGCTGGGGGGCGACTATGGCAATATCGTGTGGCTGTGTGAGATCGCCCGCGCTTCGCGCCGGCAAACGCGGGTCCACCAGGGACTGCTGCTGATTCCCAATTTGACCTGTGTGGCCGGCGCATTTCTGTTCGGGTTCACCAGTCTGGCAGCCGTCGTTGTCTCCAATCTGGGAACGTATACCGTTTATCGGCACAGCGTGATGGCCCTGCGCGAAACCGAACTTCAATTGCTGGCGCGCCGGCTGCCGAAACCTGCCAATTCAAGCCGACGACCGGTTTCGGTCGAAAGTGCTGCCGCGGCGTCCGTCGACCAACCCGAAGAAAGTTCTGATTCAGAAACGAGTGCGTTCCAATCGGTGCCGCTGTGCCCGATACGGTTGGAAACCACTTTGATCGCTTGCCAGAATTGACACCATGACTCACCCGGCTGAACCATCCCGACAGGAACCCGCATCGAAGGACTCCCGCAAGGCGTTGATCAAGATAGCGCACGTCGACGAGCAGGCCGCTGAGAGCACTCGTCGTCGGATCAGAAAATTGCCGCCGGAAGTCGGTGCCGTGCTGATCGGCGCCGGAATTGTGGGATTCATTCTGCCCGGCCCGATCGGCACACCGTTGCTCCTGGCCGGGGGGCTGGTGCTCATACCGCGAGCGTTCAACAAAATCGATGGCTGGGTCCAGAGGACGTTTCCCAAGTCGTACGGCGTGGGAATGAAGTACGTCGATCGCTTCCTGGATGATTTCGAGAGACGCTATCCGCCCGGCGACCCGCCGCCGAATGGCAACGCACCTTGACACCGGCGAAAACGTCACTCAAGCCCAGCGCATCGGTCGCCGGATCGAGCGCGCCAGTCAATCGCTCGCTGACAATCGCCAGCAGAACGGCGATGACCGCTCAAAACCAGGGTCCGTTTCGGTAAGGCGTCGGGTTCGAAATCAAGCAAGCGCGTTCCCGAGGACAGGCCGGTTCTGGTAAATTGGTCTGCGCCGTCAGGCGACGGGATTCGCGCGTTGGCGGCGGATCAGTTTGCTACCCCGACCGACTTCGCCACGACGACGCTCAAGGCACCCAGGAGCCGAAAATATGCGTTTCGCCAGCCCGAGGACTCGGCAGCCCTTCCATCGCTGCCAGGTCACTCGGTTTTTCCAACTCTTCATCTTCATCACGATCCAGAGTGCAACGGGTTTACTGGCCGAACCGGCTCAGCTGGCCGGGGAGGCCATTCTCGCTCCTGCGGACTCCGATCAGGCGCCGGAATCGCAGTCGTTATCGCCACCGCAGTCTCTGGCGACGATGCGCACGATTCCCGGCATGTCGGTTGAACTGGTCGCAGCCGAACCGTTGGTCGCCTCGCCGGTCGCCATCGACTTCGGCCCCGATGGTAAACTGTGGGTCGCCGAAATGTACGATTACCCCCAGGGTTTGGACGGCCGGTTTCAACCCGGCGGCCGCGTGCGTCTGCTCGAAGCGACGCAGGGCGACGGCCGGTTCGACAAGGCTACGGTATTTCTGGATGGGATTCCCTTTCCCACGGGAATCACGGTCTGGCGTCAGGGAGTCCTCGTTTGTGCCGCACCCGACATTCTCTTTGCTCAGGACACTGACGGCGATGGCCGCGCCGACGTGGTGAAGAAGCTGTTCTCGGGATTCGGCACCGACAACTATCAGGCCCGTGTGAACAGTCTCGAATATGGATTGGATGGCTGGGTCTACGGCTCGTGCGGATTGTTCGGCGGCCGCATCGCGCGCTTTGCCGGCGGCGAACCGTATGCCCTGGGCGATCGTGACTTTCGCATTCGCCCCGACACCGGCGACATCGAGCCGGCCACCGGTCGAACCCAGCAGGGACGCGTCCGCGACGACTGGGGCAACTGGTTCGGCTGCGACAATAGCACCTTGTGCGTGCACTATCCCGTGTCCGACGATGAACTGCGGCGTAATCCTTTTCTATCGGCTCCGCAAACGGCCCGATCGGTTGCGGCCGGAAGCGACCCGCAGCGTTTGTTTCCGCTGAAAACCGACGTGCAATTGTTCAAGCTCTCGGGTCCTTCCGGCCGACCGACGGCCGCCTGCGGACTGGGCATCTACCGCGACACGCTGCTGGGCGAAGCCTTTCAGGGGAATGCCTTTACCTGCGAGCCGGTTAATCTGCTGGTGCATCGCCAGCGACTCGTCCCGCACGGCTCAAGCTTCGATGGCGTGCGTGACGCCGGCGAGACCGAATCAGAATTTCTCGCCGCAACTGACAATTGGTTTCGACCGGTACAGGCCCGAACCGGCCCGGACGGCGGGCTGTGGATCGTCGATATGTACCGCGCTGTGATCGAGCATCCGCGCTGGATTCCGCCTGAAATTGTCGCCAAGCTCGATGTTCGGGCCGGACACGACCTGGGTCGCATCTATCGCGTGCGTCCCGAGAAGCGCGAACTGCGCCCGTGGCCGCGCCTCGATCGTCTCGATTCGGCAGCGCTGGTCTCTGCTCTCGACAGCGACAATGGCTGGCAACGCGACATGGCATCGCAGATGCTGCTGTGGCGCGGCGATCGCAGCATAACGGTACCGCTGGAGAAGCTGGCGTCCGGCAGTCGTCGCAGTGTGACTCGTCTGCAGGCGCTATGTGCGCTCGACACCCTGGGGCTGCTCTCGAGTCATTCGGTGCGAGCTGCGCTCGACGACCGCAGCCCCCCGGTCCGCCGCCATGCGGTTCGACTGGCAGCACAATTCCTTCAGACCGATCCCGCGCTGGGAACCGATCTGCTGAAGCGAACCAGCGACGACGATCCGCAGGTCCGACGGCAACTGGCATGTACCCTCGGAGAATGGCGCGACCCTCGCGCGGCAATCGCCCTCGCGGCGCTGATGCCGCGTGCGGACGACGAGTTTCAAGTGGCATCGGTTTTCAGCAGCCTCCGCCGCGATAACGTGAATGAAGTCGTGGCCGCCCTCGTGCGTGACTTGCCCGAAAACGAGTCAACTGGGCCGTTGACTGGGCCGCTGGTCGGGCAACTGTTCGAAATGGCCGGTTCGCTGGCTGACGTTGACGGCTTGCCGCGGCTGCTCAAACAGGTGACGTCGCCATCGACGCAACCGCTGAAGACATGGCAATTGACGGCCCTCGCCGGATTGGTCGATGCGCTCGATCGTCGCGGTGAGTCGTTCGCACAATCTTCCGATGGCGATGCGCGGCGCACATTCGAGAGGGTCGTCGCAGAGGCCGCCCAAACCGCCGGCAATGCGGCGGCGCCCGAAACCGCGCGCGTGGCGGCAATTGCACTGCTGGGTCGCGATCGACCCAACGCCCAGGCCGATCTCGGTCGGCTTGCCGAGCTGCTCACTCCGCAAACCGCCGCATCGCTCCAGCAAGCCGCGGCAACAGCCCTGGCCCGCATGGCCGATCCGCGGGCGATGGAGGCTCTGCTCGCGGGCTGGAAGGGATATGCTCCGTCAATTAAAGGCATCGCACTCGACCTGCTTTTAAGTCGTGACGACGGTTTGAGCCTGCTGTTGCGTCACATCGCGCAGGGCGACATTTCGGCCAACGAGATCGATGCGACGCGCCGTCAGCGGCTGTTGCAGCATAAGCGGCCTCAAATCCGCGAACAGGCGATCGAGCTGTTTGCCGGCGCGACCAGCCCCGATCGGAATCAGGTTTTGGTGCAGTTCAAGCCGGCCCTCGGCCTGACCGGCGATTCGGCACGAGGAAAAGTCCTGTTTGCCAAGTCGTGCTCTGTCTGCCATCGACTGGACGATGTCGGCCACGCCGTCGGTCCCGACCTCGCGGCCCTGGCCAATAAATCGCCGCAGACGCTGCTTCAGGAAATTCTCGATCCCAGTCGCAACCTCGACAGCCGCTATGCCGTCTATACGGCACTGACTCGTGCCGGAAGGACATTTACGGGCCTGCTCGCCGCCGAAACGGCCTCGAGTATCACCCTCAAGGGTCAAGAGGGTAAGCAAGAAGTGCTGCTGCGGGCCGACCTCGACGAGCTCGTGGGCAGCGGAAAATCGCTGATGCCCGAGGGACTCGAGAAAGATCTCTCGCACCAGGCCATGGCCGACATTCTCGCTTACCTGACCATCACGGCTCCACCCCCTAAACCGTTCCCCGGCAATCGGCCCCAGACCGTGCAGCCGGTTGATGGCGCTGTGGCATTGCTCGCGTCGAATTGCGGCATTTATGGAAACCAGATCGCCTTCGAGACCCCGTTTCGAAACATCGGGTTCTGGCATGACCCGAACGATCATGTCGTCTGGTCGATGCAATCGCCCGACCCTGCCGAGTACGATGTCTGGCTCGACTGGGCGTGTGACGATTCCAGTTCGGGAAACAGCTACGTATTGACCGGCGCTCAGCCGGCAATTCGCGGGACGGTCGCCGGGACCGGCGGATGGAGCACCTACCGGCAACAACGCATCGGAACGCTCCGGCTTGCCGCCGGCACGCACCGTTTGACATTGGCTCCCGACGGCGAGCGTCTGAACGGTGCGCTGTTCGATCTCCGCGGAATCCATCTGGTCCCACCGGGCGAGCAACCGGCGGTCGCCGTCGCCACACTCGAACCCGCCCCTGAGGTCGACCTGGCGATCGCCGCCCGACAGATTCTCGACGATCGACACTCGGCCGCCGATCGAGAAGCCTTGATCGCCCGGCACCTCGATCGGGCCGCCGCGCTGATCGCAGAAATGACGGCCGATTTGCATCCCGGTACTCCGGAAGAGTATCGCCGCATCCCTTGGATTTGGCGCGTGGCGGTCGCCGCCGGTCGAAAGAACGAAACCGAAGTTCTGAAAGCGCTGCTTGAGACATCGCTTCCCGTACACGATCAACCGCTGCACGACTGGCAAGCCGTCGCGATCGGCGGGGGAATCGTCAACGGGATCGGTCAATCGAATGTCTGGCCCCGTCCGCGGATTGCCGAACTCGTCAAAGCCGACGAGCGCCTTGCCGAGCGCTGGCAGCGGACTCTCGCTTTGGCCTATGCGATGGCCGACAACGAGAAAACGCCCATTGGCACCCGGTACGACGCGCTGCGAATCATTCCGCTGGACAACTGGAAGAAGTGTCGCAAACCACTTGAAAAATACCTGGCTCGGGGGAGTCACGATGAATTGCAAATGGGGGCCATCAGCGGGCTTTCGGATATCGACCGCCCGGAGGTGTCGACCCGGCTGCTGCAGTGTCTGGGTCATGTTTCCGACGAAAATCGCCGGATCGCGCTGGACGCACTATTGCGCACCGACCAGCGCGCCGATGCGCTGCTGACGGCGATCGAAAACGGGTCACTGAAGCCGGCCGCGCTCAGCGACAGCCAGCGACAGATCCTCCTTCGGCACAAGACCGAGGCGTTGAAAAACCGGGCAAGTCGATTGCTGCCCGAATCCCTACCTGAAGGTGCCGGCGAATCGCCGAAATCCGCGGCAGTCAAGAAACTCGCGGACTCCCTCAGTGACGCTACCCTCAAAGGCGATTACGCCAAAGTGATTGACCTGACCTATGAGGAACTTGTCGAGGAACTCGGCGGCAGGGACGAGGCGATAAAGTTGATCGAAGCCACGATGAAGCAACTGGCGGCCCAGGGAATCACGATCAAGTCGAGTCAAGTGGGTGCCGCCGGAGACTTCCTGACCGAAGGCGACTACACGTTCGTTATCTTGCCAACCACTGTGGAAATGGCATTTCGGGGCGGCAAGGCAACGGGCAAATCGTACCTGCTTGGAATTTCCCCAGACGACGGCAAGACGTGGAAATTCGCTGACGGTGCCGGGTTGGAAACCAAAGAGATCCGCGATCGAGTGCTTCCGAAACTTCCCGCCAAACTCAAGCTGCCGGAGAAGCAAAAATCCGTCATCATCAAAGACAAATAGCTACGGCCTATCTGTCAAATGGAAAGATGCACGGCAATTACACCCTGCACGTGCAACTGATTGAAAAAGGGGACAGGCACCTCGTACACATCGAATTCCTGCGGTTTCTCGCAGTCGTCCGGAGCCAGTCCCCGTTTTTCAACAGGCTGCCAAGGGGACGTCCGGCTCATTCGCCGAAATCGGTCGCGAAGCGTTCTTTGGTGGTCAGTTTCCCCAGGTGAACTTCGGTCCCCGGTTCGAAATTCACCAGACAGCGAATCGTCTGACCGGTTTTCAGAACGACCGTCGCTCCCAAAGCGTTGGCTTCCTTGCCGTCGACCCCGAGCACCGGCGTCTGTTCGAGCGATTCGGTCCGATCGGAAAAGAACGCGACAAAGTCGGTTTGTTGCACGTCGGCGCGGCGGACCATGAGCATCGGCACGCCCGACTCAATCGCTTTCTTGCCCGCCGAAAATGCGGCCGGGACATGAAACCCAAAGACTTGCGTTCCCTTCGCGGCCGCCATCGTGAGCCGCGCACCGCCGTCGCTCCAGGCGTCGTTCGTCGTTGCCTTGAAGTGCTTTTTGAATTTGAGGTTGGCGCCGAAAAGCACGCCCTTCGCCGACTCGTCCGATTTCCTGGAAAACCCGCCGGGAAATTCCTGCATTTCCAGAGAGATTCGAGTTCCGGCCCCTTTGAGACACCAGTCGACGGTCCGCGGGCGATCGCTCGTCACGCGATCGAGCACCAGCACCTCCGCGCCGACGAGCGCGAACGTTCGCGCAATCGTGCTGCCCGGGTAATGCTCGTCGCTTTCGGCACAGACATACTGAACCGGACCATTCAAATCGTACCCCAGCACTTTGGCCGGCACGGGGTTCTGCCGCGACTCGTCGACGATGAGAATGCTCTGCCCCAGCGACGAGTGCGTGTAATTCCCGCCGCCCAGTTCGCCGATTCGCAGCGAGCACCGGTCGGGAGCGTCGCGGTTGAGCTGCGAGCCCCAGTTCATAGCCACTTCCTTGCCGTTTGACCGCAGCAGGGTCACCCCCGTCGTCAGGTGGATCCCTTCGGTTGCCTTTTGTTGCTTGAGGCTTTTGCCGGTAAATCGCTGCGCGTCGGCGTACGCCAGCATCGGGCTGTTGTACTCCTTGCGGATCAGCGCTGCTCCCCGACTGTGCACAATCGAGTGCAACCGTTCGTCGTACAGGTCAATGCCGCGCGGCAGCAGCAATTCGGCCGCGCACAGAATCGGTTCGATTGCCGGCTTATGATAGTTGCCTTCCCCGGCCAAACCGTCGTCGTCGAAGTTGTAGCGAATCTGATTCAGGACACCGTGCGACGAATCGTAGGCATGCGAGACGAGCGGCCAGTTGCGGGCGGCAAGCCCGGCATACAGCACCGGGTAATTGGCGACGTCCTGTTGATTGCCCAGACCAATGTAATGATTGCGCATCTGCAGTGCGGCCGGAACGATGAAATCGCCGATGATGCGTTCGCGGTCGGCCGGCTCCATGTCCTTTGCCAGCAGGTCGAAATCATTGAACATCCCGTGCTTGTCGTACGAGTAGGGCCACCGCATCGAACCGGTGACCCAGCCCAACCGCGTCACATACGGGGACAGAATGCCGTGACTGATCGGGCTGCCGGCCGTCTTTCGCCATTGGGCGACCAACTCGGGAAACAATTCGGCCGCCTTCAGCAGCAAATTCGTGCCCTTGACGAGGTACGTCCGGTCGCCCCCCACATCATAGAGAAAGGCGCAGGCCGTCAATCCACGTCGATAACGCAGGTCGGCCTGACCCGCCCGACTCTTGACTAGTTTATCCACCAGCATTCCCTGGAGGTTGTTGAATGGATCCAGGGGCGGGCCGATCGCCTCGACCAGATCTTCGGGAGTCGCCTGCATCGCCAGATCGCCCGCTTCTCCCCGAGCCCTGCGATTAAACGTCGTCACATTCTCGGGAATCTTCCTGACGCGCGGCAGCAAAGGAAACGGCAGTTGCTCCTCTGCAAAGGGGACTGTCACCGAAAGTGGAATTTCATCGGACGATCGCAAAATCGTGACTTCGCTGTCGGCAAGACCGGCGACCTGCGCGAAGGCGCGAAACCGCTCGCAATACAGCGGCGAAGCCTCGTGCGCGACCTGCGCCGGCAGGGTGATTCGCGCCTCGATCGTTTTTGCCTGGCGGGGCTTCAAATCGACCTTTTCTTGTGAAACGGCAGCCTGAGCGTGTTTGGCCTCGATCGGCGCAAGCCGCACGGCCGCCGACACCGGCGCGTCGGTTCGATTGGTCAGAGTCAGCGGGAATTTGAAGACCAGATCCTGACCGGGACCCCAGGTATAGGGAGCCTGAGACTGATCCCAGTCGAGATCAATCGTCTTTTTCACCAGTCGCACATCGCCCAGCCACAGACTTCGGCCGGGACCCTGAATCGATCGCCGAATGTCGGTGACATTGCCACGAATGCGCAATCCACGGGACTGCGTATCAAGGGATTCCATCCCCTTGTACGTTCCGGCACGCTTCACCTCTTCGGGTTTGTTCAAGTCGATCGAGATCGTATGCCAGGGCAGCTCCAGCCGCGCGGAATCGAGCACGTACCAGTGCGACAGGTCTCCCGGTCGCGGAAAATTCTCCAGCGAGACCACCAGAAATGCATGTGCGTCGGCCTTGACTTCGAGCTTGAGCAGGTCGAACTCGGTCAACTTGACCCCGCTGGGTCCAAGGTCGATTCGAATCGAAAACTTTTCGTCGAATCGGGCGACTCGAGATTGCTTCGGCCCTTCAGGTACGATCGAGACCTCTCCTTCCTCAACGGTAAAATTCTTGGCCGCGTCCATTCGACCGACGGTGACGACCCGTTTATCCTGGGCTTTGAGAGTCACGCCAAAGTTGAGAACCAGAATCGCGAGGGGAATACCCATCGTAAGCCGTGCTGACATGCCATTCGCTCCCGTTGGGGGAATCAATCACCGATACCAAGGCCCTGATGCCCGACGAAACCGCCGTACAACGACTGTAGGATACCAGAACTGATGCCCGACCGGCAGAACGAGACCCAGTCCGTGAGTTCGAGTCCGGGAATTTGCGACTCGCCCGCCGTAGTATGCACTTGAGTCCACAAGCGATAATACGTGAGATGCTCCTGGCGAGCCGTGTGCCGTCAGGCCACGGGTTTTGCGTGACGATTACGACAGAGCAGCCTTACGGGCTATAATGCGGGGAAGGTAGGTCTAAAATCCTCAATGGAGCGTCCGAATGCCAAATTGTCACGACACCACTCGCGCCTTGCCGTTTCTGACGGACTTCTCGACAAAGGATCGTCAGTTGGCGGAAAAAGCATTCAGTCAGCAGGAAGAACGGCGACGCAAGGCCAATGAGTCCCGCGGTCAAAAGGCGGATGGACTCGTCGAAGGTTTTCGCCGCCAATTGCACGATTTCCTGGGAGCGAAGCAACTACCTCATGATGAATGTGCTTCACCCGAACGTACCTGAACCCTCGCTCTCTCTGATGTCCGGTTTTCATGCGGACTTCGACGGCGACGACTCAACTCAGCATCAGGAAAACCTGACCCGCGGTCAGCATTACTTTGCTCAGATGTTCAGTGCCGGACCTGTGCCGGGCGGGCAGTCCGTTGTCGTTACGGTTGGAACCAGAACGTTCGATATCACGCATGCGAACGATGTCGAAGTCCACAGCAAGTCGAACTTCCAATGGTTTATCAACTCAGTCGAGGTTCGCATCGCGCCTTGAAGTTGAGCGCAGAGACTCGACCGGAGCTTACGCTAACCCCTCCATCGAGCGAACAGCCCACGGCAAGCCGTGGGCAGCCGCTCGTGCCGAGCGTTCGGCGGCAAGGGCATTTCTCATATTCTGTGGCATTTTCGATGATCGAGCCAGATCGCCCCTCGACTCTTTCGACTTTCACCCTGTTCGGCTACCTTGTGGTCGTCTTGGCTTGGGAGTTGGAACTCATCGATCAAATGTCTTGCCGGAAGGGCGAACAAACAAAGGCAAAAGGCGCCACCGATTCCCCGGAAACCGTCCCCGCTGTTCGACCGAGCCGCAATTGAGATTGACTTCCCGAACCGCGTCATGGAAGCATTGTATGGGTGGCCCTGCTTGCCCCATTTGGAGGCGAAAGGTAGGCGTGGCCTGGGCGACCTACGGGATCAGCTTGACTTCCGCAATCGAGCAGTGTTTGATGAACGAACTTCGATTGGTGCCCTACGAGCTGGAACCATGCGTCCATTCGCCCCATCGACCCGTTCGCCCCTCGGGCTGTTCCCCGAAAAGCCCGCGCCCCGGCTTTGCGACCGCATCATCGAAGTCCTGAATCGCGGTAGTCGCGGTGTTCGCAGCCCGGCCGACCTGCTCGGGCGCGTCCCTGGCGCTAACGGATAATACATGATAGACGGAAACCATGTAACGCCATCAGCAACAACCTTGAAGTGCACAAAGCACTTGAGAGACTTCGGCCTACAGCCAGAATGGGCGGGCGCGTTAGGCTGTAAATATGCGGCCTACAGGTAGTAGACGGAAACCATCTGAAACGAACTTCTGCAATAACCAAGTGATTGCTCGCCCTTGGACCGTGACATGACCACACCTCAATCGCTGAAGTCAATGGCGATTGCTCTGGGTATCGCAATCGCAGCCACTTGGCTCTTTGCGACTTTCTTCCCGTGGCTCGCGGCAACAGTCGCGCTTGCAATCTTGGCGGGCGGCATCGCATACGCGGCCTGGCCCGCGATATCGCAAAAGATGTCATCGGCGCGAAATACTGCCTTGCCCACGTTCAAAGATCGCATTCTCGTTGGCACGCCCGCCGTCGTTTACGGCTTGATTCTACTGACGTTGGCACAGTCGCAGATTCGTGCGACCTGGAGGATTGCCGCGATTCGTGCCGAAGTCGCGCGAGAAATCGAAAACGCGAATGACGCACTGGCGAAACAGCGCATCGACGAGGCGCTAAAGATTTGCGGCCTTTTGGACTCGAAGGCGAACTCCGAGGAAAAGGCCCTGATCACGGCGATCCGGCAGCGCGCGGATCTGATTCACAATGATCATCAAATCAAGTCGGCCAATGCCGCGGTTGCTCAATTTGTGAACGAAGGGCGTATTCACGTCATAAGAAATAGAATGGATGAAGCCCAGACAGCGCTCGAATCGGCTCTGCACGTCCCAATGGCTACGGAGTTCGGTCCCGCGACGCAATTCGCCAACGAAATCGTCGTCGCGCGTACCGCATTGGCAAATGGTTTCCGTGACAGCGGAGACTTTGCGAAGGCAAAGCAGCAGGCTCAACAGGCATTGAGCATTCCGTCCGCAACCGACACTGCCGCAGCGAATACGCTTCTCACGGAGATCTGCAATCGGGAAGTGGCAATGCTTGTTGCGTCCGCTCGCGAATCCATCGCCAATTTAGAACGCGATGAAGCCGAGGCCGCACTGAAGACTGCGTTGGCGGTTCGCGGAGCCACCGAGACGGTCGAGGTTCAGGAGCTGCTGTCCCGGATTCGCGAAGCGCATGAAGTAGAAGCAAACGACCGCGTGTCAACCCTCATGGCGGATGCGGAACGGTCGCTGGCCGCAAAGAAGACCGATGAAGCAGTGAGCACACTCAAAGCCGCCCTCACAGTGCCGCATTCGACATTAAACCCACAAGTGACGCTGGCGCTCCAACGCATCAGAGAGCAGCAGGTGGCTGAGAACAAACGGGCACTCGCGGAAACTGAAGCGGAGTATGCCCGTAAGTGGGCCGAAGAAAAGCGGAGGACACGAATCGACGTCAGGGTTAATAGTCTAAACGTCAAGAGAGTCGACGGAAAATTCAGGTACTTCTTCCAAATACGCAACCACGGCGCCAACCCATTCAAAGGCGAAATAACAATCAGTCTGAAACGGACGGACGGCGGTACAACGTGGTTTGAAACATTCAGCACAGAATCACCCATGCAACCTGATGGGATAACTGTCGTCTATACCGACGCCCACACCGGGCCAACTTCGGAGTTCGGAGAGTTCAAAATCACTACCTTTCGTTTTAAGGTAAAACCCGAAGGGACAGCTTCCAGCGAGGGAAATGGGACTATCAATACACGGAATTGAGCGTTCGGCTGCAATTGTGCGGCCTACAGGTAATAGACGGAAACCATCTAAAACGAAGTTAGGCCACAGACGAGGAGATTGCTCGATGAGCGTTATACCCGTTCGCATCCTCCCCATGGACTCCGAAACGGAGTTCGATGGCCGTAGCGTTAATGAAGTGCAGCAGCAGTTCTTCCTCAACGACCTGCCCCTTCCGTCGCGGACCGGTCGCTATTGTTATCGCAGTTCCGGTCTCAACGCAGAACGTGGCACCATCGTGCTCTTTCAATACACCTCCAAGATCATCGCTTGTGCGACTCTCGACCGTGTTGAGCGATTCGAGGTGGCGGAAGGCCCATACGAGGGGGCCCTGTACTTCGATGTGGGCTCCATTAAAGTTTTCAACCCGGTTGGTCCGGATGTGGTGGCTGGGATCTGGCCGGAGTTCAATGGCTTCAGCCATGTGAAGTGGACGCTCGATCCGAAAGGCTTCGCAGAGTTCGAGCGGAAAATGACAGATGTCGAGACACCAAAGTTGTAATCAGCCGACGGCGCGGGTTCGTGGCCTAACTCTGCACCTGACCGAAGCGAAAAGCCTGTTGGTTGAGATTGCTCGTTCGTTGTCGCCATAAGCGGCTGGCGCTTTTACCATCGCCCTATGAGTCCGACAGTATTTCGCGAGGACGGTTATCGCTTTTTCTTCTTCTCCCGTGAGGAGTCGCGGATGCACGTTCATGTGTACTGCGCCGATGGGGAGGCGAAGCTCTGGCTGGAGCCGCACATCGAGTTGGCAAAAAACTTCCGATTGTCACGAAGCCAGCTCAAACAGATTGAACAAATTATCGAGGCACATCACGATGAGCTTAAGCGCGCCTGGCACGGACACTTCCCAGGTTGAAGTCACCCACATTTCGAGTCACGGCGTTTGGCTGTTGGCTCGCGATCACGAGCTATTCATGTCGTACGAAGAATTTCCGTGGTTCAGAGACGTGGCTGTCGGAAAGATCCTGAATGTTGAAGAGCCGTCACCTGGGCACTACTACTGGCCGGATCTGGACGTCGATTTGAGTGACGAGATCATCTCGCATCCTGAGCGGTTTCCAATGAAAGCACGAAGATCGGAACCACACTGATCGTGGAAGGTGAGGAATTTCATGGCCATCAAGACCATTCCGCTAAGCCGGCTGGAAACGGATCTGACCAGGACGCTGAATGAGTGCGCCGCGTCCGGCGAGACCCTGATCGTCGAGATGCCCGATCATCGGCTGCTGGCAATCCGGTCGTTGGAGTCCGGCGAAGACGATTCCCTGATGGACGAACTGCTGGCGTCAAATCCAAAATTTCAAGCGTTAGTGGCCAAGTCGAAAGCCAGCCCACGCAAACCCTTCACATCCCGGGCCGAGGGCTAACCCAACGTGTGAAGTTGATCAGGGCCGCATGACTGGTTTCATGGGATATCAAGGTGCGGCCGCGGTACCGGAAGGTGAGCTGGGACGGGTTGGCTTGATCTCAGCCCGGAGGGCGGCATGGAATAGCCAGGGGCGTCCAGCCCCTGGGAAACGTCCCGCATTTGTGCCCAACCCCGCCAGGGGCGACACATCGCGGCGATGACGCCCACGCGCGCGATCGGGTCTGTTCGCGCGCCGTGTGCCGCCCCTACCCGGGGCTGAAATGGTTCTGCCGCCGGGATTCCGAGGGCTCACGCCCTCGGCTATTCCATGTCGCCCTCCGGGCTGAAAACGGATATTGTGTAAGCATGCAGTCCACCAGGTCAGGTTGCACAGAACCAACAGACAAATTGTTTCTGGTATCTGCCATCACTGCGTCACGGTCGACCGACTGAATATCCCCCTGACGCGACACGAAATGTGCAAAGCCCCTCTCCTATGACAGACGCAATTCAACGGATCACGATCGACCCGGATGTCTGCCACGGCAAGCCGTGCATCCGCGGCTTACGATATCCAGTGACAACGATTCTCGAATTTCTGGCGTCGGGGATGACGACAGACGAAATCCTGGCGGACTATTCCGACCTTGAGCCGGACGACATCCTGGCCTGCCTTAGCTATGCGGCGCGGCTCAGTGATGTCAAGAGCTTCGCGAGGATGAATTCTTGAAGCTGCTGATCGACGCTCAACTTCCCCGGCGACTTGCGGATTGGTTCATTGCTCTGGGCCATGACGCGGTTCACACGCTCCAACTTCCCGCCGGCAACCGGACGACGGATTCGGAACTGAATCGCCTCGCGATGGTTGAACGACGGATTGTCGTTACGAAAGATAGTGATTTTGTCGATTCGTTTTTGGTGACCGGACTACCGCAACAACTGTTGTTGGTCGCCACCGGCAATATTCACAACTCGGCCCTGCTGAAGCGATTTGCGGTCGCTTTGCAACAGCTCGATTCTGCGTTCCAAAGTGCGCGATTCGTCGAACTGACGCTGACAGACCTGATTGTTCATCAATAAGCTACAGGGTCGTCCCTGTTTCGAAAGATGCTTGACCCCTCATCGAACGAACAGCCGCCGGCAAGCCGGTCGCTGCCGTTCGTCACAAAGTTTGGCAGGGACGGACCTGGTGTCGCCGAACAACAGGGCGCGACGGGCCCCGCGCGCACAAATGAATCCGTTGATTTCACTGTGTTGGTTTGTCACGCGAAAAATAACAAGCACAAGATTCACTCATGATCAGCCCTTCCGAGCCGACGTCACCACCGTCCGCCCACCAGCCTCCCTCCCCTGCCGACGAGCAATCCGTCGCCCGGTTGCGCCAAGCGCGGCAGCAGCTTAAGGTCGAGATCGCGAAAGCGATCGTCGGGCAGGAGGCAGTCATCGAGAGTCTGCTGGTGTGCCTGTTGTGTCGGGGGCATGCTCTGATGATCGGCGTGCCGGGGTTGGGCAAGACGTTGATGGCCCGTACGCTGTCGCGGGCTTTGAACATGGAGTACCGGCGCATCCAGTTCACGCCCGACTTGATGCCGTCGGATATCACCGGGACCGACATCATCATGGAGGATCCGGAAACGGGGCGGCGGCGGCTGGAATTTTTGCGCGGGCCGCTGTTCGCAAATTTTCTGCTGGCCGATGAAATCAACCGGGCGCCCCCCAAGACACAGGCGGCCTTGCTGCAGGCGATGCAGGAGTTGGAGGTTTCGGTCGGCCGCAACACGTACCCGCTGCAGCCGCCGTTTTTCGTCGTCGCCACGCAGAACCCCGTCGAGCAGGAGGGGACGTATCCGCTGCCTGAGGCGCAGCTCGACCGGTTCATGTTTAACATCCCGGTGAATTATCCGACGCCCCAGGAAGAAGCCGAGATCGTCAAGAGTACGACGGCCAACGTGACGGTCTCGCACCAGCCGATTCTTTCTGCGGACGAAGTGTTGCAATTGCAGACCTTGGTCCGCGGTGTGCCGGTCGCCAACGACGTCGTGAATTACGCCGTGGCGATCAGCGGTCTGTCGCGGCCCGATTCGGCGGCAAGGAAGTCGGATGAGATTCATCGCTTCATTCGGTATGGGGCCAGCCCGCGGGCCTCGCAATACCTTGTGCTGGGGGCCAAAGCGCGAGCGCTGCTTTCGGGCCGCTTTCATGTCGATTTCGACGACGTTAAGGCGGTGGCGATTCCGGTGATGCGGCACCGGCTGGTTCTCAACTTTCATGCGCGAGCCGAAGGGATTGACGCCGACGAAATCATCCGCCGCATTTTGAAACAGGTGCGGACCAGATGACTGGCCAACTGGCTGAACACTGCTAATCGACCCCCCCTGCCCCCCCTTCGTAAGGGGGGGAGAACAAGTCGTCTGCCTATTGATCCCTGTGCGAACTTGTGAACCAGACCACTAAGACCGCTGCCGCGACGATTCCGCTGCGCGAACTGGCGGACCCTCAACTCCTGGCGTCGGTCGAAGACCTCGACCTCGTGGCGCGGTGGGTTGTCGAGGGGTTTTTGCACGGGCTGCACCGCAGCCCGTACGTCGGGTTCTCGGTAGATTTCGCCTCGCACCGCGAGTACATTCCCGGCGACGACCTGCGGCACCTGAACTGGAAGCTGTACGGCAGGCACGATCGGCTGTACATCAAGCAATACGATGCCGAGACCAACGTCGACTTGCACGTGGTGCTCGACATCAGCGGGTCGATGACCGTCGGCGAGGGTCACGAATCGAAACTGCGGTATGCGACACTGCTGGCCGCCAGCCTGGCGCACCTGGCGACGAAGCAGCGCGACGCCGTGGGCTTGACGCTGTTTGCCGATCGGGTCGTCGATCATTACCGCGCCCGCGGAAATGCCGACCATGTCCTGTCGCTGATGACGGCGCTGGCCGCCCCGCGCAAGCACCCGGCGGCAAAATCGCCGCGCGTGATTCACGAGGCGGCCGAACTGATGACGCGTCGCGGACTGGTGATTGTCATCAGCGACTTGTATTACGATTCTACCGAGCTGCTCTCGGCGCTCGATCACCTGCGACATTTCGGGCATGACGTGATCGTGTTTCAGGTGCTCGCCCCGCTCGAGCGCGAAATGCCCGTCGATGGCGCGGTGAAGCTGGTCGATGCCGAGACGGGCGAATACCTGGAGACGATAGCGCACGAGATTCGCGAGAGTTTTGCGAAGGCCGTCGGGAAGTGGATTGACGAGTTGCACGTCGGCTGCCAGGCCCGCGACATCGAGCATGTGCCGCTGGTGACGAATCAGCCGCTCGACAAAGCCTTGCTCGATTACTGCATCAAGCGATCGCAACTATTTTGAACCATGTTCGGATGGAACCTCATACACGCCGGATTTCTCGCCGCCGGGCTTGCGGTGGCGCTGCCGATCGTGATTCACCTGTTGTACCGGCAGAAAACACGGACGCTGCCGATCGGTTCGGTGCGGTTTCTGCACCAGGTGGTGCGCGAACATCGCCGCCGGCGGCGTGTCCGGCAGTGGCTGCTGCTGGCGCTGAGGATGCTGGCCCTGCTGCTGCTGGCCGCCCTGTTTGCGCGGCCCTACTGGGACGAATCGTACAACCGCGGGCTGCAGCAGGAAGTGGTGGTGCTCATCGATCGTTCGGCCAGCATGCAGGCCAAAGACAATGCCGGCCGCACGGCCCTGGACCGCGCCGTCGAAGCGGCCCGCCGCGAGCTGTCAAACTTTGATGAGAACGTGGTCGTGCATGTGGCACTGTGCGACGCCGCCGGAATTAAAGAAGTGCCGGTCGAGCAAATGCCCAAGGCTGTTGCCACCGATGCGGCGACCGATTATGCGCTGGCCCTGTCGTGGGCCGGTGACATTCTAGCGGCGTCGGGTCGCGCGAGCAGGCGGATTGTGCTGATCGGCGACATGCAGCGAAGCGGCATGCCGCGCGGGCCGGTCGCGCCACTTCCGGAAGGGGTTGAACTGTCGGTAATCGACGTAGGGGAGCCCTTGGCTCAAAACGTGGCGATTGAATCGGCGGCCGCACTCCAGACCGAGATCCGACCCGACGGCAAAGTGACGCTGGGGGTCGTGTTGCGGAATTTTGGTCCGATCACGGTCAAGAAAGTGCCGGTTCGCTGTGAAGTCGTCGGTTCCGGCGGCAAAAAGATCGTGGTTGCACGAGAGGTTGACATCGCCGGGCATGGCCGGATTTCTCTCGATCTGCCACTCGATATCGAAGTTGACGGCGTTTACCGCGGGCAGGTCTCGGTCGCACACAACGACGCGTTGGCGCTGGATAACTTGCGGTGGGTTGCGTTCGAAGCGCGACACCCTGATCGCGTTCTGCTGGTCGATGGAGAGGAAGGCCGGTCGATCTTTGGCAACGAAACCTACTTTCTCGAAACCGCGCTGCGACTGGCCGCGGATGACTCTGCAGGACGCCTGCGTTCGTTCGAGGCCGAACGCATTGTCTGGGAATCGGGCAAAGGGTTTCCGAGACTCGACGGGTATCGGGCCGTCGTCCTCGCCAATGTGCGGAAGCTGGCCCCGGCCGACGGCGAGCGAATGGACGCGTATGTCCGAAGCGGGGGACGGTTGTTGATCTTTGTCGGCGATCAGGTCACGGCCGAATCGCTGGCGCCGCTGGCTTCCCACGATCTGCTGCCGGGCAAAGTCGCCGCCGCGCCGATCGAGGGACGGTTCCGCGTGGATGAGTGGGATGCCGACCACCCGGCGCTCGCCTGTTTCAGCGACCCGCAGCACGGCGACCTGCGGCGGGTCGTGTTCGCGAAAATCCTGCCGCTGGAAAAGCCGGCTCCCGATACGCGGGTGCTGCTGAAATCGGGAGACTTCGTGGTAGCGGCCGACCGGCCGGTCGGCCGCGGGCGCAGTTTGTATGTCGGCAGCACTGCCGATCGCGACTGGACCGACCTGCCCCGCACGCGCATGTACGTGCCCCTCGTGCGGCAGCTTCTGGCCTATCTGACCGATCAATTGTCTGATCGAGCGGCCGTGACACAGCGGCTGGTGGAAAAGCCCGACGACAAGATCGGCATCGAGTCGATCGACGATCGGTTGGTCGTCACCAATCTCGACCCGCGCGAATCGGTTCTCGATCGAGTCACCCCCGACGATCTTTCCAAAACCTTCGGGGCGACAAAGCCGAAGTCGGATACGGCCGCCGAAGCTGCGGCCCTGGGCATCACCATCTCCAGCGACGCATTGCGGCCTGACGAGATCTGGACCACGGTGGCGTGGTTGTTGCTGATCGTACTCGCGGCAGAAACGCTGCTGGCGGGGAGGGTGCATGCGTGAAGTGTTGGGTGGATGGTGGATAGTAGATGGTGGACGGTGGATGGTGGATGGTGGATGGTGGATGGTGGATGGTGGATGGTGGATGGTGGATGGTGGATGGTGGATGGTGGATGGTGGATGGTGGATGGTGGATGGTGGATGGTGGATGGTGGATGGTGGATGGTGGATGGTGGATGGTG
>SIAF01000071.1 GCA_009691905.1 Planctomycetaceae bacterium | reverse complement strand
CCCGATACCGCCCGCCCAACCCTGACAAGAAACCACTGGGCGATCCCACAATCCGCAAACTCAGCGCACGGGAAAAGAAAAAGCTTGATGCCCTAACCCCAAACAGATCCACGGCTTAAAATCCTTCACGGCGTTGCCCGGCAGGGGCGGCACATGCGCTACTCAAAATGTAGTACGATTCTCCAGCAATTCCAGTATCTCAGCTCCCGCCCGCCGCGGTAGAATCGCGGCATGAGAGTACGATATAAGCCGAGTCCCGAGTTCCTGTTCGCAATGGGCGCTATGTTCGCACCATTGGCGGCCGGCGTGATTTGGTATTACGTGTTCACCTGCCGTTGTGCCATTACCGAGCCGGCCAGACAGGCGGAATTACAGCAGCGATGACCGAATCGCGTCCCGCACGCAAAATGTCGCCCGACCGCTCTGCAATGCCGATTGAGTCGTGTCTTCGGGGCGGATAGAATCAACCCTGTAACTACTCCTCACCGCGCGACGCATTCCCTCAAGGCCCTTTCGACGTGCTGCGATTCTTCTCCAGCCCGCGACGACCCGGCGAGCCGATCTCCCGGCGCGAATGGTTGCGTATCGGGGGGCTGGCCGGTTTCGGTGCGGCGCTCGCCTCGCACAACTCGTCCGTTTTGCAGGCGGCGTCATCGGACACGCCGGCCATTCCCGGCTTCGGCCGCGCGCGGTCGGTGATTCTGATTTACACCAGTGGAGGTCAGAGTCAGCTCGAAACGTGGGATCCCAAGCCCGACGCACCGCTTGAGATTCGTGGAGAGTTCGCGGCGATCCCCACTGCGGTTCCGGGAACGTTTGTCAGCGAGCATCTGCCGCGGCTGGCGCAACTTGCCGATCAGTACGCCATCGTGCGCAGCGTCTCGCACGACGATCTCGATCACGGCTCGGCGGGCTATCTGGCGCTGACCGGGCATTTTCATCCGAACAAATCGTCGAATCCTCCTCCCCGGCCGATCGACCTACCGACCTACGGGGCGGTGCTGAAGCGAGTGCGGCCTGCGGGGACGTTTCCCTATAGTGCCGTCCACGTCAACGGGCCGGCCCTCGTTCCCGAAGCAATCGGTCCCGGACAGGATGCGGGCCTGCTCGGTCGGGACTTCGACCCGCTGCTGCTGGGCGATGTCAGTTCGACGCCGATCGCTGTGCCGTGTCTGGATGCTTTGCCCGAATTGCCCGGTGTGCGGCTGTCGGCGCGGCAGAGTCTGGTTGCGTCGCTTGAAGAGTTGTGCCGCGGTGCAGAACAGGGGGGGCCGGCCCCTGACCGGCGGCAGCGCGGGATGGAGAATGCTTATCAGCAGGCTTATCATCTGCTGGCCTCTCCCCGCAGCCGCCAGGCGTTCGATCTGACGGCCGAACCTGACGCAGTCCGCGATCGATACGGTCGACACCGACCAGGGCAGGCCTGCCTGTTGGCGAGGCGTCTGGTCGAAGCGGGCGTGCCACTGGTGACGGTGATCTGGAATCAGTCCAACCGCGGCCAGGACAAAGAGCCCGATTCGACGGCGGCGTATGGCTGGGATACGCACAATGACATTTTCGAGGCGCTCCGAGGGCATTTGCTGCCGCGGTTTGACGCGACTTTTTCGGCGCTGCTCGACGATCTCGACGAACGAGGTCTGCTCGATCAGACGCTCGTCGTGTGCATGGGCGAATTCGGGCGTGCGCCCCAGGTGGCGCTCGAGAAGCGGTTCGCAGGAAGTTCGCCTGGACGCAAGCACTGGGCCAGCGTTTACTCGCTCGTCATGGCCGGCGCCGGCATTGCGCCCGGTACGGTTTACGGTGCGTCTGACCGCATTGCCGCCCAGCCGCATCTCCACCGGGTCGGGCCGGACGATATCTCGGCGACGATGTTCTCGGCCCTGGGAATCGACCCGGCCGGACATTTTCAAGATGCGTTCGGCCGGCCCTATCCGATATCGACCGGTCGCCCGCTGGAAGGGCTGTACGGCTGACTTTACGCCTTATTGCAGACGCGATGAAGCGTCTTAAAGTCAATATCATGAGACTGTTGCGCCGACACGGCTGCCGGTGATCGACACGCGGTCGGTGCATTCCCGACTCGATCCCATCGCCTGCGCAATCGGTGTCGGCGTCGGTGACTCGACAGTTTTAGGGTGGGGAAGCGTTGTTCGTCTTTGCGATGTTCCGCTGCCGCAACGTAGAATCTAAGTCGATAGCACATCGTATGTAGGTCAGGCTTTCCAGCCTGACGGGATCGCTCGTCAGGCTGGAAAGCCTGACCTACGAAAAGGTGCGCTGTCGTACGAAATCCTGCCATTCCGAATTGTCTGGTGTGTTCCGAATGCGGATGAACGTGCCGCGAATTGCCTGGCGCGGCCTTCGGCCGCAACCAAAACGAATGAAACAGGAGCACGCCGAGGCAGCAGAGAAACTGGCCTTCGGGTTCAAACCGACAGGATGATCGCATCCGACGGACATTCCGGACGATTCTTATCATGATGCGGGAACCCGCTTTTTGTGTCTTTCTCTGCTGCCTCTGCTTGCTCCTGTTCAATTCTGAAATCGTGGTTGCAAAGCGATTTGCGCGTCGCCGAGTCAGTTGGCCGCGCTAAATCTTCGCGAACCGCGAAGATTTTGAACGTGAGAAGCATAGGAAAGTCGGACGCACAAGTGTGGGAGCGGATGAATGATCGAAAACCGGAAAGTCGTGGTCGTGATGCCGGCCTACAATGCGGCGAAAACGCTGCGGCGCACGATCGACGAGATTCCGCGCGACGTGGTCGACGCGCTGCTTCTGGTCGACGACGGCAGTTCGGATGAAACCGCCGACCTCGCGCGTTCGCTGGGAATCGAAACGTTCGTTCACAACGCGAACTACGGTTACGGACGCAACCAGAAGACGTGCTACAACGAGGCGCTCAAACTGGGCGCCGACATCGTGATTATGCTGCACCCCGATTATCAGTACACTCCCCGACTGGTCCGGGCGATGGCCGCCATGATCGCTTCAGAGCAGTTTGACGTGACGCTCGGCTCGCGAATTCTGGGGAAGGGGGCGCTCGCCGGCGGGATGCCGCTTTACAAATATATCTCGAATCGCGTACTGACGGCGACGCAAAACCTGCTGCAGCGGCATAAGCTTTCGGAGTATCACACCGGCTACCGGGCTTTTTCGCGCAAGGTGCTCGAATCGCTGCCGCTGCTTGAAAACTCAGACGATTTTCTGTTCGACAACGAAATGCTGGCCCAGGCGATGTTCTTCGGCTTCAGCATCGGTGAAATTTCCTGCCCGGCGAAGTATTTCGAAGAAGCCTCGTCGATCAATTTCAAACGCAGCACCATTTACGGCCTGGGCGTGCTGTGGACCGCCGTGCGTTATCGGATGCAGCGATGGGGCCTGGCCCGCTGCCGTTTCTTGTCGCCCACCGGCCGCAAACTGCCGGCCGTTGCACCGACTGAAGGGTATTACCGGCACCTGGAGGCGTCCGATGTTACTGCCAGCGACCGACCCCAGGGGATTCAGGTTCCCATTGCAGGATCCGAGCGACCCGTGTGATTTTCAGATCGTCGCGGCGGTCCCTTTTTCGAACGGGCCAAGGCGGCTGCGGTCCACACTGTCACGCATTCGCATCCTTTCGCAAGCCGGAGCGATTGCGGACTGAATGGTAGTGCGTTAGCTTGCGGTTTTGCTCCCTGTACAAATGAGGATTCTCGCCGATGGCTGCTGCCACGAATTCACCCCGGATCTTCATCAACCTGCATGTCGACGACAATATTGTCGTCGCGGCCCGCAATGCCGCGGAGGGAACATCCTTTCATGTGAACGGGCACGCCGTCACCGCACAGCAACCAATCGATCTGGGACACAAGATGGCAATCAGGGCCATCGCCAGAGGCGCTCCGGTCAAAAAGTTCGGGCAGACAATCGGCTTCGCTTCGACCGACATCGCCCCGGGAATGTGGGTTCATACGCACAACGTCGAAGTCGGTGCGCTCAGCCTGGATTACGCGTTTTCATCTGAAATCCCCCCGGATCCTCAGCCGATTATGGGTCGAACGTTTCAGGGATATCGCCGGCATGACGGGCGGTCGGGGACGCGCAATTACATTGCCGTGATTTCGACGGTCAATTGTTCGGCCTACACCTCACGATTAATTGCGCAGGCCTTCAACCGCGATCTGCTGGCTGACTTTCCGCAGATCGACGGCATCGTGCCGCTGGTTCACAAGCACGGTTGCGCCATGCAATACGGTGGAGAAGATCACCAGCAGCTCAACCGCACGCTGGCTGGTTTCGCACGGCATGCCAACATCGGCGCGTACCTGCTGGTGGGCCTGGGTTGCGAAACGGGGCAGGCGTCGTTTCTGGCCGAGAGCGAACATCTCGTGCAGATTGAAGTGCCCGGCCAGGCCAAACAACCGCTGCCGCTGGTGCTCAACATGCAGGACGTGGGAGGCATTAGAAAAACCGTCGAGCGCGGCGTGGCGACTCTCAAAGAGATGCTGCCGGAAGTCAACAAAGTCCGCCGCGTGCCGATTCCCGTCTCTGAACTGATTCTGGGGACGAACTGCGGCGGGAGCGACGGCAACAGCGGCGTCACCGCCAACCCGGCGCTGGGCGTTGCCAGCGACTTGCTCGTGGCGCATGGAGCGACGTCGGTGCTGGCTGAAACGACCGAGATTTATGGCGGCGAGCACACGCTGACGCGTCGGGCCGTCAGCCGCGAAGTCGGGCAGAAACTGCTGGATCGGATCAAATGGTGGGAGCACTACACCAGCATGTTCGGCACGACGATCAATAACAATCCTTCGGTGGGCAACAAAAAGGGTGGGCTGACGACGATCTACGAAAAATCGCTGGGGGCGATTGCCAAGGGGGGCACGACCGCGCTACGCGAGGTCTACAAGTTCGCCGAACCGATTCGCTCGAAAGGTTTCGTGATCATGGATACTCCCGGATACGACCCGGTCTCGGTCACCGGGCTGGTGGCCGGGGGTTGCAACATCGTCGTCTTCACGACCGGTCGGGGAAGCTGCTTCGGCTGCAAGCCCGTGCCTTCGATCAAGATTGCCACCAACACGCCGATGTACGAACGGATGGTCGACGACATGGACATCAACGCCGGCGTGATCCTCGACGACACGCCGGTCGAGCAGGTCGGACGTGAAATTTTCGAGAAGATTATCGCCGTCGCCGGCGGCGAGCAGACCAAGAGCGAGGCGCAGGGGGTGGGCGACGACGAATTCGCACCGTGGAGCATCGGCCCGACTTTGTAGTGCCGGCGGACAAGCTTGAATCGTGAATCGTACGGGCACTAGAATACCGCGATGGACGAGAGCCCCCATGATCGCTCCGCGAACCGCGACCGCACTTGCCCTGCGCCCCATAGGATGACACTATGGGCGTGATGCGGTTCGTCGTGTACCCGACGGGGCTGCTGGAGGATTGGCCGGAGGTCCATCGGGCGTACCTGAGCGGCGTCGATCAAGTCGCCTGGCCGACACGGATCGAGGTCGATGGAAACCTGCTCATCTGTCGACGGCAGAACTCTGACAGCGGCAAGCTGAACGTCACGTGGCCTGTGCCGCACTTCGGGCGGCCGATCGTCGCCACGGCCTCATTGCCCGAACGCGATCAACCCTACGTGCTGACCGTCGAACTGGCTCGCGGCAAAATCGTTCAGGTTCGAAATCAACTGGCGTTCTGGCATGCGGCCGGAATGTCGATCCCCGGCGAATTCGCAAGCTTGCACCGCGAGGCGCATCATCTGTTAGCGCGCGCGGTCGCCCTTCAGGCCGAGCCGGCGACCGCATCCGAGATTGCTCAACCGGCAATCGTGGCCGAATTTCGCGCCGCCGAAATCCTGACGCAGTCGTACACGCGGCAGCGGCTGGAAATGCGGCACCGGCAGTACGCGCAATTGCCGACGATTCTGGGTTGCAGCCTGGGCGACACCCTGTTCGCGGCCGAGCAACAGCAGCAATTCCTCAAGGCCTTCAACGGTGCCGCGATTCCGTTGCAATGGCGTTGCATCGAGCCGGTCGAAGGCGAGTATCGCTGGGAAACTTACGATACCCAGGTCGAGTGGGCTCTGGCGAATAATCTGCTGATTCGCGGGGGACCGCTGCTCGATTTGTCATCCGGCGGACTGCCGGAGTGGCTGGGCCAATGGCAACACGACTACTGGAACCTTCAAAGCTTCGTGTGTGATTTCATCGAAACGGTGATCTCACGCTATGTAGGAAAAATTCGAATCTGGGAGGTTGCGGCACGTGCCAATGCGGGCGGGGCGCTGGCCATGACCGAAGAAAACCGGCTGACACTGGTGGCCAAATCGCTGGAGGTCGCGCGGCAGGTCGACCCTGAGGGGCAGTTTCTGATTCGCATCGACCAGCCCTGGGGTGATTATCAGGCGCGCGGCCAACACAAGCTCTCGCCAATGCACTTCGCCGACGCCCTGATTCGCGCCGGGATCGAACTGGCGGCGATCAATATCGAAATCGGCGTGGGTTACACGCCGTCGGGAAGTCCGTCCCGCGATCTCGTCGATTTTTCGCGATTGCTCGATCAATGGACGGTGCTGGGTTTGCCATTGCAGGTGACGCTCGCGTTTCCGAGCGGGTCGGGACCCGACTCGAATGTGACGACCGACCTCGAAGTCGATCCGCGGTTCTGGCGGAAAACAATTGACGAGCAGGCGCAAGCCGAGTGGATCGACGATTATCTTCCGCTGCTCCTGGCCAAGCCTTCGGTCGTCGCCGTGTTCTGGAATCACCTCTCGGATGCCCAGCCCCACCGTTTCCCGCATGCCGGGCTCGTCCGTCGCGACGGAAGTCCCAAGCCGGGCTTGATCCAGGTCACGCGGCAGCACGAGTTGCATTGGACCTGACTGTGATGACGAATGCGGCGGTGCGGCACGTAATCGTTGGAACGGCCGGGCACATCGACCACGGCAAGACCAGCCTCGTGGGGCGTCTGACCGGAATCGACACCGATCGACTCCCGGCCGAAAAGGCGCGCGGCATTTCGATCGATCTGGGGTTTGCGCATTGGCAGACAGATGAATTTCAGTTTGGCGTCGTCGACGTCCCGGGCCATGAGCGGTTCATTCGCAACATGGTTGCCGGCGCAACCGGTGTCGATCTGGTGCTGCTGGTGGTTGCTGCCGACGACGGCGTCATGCCGCAGACCATTGAACATCTCGAAATCATGGATCTGCTCGGCGCCGCGACAGGTGTTGTGGCCATCACCAAGTGCGACATCGTCGACGACGAGTCGGTCGAGTTGGCGGCGGCCGAGGTCGCCGAGCGCCTGGGGGGCACGTTTCTGGAAGGCTGCCCGATTGTTCCCGTTTCGTCGAAGACCGGGGCGGGCATCGATCGGCTGCGCTCGGCGCTGGTTGAAACGGCCCGCCGAAGGGCCTGGCCCCAGCGGGGCGAGCTGTTTCGAATGCCGATCGATCGCGTGTTCACGCTGGCCGGCCATGGCACGATTGTCACCGGAACTGTCTTGAGCGGACAGGTTGCCGTGGGGGACACGCTCGAGCTTTTGCCCGAGCAACGGCCCGTGCGGGTCCGCAGTGTCCAAAGCCACGGTCGGGGAGTCGAATCCGGTCACGATCGGTGTCGCACCGCACTCAATCTGGCCGGTGTCAAAACGGAAGAACTATGGCGCGGGCACGAACTGGCGACGCCCGATTACCTGCAACCTGCGCGGCGTCTGCGGGTGCGTCTGAGAAATCTTTCGAGTTCGCCGATGCTACTGAAAGATCGCGTCCCGCTGCGATTGCACCTGGGCACGAGCGAAGTCGGTTGCCGATTGGTGCTGGGGGGGGCCGTGGTGGCCGCCGGCGGGGAATGCGAAGCCGAGATTCGCACGACGGCGCCGGTTGTCGCCGTCTTTGGTCAGCGATTCGTTTTGAGGCGTCCGTCGCCGTCGTTGACGGTTGCGGGCGGGATCGTGCTCGACCCGTGTCTTGTCGGCCGCCGCCGGCAGGACGAGTCTCACAGCGACGTTTTTGCCGAGAATCTCCTCGCCGCTGACGAGATTCAGCGACTGTCCCGATATCTGTCGGAACGCGATGCCGTCGACCGCTCGCCATGGCGCGCAGCATGGAAGGCCGGCGTTGTGCCGAGTCGTTATGCCGGGCTTGTTCGGCAATTGACCGAACGCGGAGAAATCGTTCGCGCGGGGACAAAAGCAATGGCGGCGACAATTCACCGCGATCGGTTGCAGGCGCTGTGCGGCCTGGTGATGAAGCGGATCCGAGCTGCGTTGAAGCAGCATCAGCCACGACGTGCTTTGCCGCGGGCGATGCTGCTCAATGCCTGTCGACACACGGCGGCCCCGCACCTGGTCGAAGCGGTGTTTGACGACCTCGCGCGGCGCGGCGAGCTGGTGGTTGTGGGCGAAAACTACGGACCGGCCGATGCGCAAGCCCGACTTTCGAAAAACCAGCGTGCGTTGCGCACTCGAATGATCGAGTTGATCGACGCGGGTGGCCTGACTCCCCCGAACGTGAAAGAGCTGGCAGCCAAGCTGGCCCAGAAGCCCGAGACGCTGACGGCGCTGCTGATCGTCTGCATCGAAGACGGTTTGCTGTACGACGTGGGGGAGGGACTGTTCTATCCTCACTCGGCACTCGAGCGGGCGCGGCAGGACTGCGCGGCACTGCTGGCCATGCAGCCGACGGCCACGATGTCGCAGCTTCGCGAAACATGGGGAGTGACTCGAAAATACTCCCTTCCGCTGTGCGCGTTTTTCGACGCGCGGCAGGTCACGCTGCGCGAGGGAGACGTGCGTCGTGCCGGGGCAAAACTGAACGACGCGCTGGACTGAAGGCCTCACGGACATTTCGGCAACGTCGATTACAGCGTCAGAGCAACTGGCGCGGCCTTCGGCCGCAACCAAAGAGGGTAACCGCGAATCGTACGAATCCAACGAATGAGAGGATTGATCGAATGTGTCTGTTGTCTATTATTCGTGTCATTCGAATTATTCGTGGTTCAAGTCTTCTTCGGTCACATATGCACCGTGCGCCACCACATACGATTCGGCGCCGTAGAAATCTTCGCGCCGTGAGTAATACGTAAAGGCTTGCAGTACAGCGACCCGCCGTAGCACGTGGCGGCTGCAGGGTCGGCGGCGGCGCTACGAGCCATCCGGGTTCCCGAACAGCATGCCGCCGCTGCCGGTACCGCCTCCTTTGAGGGGGTCTTTTCGCTTGCGCTCGTAAAGCGCGCCGGCGCTGGGGGCCATGTCTTCATCGATCTTTTTCGGTGCCGCTTCAGGCCGGGCGATCAGGGCTTTGATCGACAGCGCGATCCGCTTCTTGTCGGGATCGACCGACAGAATTTTGACGTCGATCTCCTGCCCGACTTTCAGGACGTCGGTGACGCGGTGGACGCGGCGATGGTCGAGTTCGCTGATGTGGACCATGCCTTCAACTCCCGGCTCGAGCTCGACGAACGCGCCGAATTCGGCCGTTTTGGTGACTTTGCCGGGGACGATTTTCTCGGGAGGATAGTTCTCTGTAATGCCCTGCCACGGGCTGGCTTGCAACTGTTTCATTCCCAGGCTGATTTTCGACTTCTCGCGGTCAATGCTGAGAATCACGACCTCGACCGCCTGGCCTTCGCTCAAGACATCCTTGGGGTGGCCGATGCGGCCCCATGAAATCTCGCTGACGTGCAGCAGGCCATCGACGCCCCCCACGTCGACGAACACTCCGTAGTCTTTGAGGGTCTTGACCTTGCCGGGAAGCTTCATCCCCACCTGCAGGTGCTTCCACGCCTCTTCGCGGGCTTCGGTCGCGGCAATTTCCAGAAACGCGCGGCGGCTGACGACGAGATTCTTCTTTTGCTGATTGACTTCGAGAATCATGGCGCGCAGCTTCTGTCCCACGAACTGTTCGAGGTTCTGGCAGAATACGAGATCGACCTGCCCGGCCGGCATAAAGCCGCGGAGGTTGCTGATGTTGACTTCCAGCCCCCCTTTGTTCGTCTTGGTGACCATGCAATCGACGATCTGTCCCTCGAAAACAGCATTCCAGTCGCCGGCCGGTTTGCTGACCCCGACTTTTGCCGGACGGACTTCCAGCGTCCCCTCCACCGGATCGTACTTCTCGACGACGAGGTCGAGCATCGTGCCGATTTCCGGCAGTTTGCCCGATTCGAAATTGCGAGCCGGAAGAATTCCCGACGACCGCGTCCCGACGTCAACGATCACGCTGTCGCCATGCACCGAAAGCACTCTGCCTTTGACCTTCGCACCCGGTTCCAGCTCGGTGTCGCCACGAACGAAACTCGCCGAGCCCGCAGTCTCGGCGGCTGACTGTGCCGAGTCGTCGCCCAGTGCCAGACTGCCGGCGTCCGACAATGCGGCCTCGATTTCGGCTTCGAGATCGGCATCGAGGGGGGCCGCCTTCGCAGGAATCTCGACCATTTCGCCGCGTCGCGGGACGACAGTGGCCGAAGGCATTTCGGCGGCATCGACGATCGCAGCGACTTCGTCGGCGACCGCGGGCGGCGAGGCATCGGGCAGCAGCGAAGGGACCGCTTTGTCGTGCTCGGGATCAACCGTCGGGTTCAACTGCATTCGGGGAACAACGGGCTGTTCCGTAGACACAGGCTCAGTACTCATCACGACAACATCCTGACGGGACGCACTCAGACGGGACAATCGGAACGCTGAATGAATCTGAAACCATATCCAAACCCCACGCGAAATGCCACCGCACTGCCGGCCGACTTTCGCGGGGGGTGGCGCTGGATAGTCAGACACGATTGGGGGATGCTAAGCTGAGGCGCGGTCACTGAAATTCATGCTGTTCGTCGCCTGCCGTTATGCCGATCCTGATCCATCCGGTCACTCGCCCCGAGCTTCCCGCGTTTCCGATGTCCGATCGGTTTCGACACGAGATCACGTACTTCATGACGTGTCCCGGCGACCACGGAGTTCCGCCTTTGCCCGCCGGCGAATACTGGATTCGTCTGTGCGACGCCCGTCATTACCTCGACGAAGGTGTGGTTTCGATCGTATCGCCGCTCGACAGCGATTCGCGGGCCGAACTGGAACTCACCGAGGAGCAGGAAGCCTGGCTCGACTGGATGGTCGCCCACGAGGTCGAGCACGTGCGGATCGAGAAAGTACTCAGGTGACGGCCACCTGGCCGTGTCGCTTCAAACGACGTTGACTATTATCAATCGACTTCGACCTGTGATCAAATATCCGTCTGCCCAAGCATTCCTGCCTCCGATTTCTCACGAACACCGATGTCCCAACCTCCGTCGAAACCGCGTTACGACGTCATCGTCATCGGCACCGGACCCGGGGGCGAAGGGGCTGCCATGCAGGCCGCCAAGAGCGGCAAATCGGTGGCCGTGATCGAGCGCGGTTCGCGCATCGGCGGAACCTGCACCCACTCGGCCACGATTCCCAGCAAGGCGCTGCGGTATGCCATCTTTCAGATGACCGAGGCCAACAATAACAAATTGTTCCGCGAGGCCGGCCTGTCGATCAATCTGGGCATTCCCGACCTGCGCCGCAGCGCTAAAGCGGTGATCGACAAGCAGGTTGATATGCGGCGGACGTTTTACGACCGGAACCACGTCCCCGTCTACCAGGGGCACGCCCGCTTCTGCGATCGACACACAATCGAAGTCGTACACACTTCCGGTGGGCGCCAGACGCTCGAGGCCGACGCCTTTGTGCTGGCGATGGGCGCCCGGCCCTACCGCCCGCTCGATGTCGATTTCAATCACCCGCGAATCTTCGACAGCGAAACGCTGCTGAATCTGGGGTTCTCCCCGCAGTCGATCACGATTTACGGCGCCGGCGTCATCGGCTGCGAGTACGCTTCGATGTTTCGTAACCTGGGCGCCAAGATCAATCTGGTCAACACGCGCGACAAGCTGCTCGAATTTCTCGACGACGAGATTATCGACGCGCTGGCCTATCACCTCCGCGAGCGGGGGGTTTTGATTCGCCACCACGAAGAGTATCAGCGTGTCGAGCCTCGCGACGATGGTGTGGTGTTGCATTTGAAGTCGGGCAAGCAGCTTAAAACCGATGTCCTGCTGTGGGCCAACGGCCGCACCGGCAATTCCGACGGAATGCAGTTGGAAGACTTGGGAATCATTCCCGATCGCCGCGGGAATCTGACGGTCAACGACAACTTTCAAACCGCCGTCCCGCACATCTATGCGGTCGGAGACGTCATCGGTTATCCCTCACTGGCCAGTGCCGCATATGTGCAGGGACGATTCGCGGCTTCGCATCTGGTAGGCCGACCCTGCGAGCGGGCGATGGTGCAGGATATTCCGACAGGCATCTATACCAGCCCCGAAATCAGCTCGGTGGGCAAAACCGAGCGCGAGCTGACCGAAGCCAACATCCCCTACGAGGTCGGTCAGGCGCTGTTTCGAAGTCTGGCCCGTGCCCAGATCATCGGTCAAACCGTGGGGATGCTCAAGCTTTTGTTTCATCGTGAGACGCTGGCGATTCTGGGGGTGCATTGTTTCGGCAGCAGCGCGTCGGAGATCATCCACATCGGACAGGCGATCATGTCGCAACCTCCCCCCAACAATTCGCTGATGTATTTCATCAACACCACGTTCAACTACCCCACCATGGCCGAGGCCTACCGCGTCGCGGCGCTCAACGGATACAACCGACTGTTTTGACGCTGGCGCCCTGCCGGCAGCCCGGGTCAACGCGCAAGTCTTTAGACCGACACCTCGACTTTCCGGCTGAAACCGGTACGCAGAGCATGACCATGAAAGCCTGGCGATTCTACAACTTCGGCGATTTGCGATTGGACGACGTGCCGGTGCCCGAACTGAAGCCGCGGCACGTGCTGGTCGAGCCGCTCGTCGTGCAACCCAGCGTGACCGAAGCCCAGCTCGCGCGCGGAGTCCGCACGCTCGCCTACGAGAAGATCAAACGCCGGTTGGAGACCGAAGCCCCGGTCCAACTGTTTGGGCATGAATTCTGCGCTCGAATCGTCGAGGTCGGGCCGGGAGTGACTCGTTTTCGTGCCGGCGATCGAATCGCGGCCCGGGCCAAACTCCCGTGCGGAGAGTGCCCGCTTTGTCTGACCGAGCGGAGCTATCTGTGCCGCCGCGGCCCGATCATCGGGTTCCAACTGCCCGGTTGCTTTGCCGAGTTGGCGCTGCTCCCCGAGATTGCGCTGGTCAAAGTCCATGATGCGATCTCCGACAGCGAGGCGGCCTGCCTGCAATCGCTCAGCGACAGCGTCGCGTCGGTCGAAACGGCCCAGATCGGCATCGGCGATTCGGTGGTCGTTTTCGGCCAGGGAAGCATGGGACTGGAATGCCTGCAGATTGCGCGGATCAGCGGGGCAGGGCTGCTGATTTCGGTCGACGTGCGGCCCGAGGCGTGTGCGATGTCGCGTGCGCTGGGGGCCGATCATGCGCTCAATGCACGCGAGTGCGATCCGGTCGCCGTGATTCGCGACTTGACGGGCGGAAACGGAGCCGACGTCGTATTTGAGTGTGCCGGGGGAAGCCCCAAGCAGGGGTTGGCCGGGCATCAGACGCTCAATCAGGCGATCGACGCCGTGCGGTCGGGGGGCAAAATTATCGGTGTTTCCTGGTTTGGTCAGCCGCTGGAACTCGACATCGATACGCTTCGCGAACGGAGCCTGCGGTATTTGTTTCCCGATATCAGCACTCAGGCGCATCTCGAGCACACGGTGCACCTGGTCGCCACGGGGCGCGTGCAGCTTAAGGAAACGATTACCCACATTCTGGATGGTCTCGACAAGGTTCCCGAAGCGTTCGAAATCACGGCCAACAAGGGAAAGTACCAGGCGATCAATCCGGCGCAGGTTGTGATTCGGAAGTAATGCAGCCACGGATTGACACGGATGAAACACGGAAACACAAGACATCGTGTCCCGTGTCCGTGTTTCATCCGTGTTTGTCCGTGGCTCGTTCGTTTAATAAGCGTTGAAATCACGGCCAACAAGGGAAAGTACCAGACGATCAATCCCGCACAGGTTGTGATTCGAAAGTGACGCTGCCGTCCGTATTTCGGTCTGACAGGCGTTTGTGGTGTGCGCAAGAAATCCGCAGGGGGCGGACCCCTCCGTTCGACATTCACGGACGACCCCCGAGGGCCCGGAAATATCCTGTTTGCCGAATAGCGAGAAAGCGATGTGCCGCCACCGCCCCGCCGCGGTACAATCGGGGCATGAGCAAACGCAAGAAATCAAATCTGCTCTCCTGGATCTGGTTCGTCGCCGCGATCCCCGTGCTGCTCGTTGGAATTGCTGCGAGGCCCTGGGCGTTCGCTGCCCTGGGGGTCAGTGAGAAGTTTCTTTGGGAGTTCATGTACCTGGCGGGAGTCGCTGTGATTTGTCGGTTGATGATGCGCATCGCGAAGAGCTACGACGAGGACGATTCACCCGTCGAGGCTCCCGCCCCGAAGTTCGCGGCCGAGCAGCGCAATGCCCGTCTGTGCAACGCGTTCTCCTACGCCGGACTCGTGATTTTCATGTGGCCATCGCTTTGGGACGATTTTGCCGCGTCGCCGTTGCCGCCGCGCGTCCAGACCGCCTATTCGTTGGGCGCTATCATCCTGTTCAGTGTTTCTGCGCTGATACACCGACGAAGTGAACGGCAATCGTCCATCAACCCTCCCGCCCCGATTCCAGACGCCAAGTCTGGCTAAAACTGACCCTAGACCCCCGAGGAATTTAATTTCAGCACGGATTGAGCTTTATCCGTGTTTGTCCGTGGTTCGTTCGTTCAAACCAACGCGCCGACACTATGCAACGCAAACCGATGTGTACGTGGGAAACGGACCACTCAGTGCGGAGCCATAGTGCCCCTTGCGCCACTGCCGATTGATGCTGTCCTGCCCGAACTGATCGCCGCGCTGCGTCAACAAAGCGCGGCGGTGCTGCGTGCTCCGACCGGCTCGGGAAAGACGACCCGTGTCCCGCCGGCACTGCTCGATGCCGGGCTGGCTGATGGCGGGCAGATCGTGATGCTCGAGCCGCGGCGCGTGGCGGCGCGGGCGGCGGCGCGGCGAATTACGTTTGAGCGCGGCGGCGCGGTCGGCGGCGAAGTCGGATATCAGGTGCGCTTCGATCAACAGATCAGCCGCGACACGCGGATTCGCATCGTCACCGACGGCGTGCTGCTTCGAATGCTGCAGGACGATTCGTTTCTCGAATCGGTCTGGATCGTCATCTTTGACGAATTCCACGAGCGGGGCCTCAATGTCGATCTGGCCCTGGCGATGGTGCGGCGCGTGCAGCAGACGGTTCGGCCCGATCTGAAAATCGTCGTGATGTCGGCGACGCTCGCCGCCGAGCCGATTGCCGCCTTTCTGGGTGACTGCCCCGTCGTGGCGGCCGAAGGCCAGTTGTTTCCCGTTTCGATCGAGTACCTGGAAGTGGGGGAACTGTTTGCCGGTCGCTCGCCATCCCATCATGCCGCCTCGCCGAGATCAGCCGGTGGAATTACGCCTCCCAGGAAGTTGGGGCGGGGGGGGCTGTTTGTCGCCATCGAGCACGCCCTGGCCAAATCTCCCGGCGACCTGCTCGTGTTTCTGCCCGGCGTCGGCGAGATTCGTCGCGCGACCGACGACTTGCAGTCGCTGGCCAAGGCACACGATCTGGCGGTGATGCCGCTTTATGGCGATCTGCCCGCCGAACAGCAGGATGCCGTGCTGGGCCCGTGCGCGCGTCGCAAGCTGATACTGGCGACGAATGTCGCCGAAACCTCGATCACGATCGACGGCGTGACGGTCGTCATCGACAGCGGGCAGGCCCGCGTCATGCGTTTCGACGATCGGGTTGGCCTGGATCGGCTCGAACTGGCAAAGATCTCACGGGCTTCGGCCGACCAGCGCGCAGGGCGCGCGGGGCGGACGCAACCCGGTCTTTGCGTCAGGCTGTGGAGCGAACGCGATCATCGGGGTTTGGCCGAACATGACGATCCCGAAATTCGCCGCGTCGATCTTGCCGGCCCGGTGTTGCAACTGATGGCCTGGGGTGAAACCGACCTGACGCAGTTCCCGTGGTTCGAGCAACCGCGCGAAGCCCTTGTCGAACAGGCACAGAAACTGCTCACGCGGCTGGGGGCCGTCAATTCGCGGGGCATCACGGGACTCGGCCGGATGATGGTGCGGTTGCCGGTGCATCCACGAATCGCGCGGTTGCTCGTCGAAGGCCAGCGGCTCGGCGTGCCGGGACGGGCGGCTTTAGCGGCGGCGATGCTTGCCGAACGAGATCCCTTTTTGCGACCTTTCGGCCCCCCCGAACGACGCCGACAGAAGGCCGCGCATCGCTCGGAGTCGGACGTGATCGACCGCGTGGCGGCCTTGGAGGATTTTCAACGAGCCGGTCTCGCTCAGTCTGCCGTCGGGGAACTCAACGTCGGCGCCGCGCGATTCGTGCTGCAGGCAGCCGCACAATTGCGAGACCTGCTGAGCGACTCACGATCGACATCGCCGGCGCAGGATGCCGATTCGACGACCCCGCCGGATCCTGACGAAGCGCTGCAACGCGCCTTGCTGGCCGCGTTCCCTGACCGCGTCGCGCTGAGGCGCGAGATGAGCACCGATCGCGGTGTGATGGTTGGCGGTCGGGGGGTGCGCCTGGCTGTGGAAAGCGCGGTCACTGACGCCCCGCTCTTCGTGTGCGTCTCTGTCGACGCCGGTCGCACCGAATCTCTGGTGCGGCAGGCTTCGGCCATCCGGCGGGAATGGCTCGATCCGCAACTGCTGGCAACGCGCGACGATGTTGCCTTTGACCGCCGCAGCGGTCGGGTGACGGCCTTGCGCCGCACCTGCTGGGACGATCTGGTTCTGGATGAAGTGGCTTTGTCGCACGTGTCTGCGGAGCAAATCTCCAGCGCCCTGGCGAAGGCCGCAGCCGAAGACATCGAGCGTGTCCTTCCGAAAGCCGGCTCGGTGCGGGATTACATCGAACGTGTGCGATGGCTTGATGAATGGATGCCCGAATTGCAACTGCCGAAGCTGGACGATCAGCAACTGAAAACTCTGCTGAGCGGCTTATGCCAGGGGCGACGGACGCTGGATGACGTTCGCAGCGCGCCGTGGCTGGACTGGATCAAGGGCTTGATGACCCCGACCCAATTGCAAGCCCTTGAGCGCGAAGCCCCCGAACGGCTGATTGTCCCCAGCGGAAATCGAATCGCCATCGAGTACAAGGTGGGCAAGCGCCCGGTTCTGGCGGTTCGAATTCAGGAACTGTTCGGCCTGGCCGAGACGCCTCGCATTGCCTCGGGCCGCGTGCCGATTCTGCTGCACCTGCTCGCCCCCAATTCGCGGCCGCAGCAGGTGACCGACGACCTGAAAAGCTTCTGGAACAACGCGTACCAGCAGGTCCGGAAAGACCTGCGGGCGCGCTACCCCAAACACGCCTGGCCCGAGGATCCCTGGAACGCCGTGCCGCAGCGCCGACCGAACCGCAAATGACTTGCCAAGCCCCCCGGTGCGATGTGTATGCTGAAAGGTTGCAGTCGGCACATCATCGAAACGGGGGGCGCATTGATGCTCGGATTTCGCTATCTCAAGACGACTCCGACGACCTATGTTCTGCACTATCGCAGCGGCAAAATCGTGCAGGAAGGGGTCGGATTGTCGTTTTTCTACTTCGCTCCGCCGGCGGTGATCGTCCTCGTGCCGATCTCGAGTCGCGACGTGCCATTCGTCTTCAACGAAGTCACCTCCGATTTTCAGGACGTGACGATTCAAGGCGAGTTGACGTACCGCATTCGCGACTCGAAGAAGATTGCCGAGCTGCTCGACCACAGCGTCGATGCCGTCGGGCGCTACAAAAGCGACGACCCGGGTAAACTCAACGACCGGCTGATTCATGCCGCCCAGATCCTGGCACGGTCGTACACGCAAAAGCGAACGCTGAACCAGGTTCTCGTCAGCTCGGACGCCTTGGTGGGCGAGGTTTTGACCGGGCTGAAGCAGGCCGCCGCCGTCGCTGCGCTGGGAGTCGAAGTGCTCGACCTGTCGCTGATCGGCCTGAAAGCCACCCCCGAAATGGCAAAGGCCCTGCAGACCGACGCTCGCGAACAGTTGCTCAAACGCGCCGACGAAGCGATCTATGCCCGCCGCAACGCGGCCGTCGAACTCGAACGCACGATCAAGGAAAACGAGCTCAATACCGAAATCGCCATTGAACAAAAGAAGCAGCAGATGCGTGAATCTCAGATGACCGCCGAGATCGCCGTCGAGCAGCAGCGCGCGAATCTGGTTGATGCCAAGGTCGACAACGATCGTAAAGAGACGCAGTCGCGCGCGGCAGCCCTGACGGCCATGCTCGAACCGGTCAAAACCGTCGACTGGCGAACGCTGATGGTGGTTTCAACCGGTCTGGATTCGAAGCAAATGATCGGGCTGGCGTTTCAGCAGTTGGCCGAAAACGCCGCCAAGATCGGCGAGTTGAACATCTCGCCCGACTTACTAAATACGCTGTTGCACACCCCGGCGAGCGGGGGGCGTAAGCCCCCTGTTTCGTAAGCCCCCTGTTTCTTAAAACCATGCACGATCTGCGTCCCGGAATCGCCATCGTGACACGTCCCACCCGTATGGCGGGGTTGCTGCAGCGCTGGGCCACCCGCGGAGCGGCAAAATTCGCCCTCGTCACGGCGAAGCGGGCCGTCGCAGCTCGCGCGCCGGCCACGGTCGGATTCAGCGAACAGGCCTTGCAAGCCAGCGTTGAACGGGAATACGTCGATCTGGTCAGCGAAGACGATGCGTATCATGCCTCACTGTCAAATCTTGCGCAAACGCTCGATTTCGGCATGCCGGTCCAGTTCGTCGATCGCAATTTCCTGCCGAATTTCGACTTCGCGCGGTACGAAGTCGTCGTGGTCGTGGGCCAGGACGGCTTGGTTGCTAACGCGGCCAAGTATGTCGGCGACGTGCCGATTGTCGCGGTCAATCCCGACCCGCAACGCATCGATGGCATTCTGCTTCCCTTTCAGCTCGAGGCAGCGCGCGACGCCGTTGCCGGCGTTCTTGCCGGCCGCGCTCGAACGCGCGATGTCACGCTGGCCGAGGTCAACCTGCACGACGGCCAGCGATTGCTGGCGTTCAACGATCTGTTTGTGGGTTGCAATTCGCACGTTTCGGCGCGATACCGGTTGCAGGTCGATCGACACAAAGAGCAGCAATCGTCGAGCGGCATACTGATCTCAACCGGCGCCGGATCGACCGGCTGGCTCTCGTCGGTGTTCAACATGGCGGCCGGGGTCGCGCAATGGCTCGGGGGGGTGCCGCCCGAACGCCCGCAGTTGAACTGGGACGATCGGCAGCTTGTCTGGGCGGTTCGCGAACCGTTCGTCAGCCGATCGTCGCAGGCCAAACTGGTGATCGGTCGGGTTCCCGAAGGGCGCGAATTGGTGGTCGAATCGCTGATGCCGGCAGCGGGTGTGATTTTCTCGGACGGCGTCGAGGCCGATTTCCTGGAATTCAACACCGGCGCGATCGCGAACATCGGGGTCTCTGGACAACGCGCGCGACTCGTTGTGCCGTGAACGGCAATTGCTGCCGCGGCATCACGGCCAAGTGACTGGTCGACGTGCAACTGACAGTGCAACAAATCTTTCAGATTTGAGATTTGAGATTTCAGATTCACACAGGTGCCAGCACCGGCCACTACGATGCCATCTCCCGCAACAAGAACGAAAGAGGGGAACCACGAATCTTTCGAATCAATCGAATGACGGAATTGAACAGGAGCAAGCAGAGGAAACAGAGTAACTGGCCTTCGGGTGCAACCAGACACCGCGATCGCATTCGACGGACATCCTGGACGATGCTAGTCATGATGCAGGATCCGTCTCTTTGCGTCTTTCTCTGCTGCCTCTGCTTGCTCCTGTTCAACTTTTTTGGTTGCGGCCGAAGGCCGCGCCAGGTTTGCTGCGGCGCAACGTCGCGATTTCCGAAATTCACCCGACGCTCCCGGCGTTGCGACGCCGGTGGCCGGCCTGCTATCACGACGTTTGCATGTCTCAACTCCGAAACATCCGCTTAACGCTGGCCTACGACGGCACGAACTATTGCGGCTGGCAGGTGCAATCGAACGGACCATCGATTCAGGCGGCGCTCGAACGGGCGATCGAACGCCTCACCGGCGAGAAATCGGCCGTGCTCTCGGCAGGCCGCACCGACAGTGGTGTGCATGCCCTGGGTCAGGTCGCCAATTTTCATACGGCCTTTCCGATGCCACCCGAGAATTTCCGCCCGGCGCTGCAGACGAAACTGCCCCGAGACATCGTGATTCTCGACGCCCGCGAGGTTCCCGCCGAGTTTCACGCCACGTTCAAGGCGAAATGGAAGCGCTACCGCTACCTGATCGACAACACGCCTGTTTCGCTGCCGTTTCTGCAGCGATACGCCTGGCAACTCAGGCGGCGACTCGATGCCGAGGCGATGCACGCGGCCGCCCAGATTCTGGTCGGCGAGCACGATTTTCGCAGCTTCGAGACCGACTGGCCCAACAAAGTGACCAGCGTTCGGACAGTCATGCAAGTCTCGGTCACGCGCCGCGGGATGTGGGAGATGTGGTCCGAGGAAAATCCCGAAACGGGGCACCGGCGAACCAGGATCGCAGACCGGCGCTCTGCGCCGGAAAGCGGTTCACGCGTTGGGGGCGATGCGTCTCCGGCAGAGCCGTTGCATTTGCCCGCCTTTGAGCCTCAATCGTCGGGCGGCAGCGTCTCGACCGACTTGCCGCTGATCTGTCTCGAAGTCACGGCGAATGGTTTTCTTTACAACATGGTCCGCTCGATTGTCGGGACGCTGGTCAATGTCGGGCGTAAGAAATGGAGCGTCAGCGACGTTAAGACGATCCTCGAAGCCCAACGACGCTCAGTCGCCGGATCAACCGCCCCGGCATGCGGCTTATACTTGGTCGATGTGGGATATGAATAGGGGCGAGGG
>SIAF01000070.1 GCA_009691905.1 Planctomycetaceae bacterium | reverse complement strand
TGGCTATGTGAACCGCCCCCGTTCGGACGAACCCGGAGCCGAAACGATCTGGAAGGGACTGCAACGAATGCACGACATGGCCCTCTGCTGGGAGACCTTTGGCCCCGGCGATGATGGATAACTCAAAGATGTGTGTAACAACGAGGGCTTACGCCCCCCGCTCGCCGGTTCGGCCACAACGTCCTATCGCACTTCCCACGGTGATTGACGGTTTATGGACGGTTCGATACCGTAAGTCTCTCTGGCAAATCAACTTCAGCGAAGACCGCGTGCGATGTCGGTCCACCGGGCCCGATCGGCGATCGTATTTCCACTCTGCTGATTCCCCGCAACCGGTGATTTGGTCTCGATGTTTGAGAGTCTGGGCAAATTCGTCGAACGCCGCTGGCAAGTCATTCTTGTCTGTTGGGCTGTCGCGCTGCTCGCGGCGCTGGGTGTGCTCAACGGCTGGTATGCACGAATCGGGCTGCCGGTTCCCACCTGGCGTGAGGTGGCGCAAGACGGCGAATTCGCGTTTTTGCCTCCCGAAGTTCAGAGTCTGGCGGGTGAAGGACTTTTGGCCGAGGCCTTTCCCGACGATTTGCTGAAAAGCAGCGTCGTCATCGTCGTCCGACGGTATCAGCAGAAGATCCTTCCGGTGGACGAACAATTCATCGAAAACGTCCTCAAACCGCGGCTGGAGAAGATTCGCGACGAATTGCTCGGCGACCCGAGTCTGGACGTGCGGACCTTCAAGAACGCGGCGGCCGGGCCGCTGCTGGTCAGCCAGGATCGCGAGGCGTCGCTGGTCATCCTGCCGCTCAAGAGCGAGTTTCTCGAGTGGCGCAACAAGCCGATCATCGACCGCATTGAAACGCTGCTGTATACCGAGCTTCCCGCCGAAATCGACCCAGAGACGCAAAAGGGCGTGATCCCGACGGCGCTGACTCTGGCGATGAGCGGTTCGGCGACCGTCGGGCGCGACATGCTCGTGGCCAACGACGAAAGCGGGAAAAAAACCGAGTTGTGGACCACGATTCTCGTGATTGGCCTCCTGTTGGCCATCTACCGCTCGCCGTTTCTGGCGCTGATTCCGCTGTTCACGGTCTTCGTCGCCGTCAAGATCACGCTGGCGCTCGTGATCCTGCTGACGCAGAACCCGCTGTGGGACTACCGCGTGTTCTTCGGGATGGAGGTCTATATCACGGTGGTCGTTTACGGCACCGGGGTCGATTACTGCCTGTTTTTGATTGCGCGCTACAAAGAAGAGCTCGATAAGGGGCTGCCCCTGCGGCAGGCGCTGTCCGCCACCTTGACCAGCGTTGGCGCGGCGATTACCGCCAGCGCGTTTACGGTGATCTGCGGCATCGGGATGATGGTTTTCGCGCAGTTCGGTAAGTTTCGCGAAGCGGGCATCGGCATCACACTGGGGCTGTGGGTCGGGCTCGCTGCCGCACTCACACTGACCCCCTCTCTTTTGCGATGGGCGGGGTCGGTGGCCTTTTGGCCGTTCGGCCGGTGGGAACGAATTCATGCGCCGGCCGGCAGGATCTCAGGGACGACCCTGATCAATCGTCTCGTCGAACGCAACTTTTTTTACCGTCGCTGGGAAAACGTCGGCAGATCGTTGCTGAAGCGACCGGCGACGATTCTGGTCGCCTGCATCGTGGCGATGCTGCCGTTTGCCGCCTGGGGGCTGTGGAACTACGAGTACCTCAGTTACGGACTGCTCAGCGAGTTGCCCCCTTCCAAAGTCAGCGTGATCGGCGCCAAGGCGGTGCAGGAGCATTTTCCCGCGGGTTTTGCCGGTCCCTTGACGATTTTGATCAAAAACGACAGCGTCGATTTCAACGATCCCGACGGCGGGGGAATGCTCGAGGGCTTGATCGACCGGCTCAAATCGGAGCGGGAGCGACTGGGGATCGCCGACATCCGTTACCTCAAGCTGCCGCTGGGTCTGCACGTCAAAGACTCGCGACCGAAGTTCTTCGTGAATGGCGGGCGCAAGGTCAAGGCGGCCGATTTTTACGTCAGCACAGTCGAGGGGCTGGCCGGGCACGTTACGCGCGTCGACGTGGTTTTCGAAAAGGATCCGTTCGAGCAGGAGAGCATTCGCCAGCTCGACGCGGTCGAGAAACTGCTCAAGTCGGCGCTGGAAGACGATCCTGATCTGGCGCCACTCAAAAATTCCGAGATCCAGTTCGTCGGCCCGACGGCCAGCATTCGGGATCTGAAAACCGTCACCGACGAGGATCAAATCAAGATCGACATCCTCGTGCTGATGAGCGTGTTTGTCGTGCTGGTGCTGCTGCTCAAAAAGCCCGCGATCTCGGCGTACCTGATTGTGAGCGTGTTCTTCAGCTACTTCGTGACGCTGGGCGTCACCTTCGTCGCCTTCCAATGGATCACCCCGGAAGGGTTTGCCGGATTGGACTGGAAGGTGCCCATGTTCCTGTTCACGATTTTGATGGCGATCGGAGAAGATTACAACATCTTCCTGATGACGCGCATCGAAGAAGAACAGCGCCGCCACGGCCCGATCGAGGGGATCCGCATCGCTATGCTCAAAACCGGCACGATCATTTCGAGCTGCGGGATCATCATGGCCGGGACGTTTTCGTCGCTATTGTTTGGGTCGCTCGTGGGACTCAAACAACTGGGCTTCGCTTTGGCGTTCGGCGTTTTGCTCGATACGTTCGTCGTGCGGCCGCTGCTGGTTCCCGCCTACCTGATTCTGCTCAACCAGGGCCGCTTTGGAAAATGGGGGAAACTGCTGGGTGCCGATCCTCGCGGCGACGTCCCGCCTCTGTCTCCACCGAAACTGAAGCCCCCCCAAAAATTCGGCGATCGAGCCGCATCGTAGCCGGCGAACGATTCCGGAAACAGGCATTGCGGCTGCCCGCCTCCCGGCGGCCGAATTCAAAGTGAGGATCTCGTGCCCATGCCATCCCACCGCTTGACCCTCGCCCTGACCGGAATGCTGCTTGCGGCATGCGGGTCGACGGCCCGCGCTCAAAATGCACTGTTCCGCTGGCACGACAACATGGATCGAGCGGCCGCGGCGGCGCGCGACTCGGGAAAGCCGCTGTTTGTCGTCTTTCGCTGCGTGCGTTGACCCGAGTGCTGGACTTGGGATGGGCAGGTTGCCCATGACGACCAGACGATGAAGGCTCTCCGTGCGCGCTTCGAGTGCGTCCGGGTGACGCAAATGAACGGCGTCGACATCGCCCGGTTCGAATTCGACTACGACACGACCTGGGCCGCATTCTTTCTGGATGCCGATCTCAACGTCTACAGCCGCTACGGCGGTCGCGACAGCGATTCGGCCGAAGGCCGCATGTCGATCGAGTCGCTGGCCGCGACCATGACCGAAGTGCTCGAGGTTCACGAACGCCAAAAAGGCCATGCGCCGGCTGATGCCGCAAATTGGCAGCCTGTGGCTCAGGAAAGCACGACGCCTGAAGCGATCCCGCTGTTGGCGCAGTCGCACCAGGGGTGCATCCATTGTCATCAGATTCAAGAGTACCGGCTGCTGCAGGCCTTTCACGACAAGCAGTTTCAGCGAAACTTGCTGTTCGGCTATCCGCTACCCGAAAACATCGGCCTGCGATTTGACCGGGCGCACGGCCACAAGATCGAATCTTTGGACGAAGCTCTGCCGGTCGCTCGTACGGGGCTGAAAGCGGGGGATGTGATAACGCGCGTCGGCGACGTCCCGATCCATTCCGAAATGGACCTGCGCTGGGCGCTGCACCGGCACGACGATCGGCGGCCGCTGAAAGTTCAGGCCCAACGCCGCGTGGCGGGTCGAACAAACCCACCCCCGTCAATCGAAGTCGAGATTTCGCTACCGGAATCGTGGCGTCAGACCGACTTGAGCTGGCGGAAATCGCTCCGCAGCGTGCCGTTCCCGCTGGGGTTTCTGGGTTATGCGCTCGGTCGCGAGGAGCGCGCGAAAGCCGATCTTCCCGAAAACGTGTTGGCGATTCGGGTGGTTTCGATTCGAGGCGCGGGGCTGGCCGAGGCGGTTGGTCTTCGCAAGGGGGACGTGATTACCGCGCTTGCCGATCGAAGGCAATCGAGAACCTTCGATCAGTTCAAATCCGACCTGTTGCGGGACCATGCGCCGGGGGATCGCGTGCGCCTGAAAGTCTTGCGCGAGGGTCGCGGGCAATCGCTGGAGGGTGCCTTTCCCGACTGGCTAACGACCGACATTGCCGTGCCTTGACAGGAATTTCCCGGTCGTAGACGATTCGCGTTTGGCCAGGCGGCAGGCTTGTCGGCGACCCTCGAATGGCGCAAATGCTGTGCCTTGTCCCTTTCCTTTCGCGTTGCCGACAGGACTTCTGATGCAAACCGATCGCCATCCCGTCCGCCGACAAAAGCTCTTGTCGCGGCTCAAGGCGACCGCCGCGCCGCTGCTGCTGGTCTCTACCGAAACGAACGTCTCCTACCTGACCGGTTTCACCGGCGACAGCAGCTTTTTGCTATTAGGCCCGGTGGAATGTGTCTTGATCACCGATGGACGGTACGCGACGCAGATTCGGCAGGAGTGTCCAGGACTTGAGTTTTACGTCCGGCCGCAGTCTGAGACCATCGCGGCCGCGGCCGCCCGAGTTGTCCAGCAGACGGGGCGACTCAAATTGTCGGTTGAGGCCGACAACCTGACGCTGTCTCTGGCCGAAAAGATCGCAACGACGGTCAAAGGCCTGGAACTGGTCTCGACCTCGGGTGTGGTCGAAGAATTGCGGCAAATCAAGGATCCCGACGAAGTCAAAGAAATTCGGACTGCCGTGCGGATCGCCGAAAGGGGCTTTCAGGTCTTGCGGGCGCAACTGCGGGGCGAGTTAAGCGAAAGTCAGGTGGCGACCGACCTTGAATTCACCCTGCGGAATTTCGGCGCCCGGGGCTGCAGTTTCCCACCCATCATCGCAGTCGGTCCCCGAGCGGCGTTGCCCCATGCCCGACCGGGTTCTGATCTGATTTCGGCCGACGATTTCGTGCTGGTCGACTGGGGCGCCGAGGCGGCCAGCGGCTACAAAAGCGACTTGACTCGAATTCTGCTGACCGGTAAGCTCTCGCCTAAACTCGAAAGGGTGTATAGGGTTGTGCTGAAAGCTCAACAGGCGGCCATCAAGGCGATTCGTCCCGGTGCGCGCTGTTGCGACATTGACGCCGTAGCACGCAAGTTGATTGCCGAAGCTGGTTTCAGCAAACATTTCACACACGGTCTAGGTCATGGGATCGGGCTTGACATCCATGAAGGTCCGCGGTTGAACGCCACCTGCGAGGTACCGCTCAAACCGGGGATGGTCGTCACCGTTGAGCCGGGAATCTACATTGAGGGGTGGGGCGGCGTCAGGATCGAAGACGACGTGCTGGTAACTCGCAGTGGGTGCGAGGTACTCACGTCGGTGCCGAAAGATCTCTAACCGATCATCGTGCACTGATTCATTCCCACGTTCAGGCTGGAAAGTGACCAAGGTATGTCCGCAGAACCAAAGTCCCAAAGTCATCGAACAACGAACAACCCGTTCGATCTGGATCAGCTCCGTGAATTGATCGCCCTCATGGAGGCGCACGGGATCTCTGAAATCGACCTGCGCCAGGGCGACCAGCGCTGGAACCTCAAGCGCGGGCCGACCGAAGTCATGCAGGTGGTTCCGGCAACGGGGTTTGCGGCAACTTCCGCGGCACCGGCGGCCTCAGTCGCGGTGCCCCCGGAGCTGGCTCCTCCCGCGGCCGAAGACCCGAACACGGTTTTGATCAAAAGTCCCACGGTCGGGACGTTTTATGACGCGCCCTCTCCTGGCGATCCACCGTTTGTCGCAATCGGCACCAAAGTCTCGCAGGACAGCGTCGTTTGCATCATCGAAGCCATGAAGGTCTTCAACCAGATCGCCGCCGAGGTGAACGGAATCGTCACGGCGGTTCTCGTCAAAAGCGGTGATGCCGTGGAATTCGGGCAACCTTTGTTCCGCGTCAAGTTGGGCTGATCGAGCATGTTTCAACGGATTCTGGTTGCCAATCGCGGCGAAATCGCGCTGCGGGTAATTCGCGCTTGTAAGGAAATGGGGATCGAAACGGTCGCCGTCTTCAGCGAGGCCGACCGCGGAGCGCACTATTTGTCGCTGGCCGACGAGGCCTACTGCATCGGGCCGGGCCCGGCCACCGACAGCTACCTGATGATCAACCGCCTGATCAGCGCCGCCGAGATCGGCAATGTGCAGGCGATCCACCCCGGCTACGGCTTTCTTGCCGAAAACGCGCACTTTGCCGAGGTTTGTCGCAGTTGCAACATCGAGTTTATCGGCCCGACGCACCAGGCGATGCAAAAGCTGGGCGATAAGGTCGCCGCCAAGCAAATCGCCCGCAGCGCCAAAGTCCCGCTCGTCCCCGGCAGCGCCGGCCTGATCGCCAACGAGGCCGAAGCCGTCAGGTGCGCCAATCAAATCGGGTACCCGGTGCTGATCAAAGCCACCGCCGGCGGCGGAGGCAAGGGGATGCGCGTCGCGATGAACGACGTGTCCCTGAAAACGGGCCTCAAGGCCGCAGCCGCCGAGGCCGAAAAGGCCTTCAAAAATGCCGGGGTCTATCTCGAAAAGTACATTGAACGTCCGCGGCACGTCGAGGTGCAGATTCTGGCCGATCTTCACGGCAATGTCGTTCACCTGTGGGAGCGCGACTGCACGCTGCAGCGCCGGCATCAAAAACTGGTCGAAGAAAGTCCCGCACCGACGATGTCGAAAGCGGCCCGGGAAGAGATCTGCCAGGCGGCTGTCCGGCTGGTCAAGCAGGCGGGTTACACCAATGCCGGGACGGTTGAATTCATCCTCGATCAGGCGACGAACAAATTCTACTTCATCGAAGTCAATGCCCGCATTCAAGTCGAGCACCCGGTCTCTGAACTGGTCACCGGCATCGACTTGATCAAAAGCCAGATTCGCGTCGCGGCCGGTGAAGCATTGCCGTTCAAGCAGAAGCAAATTGTGCATTCGGGTTCGGCAATCGAAGCCCGAATCAATGCCGAAGACCCCGCGCGCGGTTTTCGCGGGTCGCCCGGGACGATCACGAAACTGCGCGTTCCCGGGGGGCCGGGTGTCCGCTTCGACTCGCACGTCTATCAAGGCTATACGATCGGCCCGTACTACGATTCGATGATCGGCAAACTGATCGTCCACAGGCCGACTCGCGACGAGGCTTTAAGCTGCATGCGCCGCGCGCTGGCCGAGTTTGTGATTGAAGGCGTCGCGACCACGATTCCCCTGTTGCGCGAAATCTTCGCAAATGCGGCTTTCGCACGCAGCGAGATCGACACCACGTTCATCGAACGCACCTGGCCGCCGACGGCCCCCTAAGTGATTTGGTTCAAAAAGTCGCATCGGGCGAGCATAGATCGTCTGATTTCGGGGCGTGCGAATGAACGAATGAGCCACGGACAAGCACGGATGAAACACGGAAACGAAAATTGCAGTGAATTGATTCCGTGTTTCATCCGTGTCAATCCGTGGCTGAAATTGGATGGATCGAGGGTGTTCCGAGCATGACACACCGGGGCATATCGGGCATCGGACCGAATTGCTCCGTTTCAGAGGTTGCCATGGTTGGCCGTCCGAACTTGTGAAACCGTGCCCTAAGCGTCGGTCGGTTGTCGAAAATCGCTTTGCCGCGACGGACCAGGGTTTGTTAGGATGACAGTCATATGAAAGTCGCTTTGCTGACCGGGGGGGGCGACTGCCCTGGATTAAACGCCGTCATTCGAGCCGTCGTTCGCACCATCCATAATGCCGGGGGCGAATGCGTCGGCCTGCTCGAAGGCTGGCGCGGCGCCATTCAGGGAAATGTCATCCCCCTCCGCGCGCAGGAAACCGACGAGATCATTGCCCGCGGGGGCACGATTCTGGGGTCCTCGCGCACGAATCCCTACAAGAAGCCCGGGTACGTCGGCCAATTGGTCGAGAACTTCGGCAAACTCGGGCTGTCGGCGCTCGTCGCCATCGGCGGCGACGATACGCTGGGAGTCGCCAGCCGCCTCTACGAAGAACATAAACTGCCGGTCGTCGGCGTCCCCAAGACGATCGACAACGACTTGAGCTGCACCGACTTTACGTTCGGCTTCGACACGTCGATTAATATCGTCATGGAGGCGGTCGATCGGCTGCGGACCACCGCCGAATCGCATCGCCGCGTGATGGTTATCGAGACGATGGGCCGACATGCCGGCTGGATCGCCTGCTTCGCCGGCATCGCCACCGCCGCCGACTTCACCCTGATCCCCGAAGTCGAAGTCGACCTCGACAAAATGTGCGAGGTTCTCAATCAGCGACGGGCCGCCGGCAAAACCTACGGGATGGTTATCGTCAGTGAGGGGGCCAAGCTCCCGCTGGAAGGGATGGTGACCTCTGCCGCCGAAGTCGACGAGTTCGGCCATGTGCGCCTGGGGGGCCTCGGCAATACGATCGCCGACCTGATTGAAGAACGCACCGGCATCGAAACCCGCGCCGTGACGCTGGGACACCTGCAGCGCGGCGGACCCCCCAGCGCCTACGACCGGGTTCTGGGGACGCGGCTGGGAATTCATGCAGCGCGGCTCGTGATCGACAAAAAATTCGGCCACATGGTGGCTTTGCGCGGCCTGAAAATCGTCTCGTTTCCGCTCGCCGAGGCGGTGGGAACGCTGCGAACCCTCGATCTCGAGTTCATGCGCGAAGCCGAAGAGTTTTATAAAAACGTTTGAATCGGCGACGTGCCAGTTCGCTGTTTAGCCGCGAGGCGCAGCCGAGTGCGGTGTTTTGTTTGAACGCGAATACAGTGAATTGCGCGATTGTGAGTCGAATCGAACAATGCACTCGGCTGCGCCTCGCGGCTAAACGAGTTGATTACGAACCGCGTGCTGCTGTTCAAAGGTTTTGGTTGCGGCCGAGGGCCGCGCCAAGGCATTCAACTTGATTCAGCGCCGCAATTGCTCAGTCACTTCGTGATCGACTGAATCGCGAACCTGTCAAAACGTGGACCGAGTTCGGGCGTCCACCTGTCAATTTGGCAGGTGGAGCCATCAAGTCGAAAGGTCCCCGCGGGACGCAAAGTCTTTTCTGTAAATGACTTGAATCATTCGAGTTAAAATTGGCACGGAGATTGCCAGAATAGAATGCTGGTCGTTTTGATTGAGGCGGTCTTGAAGGGGCAGGCGACCGCTTTTCTGTGAATAATGATGCTGGGTTTGGTCCCACCAAAAAGTCATTCCTATTGAGTGAGGAGCAACTGTGGCGAAATTGATGAGCTTCGATGAGGAAGCCCGAAAGAGCCTGTTGGCCGGGGTTGGCAAGTTGTCGCGGGCGGTCGGCAGCACGTTGGGGCCCCGCGGGCGGAACGCCGTTCTCGACAAAGGCTGGGGCGCCCCCAAAGTCACCAAAGACGGCGTGACGGTGGCGGAAGACATCGACCTCGAAAACGCGTTCGAGAATATGGGCGCCCAACTGGTCAAAGAAGCCGCTTCCAAGACCAGCGACGTGGCTGGTGACGGCACGACGACCGCCACGATTCTCGCCGAAGGCATTTACAAGGAAGGGTTGCGTTTCATTGCCTCTGGCGCCGACCCGATGTCGCTCAGCCGGGGCATTCACAAGGCGGTTGCGGCCGTCTCGGAAGAATTGAAAAAGCTCGCCAAGCCGGTCGACGCCAAAGACAAGAAGGCGACGCAAACGGTCGCCGCGATCGCCGGCAACAATGACCCCGAAATCGGCGGCATTCTCGCCGAGGCACTGATCAAGGTCGGCAAAGACGGTGTGATAACCGTCGAAGAGGGCCGGCAGGTGACGACCGAGGTCGAACTGGTCGAAGGCATGCAGTTCGATCGGGGCTACCTCTCGCCGCACTTCGTAACCGATCAGGATTCACAGGAATGCGAGCTGGAAAACTGCCGCATCCTGATTTACGAAGAGAAAATCTCCAGCGCCAAGTCGTTGGTGCCCCTGCTCGAAAAAGTGTCGAAGGCCCGGGTGACGCTGCTCGTCATCGCTGAAGACATTGAAGGCGAAGCCCTGGCGACCCTGGTCGTCAACAAGCTCCGCGGGATTATCAACGTGGCCGCGGTCAAAGCCCCCGGCTACGGCGATCGCCGCAAGGCGATGCTCGGTGACCTGGCCGTCCTGACCGGTGGCAAAGCCATTTTCAAAGACCTGGGGGTCAAGCTCGAGAACGTCCAGCTCAGCGACCTGGGCGTTGCCAAGAAGATCAAGATCGATGCCGAGAACACAACGATCATTCAAGGCGCCGGCTCGAAGGTCGAGATCGAAGGTCGGGCGGCCCAGATTCGCACCGAAATCGGGGTGACCGACAGCGAATACGACCGCGAAAAGCTGCAAGAACGGCTAGCGAAGCTCGCCGGCGGCGTGGCGCAAATCAGCGTCGGCGGCGCGACGGAAACCGCCATGAAAGAGCGGAAGGATCTGATTGAAGACGCGCTGGCTGCAACGCGGGCTGCCATCGAAGAAGGGGTCGTCCCCGGTGGTGGCGTCGCCCTGATGCGCTGTGCCGACGCACTCGGCAAGGTCGAAGCCGAGGGGGACGAGGCGTTCGGCGTCAAAATCGTTCTGAACGTTCTCGACATCCCTCTGCGGCTGATTGCCAGCAATGCCGGCCTCGATGGCTCGGTTGTCGCCAATAACGTCCGAAAGCTCAAATCGAAAACGCACGGTTACGACGCACTCAATGATCGCTATGGCGACATGTTCGAGTTCGGCATCGTCGATCCCGCCAAGGTCACGCGCTCGGCTCTGCAGAATGCGGCCAGTGTCGCGGCACTGCTGTTGACCACCGAGTCGATCATCGTCGACGAACCGAAGAAGGAGTCCGACGACCATCACGACGACCACCACGACATGGGAGGGATGGGAGGGATGGGAGGGATGGGTGGAGGAATGGGAGGCATGGGCGGCATGCCGGGGATGATGTAGGCGGTGCTGTACGTCGGATCGACGATCCTTCGACTTTCAGATCAAACTCAAACTGATTCAGAAACCTGGAGTAAGACACAATGCAGCTTAAGCCTCTCGATGATCGTGTTGTTGTGGAGCCTGTCGATGCCGAGACGACCACCGCTGGTGGGATCGTTCTTCCCGATACCGCCAAGGAGAAGCCGCAGCGCGGCAAGGTCAAGGCGACCGGCCCGGGTCGATTGCTCGAGAGCGGCGTGCGCTGTCAGATGAGCATCAAGGTCGGCGACGAAGTGCTGTTCAGCAAGTACGGCGGCACAGACATCGAAGTCGAAGGCAAAGACGTCAAGATTCTGCGCGAGAGCGACATTCTGGCCAAGTTGGTTTAGGTTGTGCGGGCGCTGCTCATCCGGCCCGCTGTTTTCTGGCCCGCTGTATTCAGGCCCGCTGCTCATCCGGCAATAGGGCCGCGATGCAGCAGCCCTCGCCGGGCGTCGCCGATTCGCGTCGCCTGCCGAGATTTGCCCCGTCGTCCTGGAACCCCGACGTATTGGAAAAGGGCCCCTCGAAAATGGGGCCCTTGAAGATATTTCTCTGATTTCAATTAGGAGTGTACCCACGTGCCCAAACAACTGCTGTTCGACGATCGCGCCCGGCTGAAGCTGCAACGGGGCGTTAACACGCTGGCCGACGCCGTCGCCGTGACGCTCGGCCCGACCGGCCGCAACGTCATCATCGACAAGAGTTTTGGAAATCCGCTTGTGACCAAAGACGGTGTGACCGTCAGCAAAGAGATCGAACTGGCCGATCCGTTCGAGCACATGGGCGCCAAGCTCGTCAACGAAGTCGCCACCAAGACCAGCGACGTCGCCGGTGACGGGACGACGACGGCAACCGTCCTGGCCAAGGCGATCTTTGCCGAAGGCCTGCGGAGCATCACGCTGGGGGCCAACCCCACGATCGTGCGCCGCGGGATCGATAAGGCGACCGCAGCGGCGATCGAGTACTTCAAATCGGTTTCCAAGCCGGTTTCAAGCCCCGCCGAGATTGCTCAGGTCGGCGCCATTTCGGCCAATAGCGATTTTGCGATCGGCGAAATGTTGGCCGAGGCGATGCAAAAGGTCGGGCGCGATGGTGTGATCACCGTCGAAGAAGGCAAAGGCAACGCCACCACGCTCAAGCTGGCCGAAGGGATGCAGTTCGACAAGGGCTTCATCTCGCCGTACTTCGTGACCGATCCCAGCGAAATGAAGGTGCTTCTCGAAGACTGCTACATCCTGATCTTCGAGAAGAAAATCAGCAGTCTGCGCGATCTGGTCCCGCTGCTCGAGAAGACCGCGACGTCGGGCAAACCGCTGTTGATCATCGCCGAAGATGTCGATGGCGAAGCGCTGACCGCCCTGGTCGTCAACAAGCTGCGAGGCGTGCTGCGGGTCTGTGCCGTCAAGGCGCCCGGTTTCGGCGATCGCCGCAAGTCCATGCTGGGCGACATCGCCGTTCTGACGGCGGGCACCCTGATCTCAGAAGACCTGGGGATCAAGCTCGAATCGGTCGAGCTCAGCCATCTGGGCCGTGCCAAGAAGATCGAAGTCACCAAGGACGCGACGACGATCATCGAAGGCTCGGGAAAAGAGAGCGAGATCAAGGCGCGGATCCAGCAGGTACGCACCCAGATCGAGAACACCGAAAGCGAGTACGATCGCGAGAAGTTCCAGGAACGTCTGGCGAAAATTACCGGCGGCGTGGCGATCATTTCGGTCGGTGCGGCCACCGAGACCGAAATGAAGCAGACCAAAGCCCGCATGGAAGATGCCTTGCACGCCACACGCGCGGCTGTCGAAGAGGGCATTCTTCCCGGCGGCGGCGTGGCGTACCTGCGGGCGATTCCCGCCGTCGAAGCGGTCAAGGGCAAGGGAGACGAGACGATTGGTATCGAAATCGTCGCCCGGGCTCTCGAAGCGCCGATTCGGCAGATTGCCGAAAACAGCGGCCTCGACGGTGCCGTTGTCGCCGACGAAGTCAAGCAGAAACCCACCAACCACGGTTACGATGCCCGTGGCGGCAAGTACTGCGATATGGTCAAGGAAGGGATTATCGACCCGACCAAGGTCGTTCGCACCGCCCTGCAGAACGCGGCGTCGATCGCCGGGCTGATGCTCACGACCGAAGTGCTTGTCACCCGCACCGACGACGTCGGCGGCGGCGACAAGGCCAAGGTCGAAGGCAGCATTCGCTGATCGGCGACCGGGTCGGTTTTCGGAGCCAATCGGCGTTGGCCATCATTCGTCCGTAAAAGCGGGCCACCGTTGAGGTGGCCCGCTTGACTATCAACTCCGGAATCCGCGCTTCGACGTAGGGTGGGACCAGCAAGCCGGGAATTAAGATGGGCCTTCACTTTCTGAATACACGTTCGAGCCGGACAACGCACAATTTCGTCATGGAGCGGCTTGCGCAGGCCCACCATTCGGGTTCCGATGCGTTGCGACCTGAATGGTGGGCCTGCGCGTGCTGGTCCCACCCTACCGAAGTGGTATGAGTTTGATGGCCGTACAACGGGACTATTACGAGACTCTCGGCGTCGAACAGACGTCTTCGGCCGAGGAAATCAAACGGGCGTACCGCAAGGCCGCCGCGACGCATCATCCCGACCGCAATCCGGGAGATGAAGCGGCTGTCGAGCGCTTCAAACAGGCTGCCGAAGCGTTTGACGTGCTCGGCGACCATGAAAAAAAGTCGATGTACGATCGCTACGGACATGAAGCCTTCACCGCCCGAAACGGCGGCCGGGCCGGCTTCAACGACGTCGGCGATATCATGAGTGCCTTCGGCGATCTGTTCGAAGGCTTCTTCGGCGGAAACACCGCACGCGGCGGCGCTGGTCGCGTCACGCGCGGCAGCAGCTTGCGGTGCGAACTCGCGCTCGAGCTGCGCGAGGCGGCAACGGGCTGTACCAAATCGGTTGAAATCACCCGCTCTGAGCTGTGCCCAACCTGCGACGGTTCGAAGGCGAAGCCCGGCAGCACACCCGAGCGTTGCACGTATTGCTCGGGTCGGGGTCAGGTCGTTCAGGCGCAGGGCTTCTTCCGCATTCAGGCCACCTGCCCCGCTTGCCGCGGCGCCGGGCAGGTCATTCGCGACAAATGCCCGCGCTGCCTGGGGACCGGTCGTGAGAACAAGTCGGTGAATCTGGAAGTCAAGGTTCCCGCCGGTGTCGACAACGGCATGCAACTGTGCCTGCGCGGCGAGGGCGAGCCGGGCGAGTCGGGTGGGCCGCGCGGCGACCTGTATTGCGACATTCACATTTCCGAACACTCTTTTTTCGAACGGCACGAGCACGATCTTGTGTGCCGCGTGCCGATCAGCTTCTCGCAGGCGTCGCTGGGAACCGCCTTCGACATCCCGCTGATCGACGGCAAGCACCGCCTCGAGATCCCTGCGGGAACGCAACCCGGAGACACGATTCGACTGAAGGGCATGGGCATGCCCGACCCGCATTCGCGTCGCCGCGGAGACTTGCTGGTTCAGGTGCTGGTCGAAGTCCCCCGGAAGCTGACCCCCCGACTGGAAGAACTGCTCCGCGAACTGGCCGAGATCGAGAAGAAAAACGTCAGCGCCCACCGCAAGTCTTTTCTGGAGAAGCTCAAAGAGTATTTCGCTCCGCCCGAGCCCGCGCCTGAAGAATAGGCCCCTCGATTTAAGCCCAGGGATTTATGCCCAGGGAATCGGCCCCGGAAGGGTCGATTCGCTAATCCCCGAACCGTCCCACGGGCTCACAACCCGTCCAACAGGAACGCCATCGTGCCCGAAAACAGGACGCCCGAAAGAACTCCCGGCGATGCCGCGGCCCAGCCCGGCTTCGACGAGTCGCAACCCCATCCCGCCGAGGCCGAGCCTTCGTCACTGGCCGAGCAGTTGGAAGCGGCCCAGGCCGATCGCGATGCCAATCTCCAGAAATGGCTGCTGGCGGTGGCCGATTTCGACAATTCCCGTCGGCGGATGCACAAAGAATTCGAACAGGAACGGCGGTATGCTGCGCTGCCACTGGCGCGCGACCTGCTGCCCGCCCTCGACAACTTGCAGCGCGCTCTGGAAGCGGCCCAAACCACGAACGATGCGGCTAAGTTGATCGAAGGGGTGCAAATGGTGGCCCGGCAGTTCGACGACGTGCTGGGCAAGCACAACATCGTCCCGATCGACGCCGTCGGCCAGTCGTTTGATCCGAATCGCCACCAGGCGTTGCAACAAGTCCCCGCACCCGACAAGCCTCCCATGACCGTCCTCGCCGAATACGAGCGCGGTTTTACCCTGCACGATCGAATCGTGCGACCCAGCACCGTAGTCGTCTCGGCGCCGGCGACCGCAGAATGACCCATCGAGGATCGAATCATGCCTACCTACGACTACCGCTGCAAAGCCTGCGATCATACGTGGGAAGAGTTTAAGTCGATCATGGCGCCGCCGACGAAAAAGTGCCCGGAATGCGGCAAAAAGAAAGCCGAGCGCCAAATCGGCCCTGGGGCCGGTCTGATCTTCAGAGGCTCGGGTTTCTACATCACCGACTACCGCAGCGAGGGCTACAAGAAATCAGCCGACGCCGACAGCAAAGCCCAATCGGGAGGCGAATCGAAAGGCGACTCCAAAGGGGACTCGAAGTCGACCACCAAGTCAGAACCCGCCAAGTCAGAATCGAAGGGCGAAAGCAAGTCGAGCTCGGGCGATTCAGGAAAATCGGCCAAGTCGTAGTAATCCGTCTACGGAAAAGCCGATCCACAAGCGCGGCCCCGCGTTCCGAACGCTTTCCCCGGTGTTTCCAAGTCACATCGCTTAACTCATGCGAACCCCGACCGACAGCAGGATGTTGGCGTACCGCTGCTGGTCGGCGGTTTGAATCGTCAGCACGTGGTCCGGGGTTTCGACCGCTTTGTAGAAGTCCCACTTCTCGATCGGCGATAGTTCCAATCGGATGGATCAACGGGTGTTTCAGCATCACTCACCCCCCCAACACCTCACACAACTTTCGCGGCGCCCGCCCAAACAGCCTGGCATATTCGTCGCGCGTCGGCTGCAACCTGACTTTGACCTTGGCCTCGTGGTTCAAAACAATATCCGCAAGCTTGTGCGCCAAAAACGGATTGCGGAAGCGGTCGAACGTCTGGTCGGCGAACAACGCCGCGTTATCAACCCGATAGGCAATCGTCGGGACGATTTCTTCGTAACACAATCCGCGCAGCCAGCGCAACGCTTCGCGGTCGGACATGACCTCGAGCACGGTCAGGAACCCCGCCGGGCGAAACTTCGCCGCCATCGCCGAGTGCAGTCCGTTCAGGATCCGCACCTTGCGCAAGTAATACGGGGTGAGGTCGTCGACCACGTGAATCGCCGGGTGCGGAAACAGTCTCGGCTCGCTTCCGGCCGGTCGCTGGATGGCCCACAGCGCAAACGGCTCGGCACTGACGGGCATCTTGTCCCAGGCCGGTAGCGTGACATCAGCCGGAACCGGTGTCACGATGCAGTCGACCAGATTATTGAGCCACTGACACTCCAACGAGAGCCATTCGGCAAACTGGGTCGGCAGCAACCAGTCGCGGGCCAGCGCCGTCACAATGGCGAGCAGCTTCGACGCATTCCCTTCGATCAATTCGCAGGGGAGCACCACAACCGGCGCCTCTCCCGCCTGAAACCGCTCCCACAGCACGCGCGTCAGCTTGCCCGGCATCGAGGCCGGCGGGGCCGAGTCGAGTCGATCGCCGGCATCGAGGTCGTACCCCGCCTCGGTGGCATTGGTCACGATGTATCGCAGGCTGGGCAACCGGGCCGCCTCAAGCACCTGCGACCAGCAATCCTGTGCGACCAGCGCTCGGGCGATCGATTGCACATGTTCGGTCCGCTCGTACAACTTCCCCTCGTCGTAACCGCGAACGAGCACGTGATAGCCGTCGGGCTGCTCGTTGATCAGGTCGGCCCGCCGGCCGGGGGTCGATTGCACGACGACGACCCGGCCCACGGCGTGCCCCTGGTCGTTCGCGTTCTGGACGAAGCGATCGACAAAGGCCCGCAGAAACCGGCCCGCGCCGAACTGCAGAATCGTTTCCGGCATTTTCTCAACCGTGCTCACAGGCCCACCTCGACAATCGCTTTAATCACGCCGGTTTCCGGCCGGGTATACGACGGGAAAACATCGATCAGCTCGTCGAACGCCGCGCGGTGCGTGATCCACGGACCGGTGTTGATTTGGCCCGCCTCGATCAAATCGACAATCCGTTCGAAATCGGCCGAGAGGGCGTTGCGCGAACACAGCAGCGTCCCCTCGGGCTTATGGAACAGCGCGTGGCGGAAGTGAACGTCATCGGTCGTAATGCCGACGAATACGAGTCGTCCCGCATGCGTAATCAACCCGAAGGCGTTCGACATCGACCCGCTGTTGCCGGTCGCGTCAATCACGACGTCAGGCAGGTGCCCGTCGATCAAGTCGCGCAGTTCCCGGTCGACGGTATCCGACAGTCGCAGCGTGTGTTCGACGCCCATCACCCGCCGGCAGAATTCCAGTCTCCCCTCGTTCATGTCGAGCACGATCGTTTTCGCGCCAGAAAGCTTGACGAACTCGAGCGTCGCCAGCCCGATCGGTCCGGCCCCGATGATCAGGCACGACTCGTGCGCGGCAAGTCCCGAACGGTTGACGGCATGACAGCCGATCGCCAGCGTTTCGACCAGCGCCAATTGCTCGAAGCTCAGCGCCTTCGAGACGTGCAGTTTACGGGCCGGCACAAGAAACAGAGGCCGCAGCCCCCCGTCGCAATGAACCCCAAGCGTCTGATGATTCTCGCAGCAGTTCGTGTGTCCGCGGCGACAGGCGTAACACTGCTGGCAGTTGATGTACGGCTCGACGGCACACCGATCGGCCGCCTTGACGTTCGTAACCCCCGCGCCGATCGCAACCACTTCGACTCCCAGTTCATGCCCCGGGATTCGCGGATAGCTGAAAAACGGCATCTTGCCCAGATACCCGCTGATATCGGTGCCGCAGATCCCGACCGTGTGGACGCGCACCAGCGCCTCACCCGGCCCCGGTTTTTCGGGGGCAGCGACGTCGATGCGTTTCCACTGCTTGGGAGCCTCGAGGCAGAGCGCCTTCATTGTGAGCCACCTTGATTAAAAACTTCGAAGGGAGGGCGAGGCTCCCGCCGAGCCGCGAGCCAGGGTTGACCCCCGGCTCAGCAGGAGCTTCGCCCTCCCATAGCCCCGGTTTTGTTAGAGATCCTTACGCCTGGTTTTCGATCGTTGTCAATTGTTATTTTTCACTTTGCAGGTCGGTCATTATTCTCCGGTCGCCCCTCGATGTAAAACCAGTTGTGAATCGGTTGGAGAATCGCCAGAACTTCGTCGACCAGCGGCGTATCGAGCGGTTGATCGGCCCATTTCACCCAGTTTTGGACGTTGACGGGATTGGCTGATCGCACCACACACGTCGTCAAATCCGGGTTCGCCAGCGAGAACTGCACGGCGAGTTGAGCGAGGTCGACTCCGCGCGAGCCGCACAACTCGGCGGCCTTGCGGCACAGCGCCCGCACTTCCGGGGTCGCCTTATGCCACGAGGGCAGCGCGGAATTCGTGAGCAGCCGCGCCGAAAACGGCGCCGCATTCATGATTCTGACCCCGTTCTCCTTCAGGTAAGGAACCAGATCGGTCAGCATCGTATTTTGAAGCGTGTTCATCCCCAGATCCAGCGCCGTGCGAACCGACCGCATCGCTTCCTGGAGATCGACTGTTCGAAACTCCTGCCCCAGCGACGACGCGCCGAAGCAGAGCCACGAAAGATTGAGTCCTGTCCGTCCCAAGGGCCGAAACTGCATTATCGAGGTTGCCTCACTATCGCGCGGCCTGCCGTGGCCGGATCAGAACCGCAGCGAAAACAGGTCCGTAGTGCGGGTCGTCGACCCGCACGGTCGTTCGTCAGGGTCGACGACCCGGACGACACACGCGAAGCCGATGCACAAAGATATAGTGAATCGATCGCCGGTCGTCAGCCCGCCATGAACAAATATTGAACCGCCGCTGAGGCGCAAGTGCCGAGGCCAGGTCGTTACAAGGTCAAGACGATTCGGGTGCCGGGGTCAGAGCGATTGCGTGAGGAGATGACTTCCCTTGCAAGTTTGAGCGATGGACGTCTCAACGTACGGCCTGCAGGTTAGTCGAGCGATGGCCCCGTGGGGTGAAGCGACATAACGGACACTGCCGACGACTTGCTTACACGACGGGGCCATCGCTCGACTCATGGTTCCGGCATACCGCCGATCGGGCGAAGGCCGGCGCGCTGCGACGCGACCAGCCTCGGCGTTGCTCTGACCCCGGCACCCGGCGACGAATGCAATGTGACCGTTCAGGGTGCTCACGCCCCCCACTCGCCCGTTGCTGCCGATTCAATCACCCGTTAAACTCACAAAACGTATCAACAAACGTTTTCATGATGGATATTCCACGATGCGCATGCCGCGGCGCAGTTTTCTGGGGCTGGGGGTTCTCGGCGGAGTGCATTTTGCTGCACGGCAGTTGGTTGCCGCACCGCAATCGACCCCGGCCGCAGCGGGCCGGGCCAGGCAGGTGTTGATCGTCCTCGAACAGGGGGGCGTTTCGCACGTCGATACCTGGGATCCCAAGCCCGAGACGGCGGCCGAGCACCGCAGCCCCTACAAGCCGATCGACACCAGCGTCCCCGGAATTCAGTTCACCGAGCTGCTGACGAATACCGCCCGACACGCCGACAAGCTGGCGATCGTCCGCTCGATGACGCATGCCGTCAGCGATCATGGCGACGGCACCGCCTATTTCCTTCAGGGGGTCAAGCCGCGCGGGCCGATCGCCATGCCGGATATCGGCGCGGCCCTGTCCCACGTGATCGGCAGCCCCGCGCGCGATCTGCCCCCGTATGTGATGATTCCCGGCAACGGCGAGCAGTCGAGCGTCACGAGTTTTGGTTTCCTTTCGCCGGGATACAAGGTGTTCAAAACCGGGGGCGGCGACCTTTCCGAACCATCATGGCGGGTCAATGATCTGGGTTTGCTCGACGGTATCAACGCCGATCGATTTCGCGACCGGCGCGACTTGCTCAGTAATCTCGACGTCGGGTTGATCGGGGGCGGACCGGCGGCACAGACCGGGCCGACGCGGGCGATGGACAACTTCTTCGAGCGGGCCTTTCACATGCTCGACAGCCCGCGCACGAAGCAGGCGTTCGACCTCACGCGCGAGACTGCCGCACTGCGGGACGAGTACGGTCCGGGGCATCGCGGGCAATGCTACTTGCTGGGGCGGCGGCTGATTGAGGCGGGGATCCGCACGGTCGTTCTCGATGTTCGCGAGCCGCAGACGCAGCTCTCTCCCGGCGGGTTCAACATGAACTGGGATCATCACGACCTGATCTACGCCAGCGGCTCGTGCGGAACAATCCGCGACAAGGCAGGGGGAGAAGGGCGTTACGGCATCGGCACCTGGCAGATGATGGGCAGCACCGACCGCGCCTGTGCCGCACTGCTGGGCGACATGCACGAGCGTGGATTGCTCGCCGAGACGCTGGTCTGTTTCGTCACCGAATTCGGCCGGACCCCGAGGCTCAACCAGTTTCAGGGGCGCGACCATTGGCCGAATGCCTTTTCGATTGCCTTCGCCGGGGCGGGGGTCCGCGGCGGACAGGTGATCGGCAAAACCGACCGCGACGGCGGCTACGTGCTCGACCAGGCCTACACCCCCGACGATTATGCCGCCACCGTTTACTCGTCCCTCGGCGTCGACCTGTCGCAACCGGTGTACACCCGCGAGAATCGCCCGGTGTTTCTGGTTCCCGACGGTCGCCCTATCGCACGTTTGTTTTAAAGTGGGCTTCGTCCGCCCCGATAGGCAACGCCGTGAAGGATTCTGTGGGCAATAAAATCAATGTCCCGCTTAACTGCTGGCATTGAAGATTCGGCCCTCAAGTTCTTTTAGCAAGATGCGTCGTTTTTTTGGGAGCGACTCTTGCGCATGATGCCATGCCGCTGCTGTGATTCGAGTTGGCTTGGAGGAGCAGTGACCGTC
>SIAF01000069.1 GCA_009691905.1 Planctomycetaceae bacterium | reverse complement strand
ACGCGTGATGCCCTCGCTGGCATCGGGCCAGTACGCTCCCACTCCCGGCATGACCACGCCCTCCTTGGCTGGTGTGTGTTATGCCGAGAAATATAGGAAAAGACGTTCATTGAGTCACGATCAAACCCGGTATCTTTGCTACAGTCTCCTTCTATTTCTCCAGCAGTTTTTGCCGTCGACTTTCATAATCCCGATGGCGTCGATGATATGTTTGCGCCTTCACGTAAATCCCCAGGCTGCCAACGATGACGACGAGCACGAACATCACCCCGAACAGCAGGACGGGAAACGGCGCGGCTTGGGCCGTTGCCGCACCTATCCACAAGACTCCGGCAACGACTCCGACCGCCAGCATCATGACGCTGGTGGTCGTGGTCGGCACAGTGGTTCGGCCCTGCTTGCCTCGGACCAGGTATCGCTCACGCTCGCGTTGCCATTCCCGATCGAAGCGTTCAAGCTCGTTTTGCCGTTTGATCGTTTCGAGATCGTTGGCCATTGCCGCTGTGCGCTGGTCGAGAACCTCGAGCACCTTGGTGAAAACGGCATTACCCGCGTGTTGCACGTCAAGTTGCGATGAGCAAAACCGGCAGGTGACGAAGTGCGTGTCGGGTGGAATTTCGAGGGCTGCGCCGCAGTGATTGCACGCCAGGCTGATTAGCGGCATTCGAATGTGCTCCGGGAATGCGAACACGTGTCAATGATCGCTAATTAGCCCTCTTGGCCAGCACGCATCGAAATCCGATCGCATCGTCTCTTTGATCTTCCTGAACGGGACGGCGCGTCGTCGATTGGTGATGCTCGTAGCGATCTTTCCACGAACCGCCGCGCAACACATGCGGCGTCTTCAGTTCACCCGTCATCCAGGCGCTGCCGTCGGAGGGCGCACTGCTGTAGTCGTCGTGCCACCGGTCGGCGACGAATTCCCACAGGTAGCCGTGCATGTCGTAAAGGCCCCACGGGTTGGGTTTCTTGGCGCCGACGGGTGGGTCGTTGCCGGCCGCATTGCCGGTGTGCCAGCCGAATTCGTCGAGCAGGCTCGCTTTGACGCCGGCGTCGTCGGATTTCACGGCGCTGTCGCCAAAGCTGTAGGCGGTGGTTGTGCCGGCGCGGCAGCAATACTCCCACTCGGCCTCGGTGGGAAGACGAATCTCGTCGTCGCTGCCGATCAGTTTCGCATCACGAAGGATATTCGTCAGCCGGCGGCAGAATTCGAGGGCATCGGCGAAGGTGAACTTTTCGGCCGAGTTTCGCGGCCCCTTCCACTGGCTGGGGTTGTCTCCCATCACGACGGCATACAGGTGCTGCGGCACTTCTCCTTTGGCGATGCGAAAGGTGTGCGTGATTTTGACTTCGTGCGCCGGCTGCTCGTTCGCCGGCCCCCCATTCGAGCCCATCAGAAAGGAGGTCGGATACTCCCCCTTGCTTTTCTCACCTGGACGCGTCGGGACTTTTTTGCCCGGCGTAATTTCGACGAACTCGCTCATGACGAACTCCTGCAGGAAGCGCTGCGACAGTTCATCGGCAGAGAGTCGGGGGGCATCTGCGACAGCGGGTTTTGCAGACAGGGAAAGTGCGACTCCCCATGCCAGACCACCGGCCAGCCCCAACCAGGTCACGCACCAGACCATGCGTTGCATTGTCAGCTCCTGAATTTGATTCGCTCGGAAATCCTCTGACGGTTGACTTCGAGTGCGATGGTACGCGAAAAGAGGAGCCTGATCGAGTCTGACAACTTGTATGAAATCAACCGTCGTACGACCCGTCGCCGCGAGGGGTCGTGCAGCATCGCGAGAACCCAAATCATGCCCTTATCGTTGATCGGCGCCGAGAAGCGCGAACTGGACACACCGATTCTGTGCATCGACCTCGACCGGATGGAATCGAACATCCGGCGCATGGCCGGATATTGCCGCGAGCACGGCGTCGCCTGGCGGCCTCACGAAAAGTGCCACAAAACGCCGGCGATCGCCCTGCAGGAGATCGCCGCCGGGGCGATCGGCGTGACGTGCGCGAAAGTCTCTGAAGCCGAGGTGATGGCGGCCGGCGGCGTGCGCGATATTCTGATCGCCAATATGATCGTAGGTGAGCGCAAATGGGAGCGGGTGGCCGCCCTGTGCCGCCATGCCGACCCGATCGTGGCCAGCGACCACTATGCCCAGGTCGAGCCGCTGGCGGCCGTCTGCCGTCGACGAGGCGTCGAGGTGCGCGTCATCATCGAGGTCAACCTGGGTCTCGATCGGGTGGGCATCTCGCCCGGCAGGGACACCCTCGAACTGGCTCGGGCCATCGACAACCTCGAGGGAATGAAATTCGCGGGGATCATGGGTTATGAGGGGCACCTGCTGCAGATCGCCGAACCCGCCGATAAAGAGCGGCAGATTCGCGAGAGCATGCAGACCCTGGTCGGTTGCAAAGACCAGATCGGCAAATCGGGGATCGCCTGCGACATCGTCAGTGCCGGCGGAACCGGGTCGTACCAGTACACGGTGAAGTGCCCCGGCGTAACTGAAATTCAGGCCGGCGGCGGAATTTTCATGGACCCCTTTTACCGGTTGAATTGCCAGGTTCACGACCTGGAATACGCCCTCACGGTGCTGGCAACGGTTGTCAGCCGCCCGACGCTGGAGCGGGCCGTTCTCGATTCGGGACGCAAGACGATGAACCCCGACGTGGCGCTGCCGGTGGTTGTCGGCCACGACGATGCCGTCGTCAAACGCCTCTCGGCCGAGCATTGCGAGCTGACCTTAGGGCCGAAATCGCAGGATCTCAAAATCGGCGATCAGGTCGAACTGGTCGTCGGCTACGGCGATTTCACGACGGTGCTGCACGACGAATTCTATGGATTTCGCGGCAATCGGCTGGAGACGGTCTGGCCGATTCTAGGCCGCGGGAAGCTGCAATAGGGGCCGGCCACCGCGTAAACCGCAGTTGCAACTCGTCTTTTGCAATTTTCCCAATCGACGTATACTGCGGCCGCCTTGAGGGGCCGACGTCGCAACGCGAACGGCGGCACCCTCAATGTCGGTGCGTCGGCGTTTCGTTCGACGCACCCCGCGGGAGGCAGGGGGAAAGGAATCCCATGCGAAAAATCGCCGTGATGAATCAGAAGGGAGGGGTCGGCAAGACCACCTCCAGCGTCAACCTCGCCGCCGGGCTGGCCCTGCAGGGAAAGCGCGTCTGCCTGATCGATCTCGACCCGCAGGCACATGCCTCGCTGCACGTCGGCCTGGAAGTGGTCGGCGCGACCCCCACGATCTACCAGGCATTCGCCGGCGAGAAATCATTGGCGCAGGTTTGCCGGCTGGCTGCGCCCAATCTGTGGCTGGTCCCGGCCAGCATCGACCTGGCCGCAGCCGAAGTCGAACTGGCCGACACGCCGGGGCGCGAACTGATCCTGCGGCAGGTTCTCGACCAGATGCTCGCCGCCGAGCCGTACGATTACGTGATTATGGATTGCCCCCCCTCGCTGGGGGTGCTGACGCTCAACGCCCTCTCGGCAGCCGAAGAAGTGTTCATCCCCCTGCAACCGCATTTTCTGGCGCTGCATGGCTTGTCGAAACTGCTGGAGACGACGGCGCTGGTCACGCGGCGGCTCAATCGCAAGCTGCGGGTCAGCGGCATCATGCTGTGCATGTACGAGTCGAACACGCGCCTGGCCGCTGACGTGATCGGCGACCTGCAATCGTTTCTCGAAGCCAGTGACGCCGAGGCCCCCTGGTCGCGCGCCCGCGTCTTTCACAATAAGATCCGCCGCAACATCAAACTGGCCGAAGCCCCCAGCTACGGCAAGTCGATTTTCGAGTACGCCCCCAAATGTCCCGGGGCCGAAGACTACGCCGCCCTGGTGACCGAAGTGCTGGCGATGGAAGAGGCCGCCGCGGCGGCCCCGAGCGCACTGACCCGCGCGGGTTAGCGACCGAATTGGAGGCACCCAAGAAACGGATTAGGCACCCATCACTTCGACGCCGGCCCCAACTCGGGCGCCGCCTCGGGTGACGAAGTCACGGTCAGCGCGTGTTCGAAGTATTTCCTGACGACGTTGACGACGTCGTCGGATGTGACCTTGACAATCCGCTCGGGGTACGATTTCTCGTATTCGAAACCCAGGCCGTACAGCTCGTCGATCGACGCCTGAAAGGCGCGCTCGGCGGGGGTCGTGTTGCGCAGGGCGTGGGCGATCACCAGTTTGGATTTGGCCTTTTCGAATTCGTCGGCGGGAATTCCTTCGTCTCGAAGTTTGTCGAGATTGGCGCGAATCCGGCGGACCACCTCGGGCACGCTTTCCGGCCGCGATTGCGCGAGGAACGTGAAGTAGCCGGGGGCAAACCCCGTCATTTGCATGCCAAACACGTAGTACACCAGTTGCCGCCCGCGCAGTTCTTCATGCAGGCGGCCGCCGGCCCCGCCGCCGCCGGTCAAGATCGCATCCAACACGTCGAGCGCGTCGCGGACCGATCCATCCTTGATGGACGGGGTCGGGAAGGCGACCACGACCATCGCGGTGTTCTTTTTCTGATTCTGCACGTGCTCGACCACTTCGGTTTTGAGCAACGTGGGTTGCTCGGCGAACTCGGGCGACTTGAATGCTTTCGCTTTGGGTTGCTTGCCGAATGTCGATTCGATCTGCTTGAACATCGCCTCGACGTCGATGTCGCCGAACATCGATAGCACCATGTTGTTGGGCACCAGCCACGCTTTATGGAACTTCTGACAGTCGGCGACGGTTAACTTCTTGATAGCGGCAGGGTCCCCCAGCGACGTTCGACTGTAGGGGCTGGTCGCGGGGACCTGCTTTGCGAAAAAATCCATGATTTCAGTTTGCGGATTGGCTTTGCGGGCCGCGATGCGGCTCAGGCGAATGTCGCGGATATTGGCAAACTCAACCGCCGGGAACGTCGGCTCGAACAGGACCTGGTAAATGTACCCGAGACTCGTGGCCGCATCGTCCTTGAGCACCTGCGATTGCAGATAGCTGGTATTCGACTGGCTGCCCAGTGCGAGCTGGCCGCCGATCGAGTCGAAATACTCGGCGACTTGCGCGGCCGTGAACTTCTTCGTCCCCCGTTCGAGCATTTCGGTCGTCAGCGAGGCCAGCCCGCTGGTCTGGGCCGTGTCGACCAGGACGCCGGCTTTTACGAACGCCTGGATTGTGACCAGGGGCAGCGTCGTCTGCCGCTTCAGCAGCACGGTCAGGCCGTTGGCGAGCACTTTTTTCGTGATCGGTGTTTCGGCATCGTTCGAGGCGTCGGCAGAAGTCTTTGCGGCGCCGCTGCCCAGGGGTTCGATAGTGACCGTGTTCAATCGCTCGGGCACGAGGTACGTCTTCGCCACCGCGATGATTTGTTCGGCGGTGACTTTCTGAATCTTGCCGACGTACCGCGCGTCGAACAGGGGGTCGCCCGTTGAGCGAAAGCTCTCGGCGAGCATTTCGGCCTGGCTCTCGACGGTTTGCTGGCTGAAGATGTGGTCGGCGGCTTTCTGCCGCTTGGCCCGCGCCAGTTCGACGTCGCTGACCGGCTCGCTTTTGAGTCGCTCGATCTCTTCGAAGATAATCTTGCGAATCTCGTCGACCGTGGCCGGCTCGCTTTCGGTCTCCACCTCAAACCAGCCGCGGACGAAACCGGGGGTGTTCGAGAGGCTCTCGACGGAAATGGCGAGGGGGTTGTCGATTTTAAGTCGCCTCATGAGCCTCGATGAGTCGCCGTTGGTCAGGATGAAACTGGCCATATCCAGTGCGTACAGGTCGGGATGCTGCAGCGAAACGGTGGGCCACGCCACGGCAAAGTTCGTGGTCGGGCCTTCCATTTCGCGGCGGGCCGAGCGGGGGGACGCCTGCGGCGGCTCTTCGGGCAGCACGTCGTACCGCTCGGTCGTCCGTTGAAACTCTTTGAATTCGGCCAGAACGGCGCCAAGGACCGCTTCAGTCTTCACGTCGCCGGCAACGACGAAGGTCATGTTCTGCGGGACGTAACGGTTCTTGTAAAAGGCGATCACCTCTTCACGCTTGATCTGTTGCACGACCGGCAGGTAGCCGATTGTGGGGTGCCGAACGGGGTGTTCGAGGTACAAGAGATGTTTCAAGGTGCTGTACAGCACGCGGCCGCGATCGGCTTCTCCCATTTCCAGCTCGCGCTGCACGACTCCCATCTCGCGCGCGTACTCGTTTTCTGGAATCACCGAGTGCTGCATGTTGTCGGCAAGCAATTCGATGGCCGTCTTGACGCCCGAGGCGGGGCAATCGATGTAGAAGCAGGTGACATCGTCAGAGGTGTACGCGTTGGTTTGTCCGCCGAGCGAGTCGACGATCTCGCGAATCTCGGTTTCCGTGCGTTTCGTCGTAGTTCCGCCGGCAACGAGATGTTCGAGGACGTGGCTCAAACCGGCGCCCAGGTCTTTGCCTTCGAAGGCGCTGCCGGTGTTGTGCAGGTAGCAGCGGACTGTGGCGACCGGTGCCGAGTGGTTCTCCTGCACGAGAACATTCAGCCCGCTGCTAAGTTGCGCCAGCGTGACTCCCTTTCCCAGTGACTCGCGCGAGGCGTATGCCACTTCGGCCTTCGCGACCGGGACGCCGTCGGATTCCGGCAGGGGAACCCGGGTGGTTTTCTGGGCGAAAGCGCCAGACGCACCGATCAAAACCAGGACGACGCTGACGGCTACGCACCGGGTGCGCATAAAAGCTCTCCTGTAGACGACGCATCAAGCAGAGGAACGGTAGTCGCGAGCGAGAATCGACTCAATACGACAGCGCCGTTTTACGTAGGTCAGGCTTTCGAGCCTGACACCGGTGTGATTCGGGTCCGATCACTGCAATTCCGTCAGCCTGAAAAGGCTGACCTACCGAAACTATTTCCCCTTCGACAGCACCTTGGCCGTTTTGATCGCGACCGGCGTCGCGGGTCGATCGTTCGCACCGATCGCCACACCGCCGATTTTCTTGACCGTGTCGAGACTGGGGATGTCGGCGGTCTTGCCGAAGGCCGTGTATTGGCCATTCAAGAACTGCGCGTTCTCAAGGCACAGGAAGAACTGTGATCCGGCCGAGTCGGGGTCGCTGGTGCGGGCCATCGACAACACGCCGGGGTCATGTTTCGTCGCGTTGAACTCGGCCTTGATCGTATAGCCCGGGCCGCCGCTGCCGCTCCCTTCGGGGCAGCCCCCCTGAATCATGAAGCCTTTGATCACGCGATGAAAGATCAGCCCGTCGTAATAGCCGATCGTTGCCAGCGCCAGGATGTTCTTGCAATGCCCAGGGGCCGTTTCGGGATGCATGTCGAGCGTAATTTTTCCCAGCGTGGTGTCGAGTTCGATCTGAAAGGTGTTCTTCGCGAAATCGATCTCTTTCGAGGCGGCGTCGACTTCGGCTTTGCGGTTCCTGGCCATGAGGGTTCCTTAACAGGGTGAGAGCGGTCGTGCAATTTTCCCGCGACTTTATCCGATGCCGGGCTTTGCACAAGGGTTGCGCGAGCCGGCGATCACTCCGCCGCAACGGAAATGGGCCGGGTGCGATTTGGATCGGCAGCGCCCCTTTTGCAGGGCTGGCTTTCGAGACTGACATGGATGGGCCGATACGGCTGAAAACACCGCGATTCCGTCAGCATGGAAAGGCTGACCTACGTTAGAACCGCAGCCCTATCCGGCTGATGAAGCCCGTGTTGACGTCGAAGCCGGGGATCCCGTGCAGAAAATCAACCTGACGATCGAAGACCCAGCCGACCTCGATGCACCCGGTCGCGCGTCGGCCCTCGGTCCGCAGGCCGAATACGGCGCGGTAATCGGCAAGCTGTATCTTTTCCTTGCTTCCACTGGGGCTTTCCAAGTCGATCTGGTACGCCTCGACGTTGTATTCGAGGCCGCCGTAAACCCAGGCCGGGGTGCCCCACGGCGTTCCCATGAAGTAACTGATCCGCGATTTGGGAAACATCAGTCGAAATTCCCATTGGTCGCTGGGGGTCCAGACGACCCCGGCGTACGGAATGAGAATGTTGTCGACCCGATTCCAAAACGCGGCCCCGACGGCGACCATCAATTGCGGCGAGGCCCGCAGAAAGGCCACCCCGCGGACATCGTAGTTGAACGAGTCGCTGTCGGGAGTCGAGCCGAGATCGCTGACGAACGCCGGAGTGAATCCCAACTGGTAGCTGATGGGATTATTACCCGGCGTCGCCAATTCGAAATCAGAGGCCAGTCGATACACATTCGCCGGCAGATGCGGATTGCTGGGCCCCGACCAGCTCCGATGGTCGAATTCGGGTGTGACCGAGAAAATCATCTGGGGCATCACGTCGTTGTGCCAGCCGGTTGTGTGCCGCCACTCGGTGTTGAATTCGAACACCCCGAACTGGCCGTTAGCGCCCCCCCCGTGGACCCCCTCTTCGGGCAGAAAACCGAAGTCGAATCGTGACGACCAGCCGAACCGATACGGCTGCGGGCCGACCGCTCCGTACGACAAACCCAATTCCTGAGGCGTGTTTTGCAGTGCGTCGGCCGGTTGCCCGACAAACGGATTGAACCCGAACGGGCCGCTCTCGGGCGGGACAAACGCCGACGAGGGACCATCGGCGAACAGCGACTCGTCGGCGTAAGTCGGCTGTCCGGGGGTTTGGCCACGGAAGGCGGCTTCGTACAGCGTGTCGGCGTTGTAATAGGTGCCCTGCGTCAGCACCCCCGATCCGGGGTCTGCCGTCAACAGCGCAGCGACGAGCAACAGCGACGCGTTCACACCGAGTCCTCCCGTGCGGGGGTGGAAGGGAGAGTGTGGCCAGAAAATCGACCGGGTCGCCGATTTCGCGAAGGGGGGGATTCTCCAGACTCTGCGCAAACGGTCAAGATCAGATCGGGCGACTATCGAGCATGTCCGTGTCGAGCATGTCCGGGGCCGTCAAACCGTCGGAAACAGCCCCAGCAGTTCCCCGACGTCGGTCAGTTCGTCCAGTCGCCAGCAAAGATCGAGAACCTGCTGCTGCCGCGCGTCGCTGAGCCGCCCCTGGGCGAGGCGGCGGAATTTGGTTTCGACCTCGTCGTCGGTCATCGGGTTCTGATCGTGGCCGCGCGGGAATTCGTTTTCGGCAGTGAACTGGCGGCCGTTGTCGAGGGTCACCACCAGCCGGTTAGGGATGCCGCGCGGGTAGCGGGCGGTCAACGCCGCGTCGCGGTGGATCTTGATTTTCGCCACCAGCGCCAGCAGCGACTCGTCGCGCAGCCGCGCTTCGCTGAACGAATCGAGCGACACGTCGCCGTCGGTCAGCGCCACGGCCGTGCAGTAGGGCAGGCTGTGATCGGCCGTCTCGCGCGTCTTCGGACACCACTTCTCGGGGTCTTTGCCGATGATGTCGACCGCCGCGTCGAATGAATGAATGTCAAGCGATTTAATGCGGCGCACGTCGCCGATTTGCGGTCGCAGTTCGAGCGCAGCATGAATGGCGCTTTGCGAGTGGTACTCGGCGGGCCAGAACTTGATCGACGTCTTCTTGATCATGAAGTCGGTGTCGCCGTCGACTTCGCCCCCCAGCTTAGCCAGGGTAAAGGGACCCGAGACCTGTGGAAAAAAGCCCATCTCGCCTTCGAAGATCGGGGCCGGGCCGGTCAGCCCTTCGGCGGCCAGCATCGTCGCGAACACGCCGTTGCGCGAGGCGTTGGCGAAGGCGCAGCCCTTCCACTCCGAGAGCTCGCCGGCGCGGGTCTGGCGCAGCGTGATGTTCGGGGTGCCCGCCAGGTTCAAGGCCTGGGTCGTACGCTCGGCGTCGAGCCGCATCAGCTTCGACGTGGCGGCCGCCGTCGAGAACGCGCCGTAGGTCACGTGGTCCCAGCCGTACTTGCGAATGCTGGCCGCGTCGCACAGCCGGCACTGAATCTCATAGGCGACCACGGCGGCGGCGACGATCTCGCGACCCGAGGCGCCGGCCGCCTCGCCGGCCGCCAGCACGGCGGCGAAGTTGTCGCTGGGATGGGCCGGCTCGAGCGACAGGTACGTGTCGTTGTAATCGAGGTAGCGGAACAAAATGCCATTGCAGAACGCGGCCAGTGCGGGCAACGTCTTGCGTGCCCCCCCCAGATACGTCGCGGCCGGCTCAGAGGTGACGCGGCGACAGATCGCCCGGGCCACCCCCGCGGGATGTGCGTCCCACGCCCCCAGCGCACAGGCCAATGAATCGATCAACCGGCGACGGACTTCATGAACCGTGGCCGGGTCGATTTGTTCGAACGTCAGGTTGACGGCGTATTGGGCAAAGCGCTGCGCGAGAGTCGACATGAAAGTTTTTTCGGCCGGAGTCGGGAAATTGAAATGCACAAGAGGGCTGTGACACGCTCGCGCAGCGGGCGTCGCCCCAGCGAGCCGCCGGGTTTACCCCGGCGGTTTGACACACCGGGGGGATCAACCCCGCCGGCTCGCTTGGCGATTTTGAATTCGGTCGTCGATTGCAATTCGTTCGGAGCCGTCATTCAGGGGACCCGATGGCGATGGCGTTGGCCGTGGCATACGCGCGGCAATGGGAAATGCTGATCAGCACGTCGCTGATACCCGACTGCAGGGCGATCTCGCGAGCGCCCCCGCGCAGCACGATCGACGGCTGCCCGCTTTTGTTCGAGCAAACTTCGATGTCGCGCCAGCCGACGCCGCGACTGAAGCCGGTCCCCAGCGTTTTCATGACCGCCTCTTTGGCGGCCCAGCGGCCGGCGTAATGCTGCGTATACGCCTTGCGCCGCTGGCAGTAGCGGATTTCGTCGTCGGTATAGACCCGGTTCAGAAAGACCTCCCCGTGTCGCTCGATCATCTGCCCGATGCGTACGACTTCGACGATATCGGTGCCCACGCCGATCACGACCTTGCCGCGCGGGACGGATGACGATTCTTCAGGTTGCCGCTCCATGCGAACGATCCTGCCGGGACGCGTAACGGGGTGGCCGACGAAGCCGAGGGGAGCCATCGTGACCCATGGTGCAGTCTAAGGCAGACCGCGCCGGACGGAAAGCCAGCGGCCGGCAGGCGTTCAGGACACGGCCGCCGGCTTTCGATCTTTGCAGGCAATGTGCCACGCCAGCCAGGCCCCCAGCGAACTCGCCAGCAGCACTTCGGCGCCCCAGAAGATCGCAGGCCAGGGGTTCGGCCAGCGGCCCCAGGCTTTGGGGATTCGATGTTCCAGATAGCCGGCAAACGTAAGCAACCATTGTTGGCGATCGAGTTCGTCCTGCCGACGGCGCTGTGCCAGATCACTCTGTCGCTGGAACTGATCGCGCGTCGCCGGGTCGCCCGCCTGCTCGATAAATGCTCGATCGATCTGATGGGCGAGGCCGTCGTCCTGAAATGCGAGGCGGTTGACGACGCGCTGCAGTTCCGGTTTTCCCAGGCGATACGATTCGACGGCGACGCCGATTTCGCCCGCGGCGATCAGGCCGAAGCTGGCGATCAGCACAAATTTCGGGACGGACAACCGGCGGGCGAGCGCCCAGCGCCCTAATCCCCACCCAGCGGCAATCCCGAGGGCCACGGGGGTGATCAATGGCAGCTTGACCCGCTGCGGCGCATGGACCGACGCCAGAAACAACAGTCCAACCGCCAGTGTTCCCAGAACCAACCAGGATGCGACGAGGGAATGGTCGTTCGAGGCGGTCGCAGCGTCGGTCGATGGGGCAAGGGGCATTGGGATCAATCCGAAAGTCCCGCCAGCCCGCAGGCGGCCTGCGCGCGAGCGAGCACTTCGCCCCCTTTGGCCCGCGCCTGTTGCGCTCCCCGGTCCAGAATGTCGAAAACTCGCTGCGGGTCAGCGGCTAACTGCTCGCGACGTTCGCGGGCCGGCGCGAAAAACGCGTTCGCCGCTTCGAACAGGGCCTGCTTGGCTTCGCCGTATCCCATCCCGCCGGCTCGATACCTCTGGGCCAGTTCGGCCTGCTGCCCGGGCGAGGCAAACAACTTGTACAGCGTGAAGATATGACAGGCTTCGGGGTCTTTGGGGGCTTCGACCGGTGTCGAGTCGGTCTTGATCGACATGATCTTTTTGCGGAGCTTCTTTTCGGGATCGAAGATGTCGATGGTGTTGGCGTAGCTTTTCGACATTTTTTCGCCGTCGATCCCCGGCACTTTGGCGGTCTCGTCGAGTACGCGCGGCGCGGGGAGCACGAACGTCTCGCCGAACAGGTGATTGAAGCGCTGCGCGATATCCCGTGCGACTTCGATATGCTGAACCTGATCGACGCCGACCGGGACGATGTCGCTGTCGTACAGCAGGATGTCGGCCGCCATCAGCACCGGATACGTGAACAGCCCGGCATCGGCCGGCAGTCCTTTGGCTTTCTTATCCTTATAGGCGTGGCATTTTTCGAGCAGCCCCATCGGCGTGATCGTCATCAGCAGCCAGGTCAGTTCGGCGATTTCGGGAACATCCGACTGCATGAACAGTGTGGCCTGCTCGGGATCGAGCCCCAGCGCCAGCAGGTCGAGCGCCGAATCGAGCCGGAGCTGACGCAGCGTCTGCGGCTCGCGAATCGTCGTCAGCGCGTGCAGGTCGGCGATGAAATAAAACGCCTGCACGTTGTCCTGCAGGGCAATGTACTGGCGGATGGCGCCGAAGTAGTTGCCCCAGTGGAAGCGACCCGTCGGTTGAATGCCTGATAGAACGCGCATGGGGCTTCGCCGGGGAAAATAGTGGATAGTAGATAGTGGATAGTAGATCGTCGCGGCGAGCGGGGGACGTCAGTCCCCTGTTTCTTCGGGATGGTGGATCGATTTCGAAGCGATGCGAGATTCAGCGCTGGGGGATCTGCAGCGTCCCCACGATCTCCCGAACGTTTTGACAACCTGCCGATGCCAGCGCCTGGTCGAGCTGGTCGATCAGCATACCGGCCAGGGACGGATTGTAGAAATTGGCCGTCCCGATTTGAACGGCAGATGCGCCGGCCACGAGATATTCGAGAACGTCGTCGATGCCGTCGATGCCCCCGACGGCGATGATCGGCACCGGCACCTTACGAGCCACCTGCCACACCATGCGTAAGACGATCGGTTTGATCGCCGGCCCGCTGAGGCCCCCCACGACGTTTCCCAGAATCGGCCGGCGCTGGCGCCAGTCGATCGACATGCCCTGAAAGGTGTTGGCGATCGTCACCGCATCGGCCCCGGCCTGTGCCGCCGCCTGAGCGATCGCCGTGATGTCGGTCACGTTCGGGGTCAATTTGGCAACCAGCGGCAGGCCGCAGACCTCGCGGACCCCGCGCACGACCGAGGCCGTCATCTCGGGATCGACGCCGAAATCGACCCCTCCCGAGACGTTCGGGCACGAGATGTTCAGTTCGAGCCCCGCCAGCCCCTGGCAGCGTCCCAGGCGCTCGGCCATTCGCAAGAACTCGTCGCGATCGTGGCCGGCAATGTTCGCGATCACCGCTGTCCCGAGGCCCAGCAGATAGTCGAGATGCTTTTCGATGAATGCGTCCAGGCCGTCGTTGTCGAGCCCGATCGAATTCAAGAGGCCCGATGCGGTTTCGACCGTGCGCGGCGGCGGGTTGCCGATGCGCGGCAGGGGCGTGATGGTCTTGGGGATGATCCCCCCCAGCCGCGCCAAGGGGACGAACCCCGCCATTTCGCGCGCGTACCCGAACGTGCCCGAGGCCACGAGGACCGGGTTAGCCAGATGCAGCCGATTCAGCGTGACAGCCAGATCCGGCACGCGAGCGTTGTCCGATCGATCGCCAGGGATGGTGCTCGAGCGAACGCGGTTCGCCCGGCGCCCAGACTCTGGGCGCAGCGCGCATCGTATCGGCCCGGGAAAGAGACGGCAACCAGCCGCTCGGTCGCCGGTCGATGGGCGCAGCATCTCTGCTGTCAACGATTCGATTCGCCGCAGGCGGGCCTAAATCACGCCGCCATGCGTGCGGAACGGCGTTTCGAAGTCGGGATTATCCAGGAACCAGATGCGTTCCCAGACGTCGGCGACCTGCCGCAGGTTTTCTGACGTGTAGATCAACTGGCGGGCGCGCACGTCGCGGTTCGACGAGTAGATCGGCACCACGCAGCCGATGCTCGACAGAATGGCCGCAAACAACACTCCGCCCATTACTACGGTACGCATTTCTCTCCTCCTTGATGAGAAACAATCCAGTTGAGAAACAACCTGAGCGGTCTCGCCCGAAAGCGAGCCGCCGCAACACGACCGATGGATTCACTCCACCAGTCTGTTGACTGACGCTGGAACGAAACGATGGACTCAGGCTGGGTCGGCGGTGACCGTGAGAGTTGCTCGGTCACCAGACTTGTCAGGCAGGACGAAGCGGGGTTTGCGGGATCCCCTCGGCACGGCGAACTGGTTTTCGAAAAAAGACAGGCTGTTGAAAAATGGGGACTGCCGTTTTTCAACGCGTTGCTAACTCGTTATCAACGTGGAACTAATGAAACTCAGACGCATTTGAATTCAACCCGAATCTCCTCAGGAAGACGTCGTTTCCATGGGAGCCGGTTCAGCTTCGGTGTGCTGTTCAAGGGCCGCTTTGGCGGCGGCGGCGGCTTCCAACTGCCGCACCTTTTCTTCCATTTCTTTGCCCGGTTTGAACGTCACAACGAACTTCTCGGGAACGAAAACCTTATCGCCGGTTCGCGGGTTGCGCGCTTTGCGTGCAGCCCGTTTTTTAACCTCAAAAACGCCGAAATTTCGCAGTTCGATCCGTCGTTCTTGAATCAGCGTCTCGACGATGGCATCGAAAGTCTTCTGGACGATTTCCTTCGTCTTCAACTGCGTCATTCCGATCTCATCGGAGATGGCTTTTACGATCTCTTTTTTCGTCACGACTCGAATCTCCCGCGAGAGGTGCCGTCGGTTCGCCGAATTGTTCCCTGGGAGCAGCGACGACGGGCCTCAACTGTAATCCTAAACGGGACTTAGTGTCAAGTCGATTGTCGTTCATCGCCGCAATTCGAGTCATCGCGGACGCGATTTGGCACATCCCCAGAGTCCGACTCCCCAACTTACCCGGCCTGAAGTCGCGCCGGAGTCGGGCAGGCGATTGCAACACGTTCAGCAGTAATTGGTTAGATCGCACGGGCTTGTCGGTCGGCGTCGTGAATCGGTGACCTGCGCTGCGGGTTGGCCTTCACTTTCGTTTGAATCGTCACCACTGCGAAATTCGGCAAAGTCAACCTGACCGATCCATCAGGATCGACCGGCAACCCCGTTGACCTGCAGTGAATTTCGAATCCCTCCGCGGAATGGGACAATCGAGTCACCCGTCTCCCACCTGCGATTCGCGCAGAAAGTGATGCAGCGGGCGATAGTCCCACGGCGTTCGGGTCGCGTCGTGGAGCTGCTTGAGCCGCGCCAAATAGCGTTCGCTGAGCGCTTCCCCCTGACCGGCGAACTTCGGATCGCAGAAATAAATGCGACACCCCAGGGGCCGGCGCTCGCGAGCCGTGCATAGCCCGCCGATTTGGAACGGACACCCGGCCTCATCGATCGTGGCTCCCTCCGGCAGCCCCTCTTCCAACAGGAACTCGGCTTCGGACCGCGAAATGAACAGTGTGTGTCCGTACTCGCGGAACCGGCAACAGCGACCGCTTAAGTCGCAAACCGGCGCTGCGGCAGCGATGTCGCGCGCCAGGTCGTCGTACAGGATCGGCAATTCCTGCCGCAGAAGAGAGTCGCTCATCATGTAGGTCAGCCTTTTCAGGCTGACGGAATCAGGGTGATTTCAGCCGAATCGTGTCCCTATTTTTTTACGCGTTTCTAAAGGCGAAACAGAGCGGCCTGCGCTTCGATTTGTTCGAGGCTGAAAAAGGTGCCCGTTCCCGCACCGGGGCAGGTCGTCTGCACTTCGCGCCACGAGTCGGGGCTTTGCAGATTCGAATTCCAGAACGGCCAGTTGCGGCACTGTCGCGGCCGCGCAGGATAGATCGTACAGCCGCGCTTTTCGGGGTCGAAAAACGTGCAATCGTGGTTGACGCCCTTCTCGCGCAGGCTGACCCGCTTCCCGACCGGGCGCGCATGTTCTTCGAGAATATCCTCGACCGATTTGCCCAGGTGCGCGGCGATCTGGGCGAGTTCGTCGTCATCGACCCAGACGTACCCCTCGAACCCGGTGCAGCAATTGCCGCACTGCGTACAGGTAAAGCTCAAGCCATCTTTGTACCAGGGTTCGGTGGTCATGCGATGTATGATACGACTGCGGTCATGAGCGTGCAACGCGACTGGGTGACGTTGTCAAGCACAGTGGATTTCAAGCGACCCGTCTGCGAACCTGTACGGCGATGAATTCGAAGTCTACGATCGGCGGGATCATTCTGTGCGGGGGCAAAAGCTCGCGCATGGGGAGGCCCAAGGCCTGGCTGCCGTTCGGTGACGAGCTGATGCTGCAACGCGTCGTACGGATTTTGAGCGACGTGGTGTCACCGATCGTCGTCGTGGCAGCCGCCGACCAGAAGTTGCCCCCCCTGCCCGCCGGCGTGCGCATCGCCCGCGACGAGCACGAAGCGCTGGGACCATTGGCCGGGCTGGCGGCGGGGCTGGCCGCGCTGCGGGGCGAAGTCGACGCCGCTTACGCTTCGTCGTGCGACGTCCCGCTGCTTCAGCCTGAATTCGTGAATCAGGTCATTGCCGAATTGGGCGATTACGATCTGGCGATTCCCCGCGACGGCAAATACCATCACCCGCTGGCGGCGGTGTACCGCAGCAGCGTCGAGACCGCCATTCGCGAACTGATCGACGCCGGGCGGCTGCGTCCGTTTTTTCTGCTCGAAAAAGTGCGAGCGCGCGAGATTGACATCGCCGAACTGCGCCGTGTCGATCCGGAATTGCAATCGCTGTGGAATACGAATACTCCCGACGAGTACGCCGCCGCTCTGAAGGCGGCCGGGTTTGAGGCCGCGCCATGATTTTTCTGTTTCCGCTGGCTTTGAGCGTCATCGGAGTCTTGTTCTTTCTAACGGCCGACGTCGAATGGAAATGGAAGATTCTGGCGGCATTGCTGGTTGTCGTCGCGCTGGTCTTGCAGTTTGTTCCCGCACTCGATGTGCATTTTCTGGTTCCGCTGGCGATTCAAATCGTCGTCTGAATCTGGATGGCAATTTATTGGCAGCTTGATTGATGACCGACCCTGCACATTCCACCGCCGACGTCCGCATGCGCGGTTTTCATCGGCGCACACGGGTCAGCGAAGCCGTGAACTGGGTCGACCGGCAATCCGGGCCGTTGCCGGCCGAAATCGTGCCGCTGGAGCGCGCTCATGGACGAGTCCTGGCTGAAAACCTTTCCGCGGCGAGCGACGTTCCGCAATTCGCCCGTTCGGCGATGGATGGGTATGCCCTGCGCGGCAGTGAAACGACAGGCGCCGGCGATTACAACCCGCTCCCTTTCTCGCTGATCGGCGAGGCACTGCCGGGACGGCCGCTGGGCCGGGACGTGCCCGCCGGATCCGCGGCGCGAATCATGACCGGCGCTCCGCTGCCGTCGGGCGCCGACGCGGTGCTGCCCGCCGAGTTCGCGCGCGAGACAGCCGGAGTCGTCGAAGCGCTGGCGGCCGTGTCGCCCGGGAAGAATGTCGGGCCGCGCGGCGAAGACGTCATCGCGGGGTCGCTTGTGGCGCCGGCCGGCCGCCGGCTCCGTCCGCAGGATGTGGGGCTATTGGCGTCGGTCGGCGTGACCGAGCTGCGCGTCATCCGGCCGCCGCGCGTGCGGCTGATCGCCACGGGAAACGAGCTGGTCTCGCCGGGCCGGCCGCGCGAGTTGTATCAAATTGTCGATTCGAATTCGCTGATGCTGGCGGGACTGATCGAGCGCGACGGGGGAGTCATGGAATCGCGGCATTTGCTGGACGACGATCGGGAAGCGATCCGCCGCCTGCTCGTCGAACCCGGCGCCGATATCTTGCTCGTCAGCGGCGGATCGAGCGTGGGAGCCGAAGATCATGCCCCGACGCTGGTCGCCGAGGCGGGCGAACTGGCGATTCACGGCATCGCGATGCGTCCCTCGAGTCCCAGCGGGATGGGGCGCATCGGCGCGGCACTGGTCTTTTTGCTGCCGGGCAACCCGGTTTCGTGCCTGTGCGCGTACGATTTTTTCGCCGGCCGTGCCATCCGCCGCGCCGGGGGACGTCGCAGCGATTGGCCGTACGCCGCGCGACAGCTCGAGGTCGGGCGAAAAATCGTCTCGGCCGCCGGGCGGGTCGATTATTGCCGCGTGCGGCTGGTCGAGGGAAAAATCGAACCGATTGCGACGAGCGGAGCCTCGATTTTGTCATCCACGACCCGAGCCGATGCGTTTGTGATCGTGCCCGAGGAATGCGAAGGCTATCCCCCGGGGGCGGCGGTCACGGCCTGGATGTACGATATCGAGGCGGGAAATGAGCGACCTGATTGATATGGACCCCACCCGCGCCGCACAACAGGATCAGTTTCTTGACGTCATCGACCGGGATGAAGCCCGGCGACGGTTTCAGGCGCACCTGCAACTGGCGCCCCTGGGTCAGGAAACGGTTTCGCTCGGCGCGGCGCTCGATCGCGTCCTCGCTGACGACGTGATCGCGCGGGTCGATGTTCCCGGATTCGATCGGGCCAACGTCGACGGTTTCGCGATCCAGTCTGCCGATACGTTCGGTGCGACCGAGGGGGCGCCGCGGGTGGAGACGCTCAACGACGAGGTTCTCTCGCCGGGCATCGTCCCCCGCCACCCGGTTCGCCCCGGAACCGCCACGACGATCGCCACGGGGGGGATGTTGCCGCGCGGGGCCGACGCCGTGTTGATGATCGAATACTCTGACGTCATCGACAGTCGGGACGCGGCCGCCCAGACACCTCTCCAAGTGCAAATTCGTCGCGCCGTCTCGCCCGGCGAGCACGTCAGTTTCGCGGGGACCGACATCGCGCGCGGCGAAACGGTGCTGCGGGCCAGGCAGGTTTTGACGTCGCGCGAGATCGGCGTGCTGGCGGCGATCGGCGCGGCCGAGGTGCCGGTGTTTCGGCGACCGCGGGTGGCGATTCTTTCGACCGGGGACGAGATCATCGCTCCAGGAGCGTCCCCGCGATCGGGGGCGGTTTACGATTCGAATGCCGCGATTCTCGCCGCCGCCGTCCGCGAACTGGGATGCGAGCCGGTCCTGCTGGGAATCGTTGCCGACGACGAACCGCTCTTGAGCGAACGGGTGACCGCCGGGTTAGAGCACGACTTGCTGCTGTTGTCGGGAGGCACGTCGAAGGGGGCCGGCGACTTGTCGTACCGGGTCGTCAGCCGCCTGTCTGACCCGGGAATTGTCGCACATGGCGTCGCGTTGAAACCGGGCAAGCCGATTTGCCTGGCCGTGACCGGGGGCAAGCCGGTTGTGATTCTGCCGGGATTTCCGACCTCGGCGATTTTTACGTTTCACGAATTCGTGGCGCCGGTACTGCGGGCCTTTGCCGGACGCTCGGCCCCCCGCTCGCAACAGGTGACTGCGACTTTGCCGATGCGCGTCAACTCTGAGCGCGGGCGAACCGAGTACCTGCTGGTCAACCTGGTGCGGGGCGGCGATGCGAGTCGCGACCGCGGGGGGAGCGACGCTCCGGTCGAACGGCTGGCGGGCCAGCACGCGCCCGCGCCGGCGCTGTACGCTTTTCCGATGGGGAAGGGATCGGGTTCGGTCACGACGTTCAGCGGGGCCGATGGATTCATCACGATCGATCAGCATACCGAAATGATCGAAGCCGACACGCTGGTCGAAGTTCAGTTGCTGGGGCAGAAACTCGAACCGGCCGATCTGGTGGTGATCGGCAGCCACTGCGTCGGCCTGGACTATTTGCTCGGGCGACTGCAGCGTCAGGGAGTTTCGGTTAAGTCACTCAACGTCGGCAGTACCGGCGGGCTGACCGCCGCCCGCAATGGGCAATGCGATCTGGCGGGGATCCACCTGATGGACCCGGCCAGCGGCGAATACAACCGCCCTTTCGTGGGGACCGACCTGGAACTGATTCCCGGCTATCGGCGAATGCAGGGACTGGTGTACCGCCCCGGCGACGGGCGCTTCGCGGGCAAGCCTCTCGCCGAAGCCCTCTCTTGCGCGCTGGCCGATCCCGAATGCACGATGGTCAACCGCAACGCCGGCAGCGGGACGCGAATTCTGATCGATCGAATGCTCTCGCGATGCGTGGCTAAGCCGCAAGCGGTGCCGGGCTATGCCGCGCAGGCCAAATCGCACAACGCAGTCGCCGCCGCAGTCAGTCAGGGGCGATCTGACTGGGGGATCGCCATCGATACCGTAGCGGGCGTCTACGGATTGGAGTTCATCGCGCTGCAGGAAGAGCATTACGACTTCGTGACGCCGCGCAATCGCGCGCGGCGACCGGCCGTGGTCGCCTTTCGACGGTTGCTCGAAGAAGCCGACGCGCAAGATCATTTGCGACAATTCGGTTTTCGGCTGTAAGCGGTCGGTTGAGATTTCTGATTGCGGCTTTGCGTTCGAAAGAAAACCATCAACCGGCGATCAGCCCAGGTCTTCCTCATCGAGCGCAGCAACGTGAGGCAGGTGCCGATAGTCGTCGTGGTAATCCAAGCCGTATCCGACGACGAACACGTCAGGGATTCGAAAGCAGTAATAATCGGGAGTGATTTCGACGCGCTGCCGGCCAATCTTCCACAGCAGCACCGCCGAGCGCAGGCTGTGGGGACGCTGACGTTCCACGTGCTGCACCAGGTGCGACAGTGTCTGCCCCGTATCGAAAATGTCGTCGAGGAGCAAAACATCGCGGCCTTCAAGAATGGGAAGTCCGGCATCGTGAATCTCGAGCGCCCCCGGCAAGGTCGCGGTGCCACGGTAACTCGAGGCCTGAATCAGCCCGACTCGCAGGGGAAAATCCATGCGCCGAATCAAGTCGGCGAGAAAAATCAGGCTGCCGGTGAGAACGCCGAGCACTGTCAGAGGTCGGCCGCGATACTCGGCATCGAGCCGCTTCGCGAGAGCCTCGATGCCGGCCTGAATCTCGATTTCGGTTAAGAGCACCTTCAAAACCCGACTCCGCCGCAGGAATTGAATCAGGGGAGGCACGATCATACACGCCGCGGCCGGCAGCCGACAGAAGGCGGGATTGTGACGGGTGCGATCCATTCAATCCCACATTTTTATGCGGCATTTGCAATTGGACGACTACGAATCGGCCCGTGAGTTCGGGGTAGCGTTGGAATCTGAGAGGCGAACATTGCATCCCGAACTGCGGTCCATGTGCGGCTCAAGACCGCGA
>SIAF01000068.1 GCA_009691905.1 Planctomycetaceae bacterium | reverse complement strand
CGCCGGATCCGCCCACGCTGGGCGAGTTCCTGAAACACGTGGCCGCGCTGGGCGGCTACCTGGGCCGCAGCCACGACGGCCCGCCCGGCCCCGAAATCATGTGGCGCGGAATGCGCCGCGTTTTTGACTTCGCCCTCGCCTGGGAAACCTGCACCGAAATCGAGAAACCTAAATTCCACGATGGTTGTGTATAAGGATGAGAGCGGAGCTTGGGAACGAGGAGACTGCAAGTCGCGGTCAATCGGGCAATTCCAGAATCCGGCGCATGCCCATCCAAGGTTGAATGTAGGTCAGAAACGGCAACCCATCGACCGTCGGTTTACGTCGGCCGGTCACGCCATCGACCGCCGGACCGTTGGCCACCATCTCTTCCAGAACGCGCAGTTGTTGTGCCGCCGTAAACGGGCGCAGCAATGCGGCCTGGCCTCGCAAGTGCATTACGGCTGCCGCCAGAGCGCAGGCGCCCCAGTTGCTGGTCCCCGCGACAATGTTCCAGTGGCAAGGCACGCGGCAGGGGACACGTCCCGACTGCTCGCCCGAAAGGCGTCGTTCGAGGTCGCCCCACGGGACGGCTCCCATGCCGATCTCGTTCGCGCCGTCGCCGATGCCGATCGTCCTGACGAACGGATGTGTTTCCAAAACCTCTTCGAACAGACGATGCAGGTCGCCGGCATACGTGTCGATCGCCTCGCCGCGCATGTTGTGACAATGATCGCGCTGGTCGGGTGTAACCAGCGATTCGAATCGTTTCCTTGAGTGAGCCAAGCGTTGCGGTTGTTGCAACAGCGATTCCAGAGTGTGACAGGGACCGACGCGCTCGACGGCAATCAAGTGCGTCAAACGGGGACAGTCGGCAAAGAACTGCTGCCGCCAGGCGCGCGCCGGGGCGTCGAGTTCCCGATGGCCGGCGCCTTCGGCTAAGCGGCAAGCCGTTTCTGGCGGGTGCGGATAGCAAATCAGGCGCTCCAGGGAGAACTCGGATGCGATGGCAGCGGCAACGACTGCGTTCCAGCAGTATCGATCGGTCACAATACGCGTCTGGATCCCCGCGGCTTCCAGCGCCTGCGCCAGCAGCAAGGTTCCCGGCGGTCCGTCGGTTTCGGCAGCGGGGGGATCGCCGCGAGGGATAAAAAAACCGGTGACCAGCACGACGAATTGTCCGTGAATGGCAAGATGAGCCGCCGCACCGAAAAGATGCCCTTCACACAGTGGGCCGAACCGAGATTCAGAACCGATCAGGCCCCGCTGTGCCGGGTCACGTCGAATGAAAGCGTCGAATTGTGCGATCAGCGGGTCAACCAAGGCATACCACTCGCGGGGATTTTGTCTCGATTTCGATTCTGACACGAGAGCCGTATGGGCGAAAGCGTAGATCGACCAGCGACCACTCGCAGGCTTGGATGGCCCTTTCCGGCGTTGCGGGAACGATCGAGTGCCTTGCACTGAACCAAAAGCGACGTTCCCAATCGTGGGAATGCAATTTTCAGGGGTTCTAGAATCTGAGAAATCCCGGAAGCGGCAATCGATAATGGTTGTCAGTTCCCGAACGGAATGCCACAATCCCTCGAAGCGCGCCGATGGCCGATCGACCATCGTCCCCTTATTTGCGCCGCACTTCTCCCGCTGTTGCGGGCGTTCAGGTGACTGGACTATGTCAGACGAACCCAAGGGTGGTGCTCCCAAAAAACTAAGCACCCAGGAGATTCTCGCCGCAGCGCGTGCCTCGAAGGCGGTTGGCGGTGCTGCGGCCTCAACCGCTCCGGCGGTCGCGCCTGAAGCGCCTGCACCGACAGAGCCCGCGCCGCCGAAACCGATTGCAGGAGCGAAGCCGAAATCGACTGCCGAAATTATGGCTGCCGCACGGGCTCAAAAAGCAGGCGCGACCGCAGGCGACAGCAGTGCCTCTCCTGCCGCTAAGTCAGTCCCCGCAAAACCCGCTGCCTCGACTGCGGGGGCTGGCGGGAAACCAAAATCAACTGCCGACATTCTCGCTGCGGCTCGCGCGGGGTCCAAAGCCGGCGGTGCAGCCCTTTCTGCAGTGCCGGCTGTCGAGAAGCCGGCCGCCAAAGCGAAGACTGTCTCCGCAGCGGCAACTGTTGCGAGCGACGACGGCGGCCCCAGGCTCAGCGTGCAGGAGATGCTGGCGGCTGTTCGACCTGGCGCCCCATCGGCAACGATTGCCGCGCCTGCGGCACCGGTCAAACCGGCCGGTCCGCCCCTCATGCCGACGCGGCCTGTCCCTGCAGCCAAGGCGAAAAAGGGGGCCGCGGCTGATGGGTCACGTCGGATGGTATTAGTTGCCCTCTTGCTTAGCCCGTTTGTTCTGGCATGGACGCTGCTGGCGGGAACTTCAGTGATCGCCTTGCTGGCCACCGCGCGGTTCATGATGCCCAATGTGCTGATCGAACCGCCGCGAAAGTTCAAGATCGGCCCGGCGTCGGATTACGACCTGGGGACTGTGGCGACCAAGCTCGTGGCCCAGTTCGGCGTGTGGATCGTTCACACCGATCAATATCGAGGCAAGAATCTGATTTATGCCCTGGCATCGGTCTGCACGCACCTGGGTTGCACGCCAAGCTGGCTGGCCGGCGAGCAGAAGTTCAAGTGTCCCTGCCACGGCTCGGGGTTTTACATCACGGGCATCAACTTCGAGGGTCCGGCCCCGCGACCGCTCGAACGGGTCGGGATCCGCCTCTCGGAAGACGGAATGCTCGAAGTCGACAAGAGCATCAAATTTCAGGAAGAAATGGGGCAGTGGATCGATCCGGCGTCGTATTACGAGGTTGTCGGATAGCAGTGGTTGAAAAAGGGGGACAGGCACCGACTGGGGTGCCGAATTTGTCGGGAAACTGATGTGCGTTGGAGCCAGTCCCCGTTTTTCAGCCTGGTTAGTCAATCGCATTTCAAATCTCAAATTTGAAATCTGAGATCAACTCAATGTCCATCGGCGAATACATTCGCGACTCGCAAATCTGGAAGAGCATCTTCCGGCACCCTGCTCCGTACGATCGGCGCAACCGGGTGGTGGTCATGCTCACCAATTTTTTCCTGCACCTGCACCCGGTGTCGGTCAAAAAACAGGGGATCGCCCTGTCGTACACCTGGTGTATGGGCGGGATCACGTTCTTTCTGTTTCTCGTCGAGACGGTGACGGGCGTGCTGCTCATGTTCTATTACCGCCCGACTCTCGAATGGGCGTACAACGACATTCTTGCACTGCGCGACGTGACCACGCTGGGGATCATGCGCGAAATCCATCGCTGGGCGGCGCATGCGATGGTGATCACGGTCTGGCTGCATATGTACCGCGTGTTTCTCACGGGCAGCTACAAGCCGCCCCGAGAATTCAACTGGGTCGTCGGCGTGCTGTTGCTCGTGCTGACGCTGCTGTTGTCTTTCACCGGGTATCTGCTCCCGTGGGATCAGTTGGCGATCTGGGCCATCACAGTCGGCTCGAATATGGCCCGCGCGACGCCGTTTCTGGGCCATGAAGGCCCCGGAGCGCAGATCTTGAATCTGGGGGGCTTTGATTTGATCACCAACGCCAGCGACGCCCGGTTTATTCTGCTGGGGGGCCGGTTCGTCGGTGAAAATACCCTCAACCGCTTCTATATTCTGCACTGTGTGGCGATTCCGCTGGTTGTTGCGGGATTGATCGCCATTCACTTCTGGCGCGTCCGCAAGGACGGCGGCATCAGTCAACCGTTGTGAATTCCGCTTATGGATCCGCATCCCGATCTCACGCCCGAAGTCATTCGCGGACTGGGCTGGTTGTACCTGCTGCTGGCCGCGATGAACGCGCTGTGGACCTGGCGCGAGGTCAAGCGCCACGTCAGCGCGGGGTCGATCGCCGGCTGGGCCGTATTCACCACGTTGCTGTTCCTGGTCGGCGTCGCGCACGTGACCGGCGGCGCCGAGCCTGAGCAATTTCTGATCCGCATGCCGGAGTGGTTCAAGTCGCGGGTCGATCAACTCGCCAAACCGACGACTTACTTCACCGGATCGCTCCTGCTGTTCGTTGCCGTCATCTGGCTGCGGGAGTGGCTGGTCAAGCCGACGGTGGCCTGGGTGCTGCTGAACCTCGCCGTGTTGTTCATGTGCCTGAGCCTGACCGATTACGACTTCCGGCAAATCGTCGGCAAACCCGACAATGTGCCGATCGTGTCGATGCTGTTCATTGTGGGCTTTTTCACCTGGCTGTACTTCAGGCGTGCCGTCGACAACGACCAGCGGATCGCCGCGGGGAGACCGTTGTTCGAACAGGAGGACAACGACAAAATCCTGGTGTGGCCCGACCTGGTCTATACCGAGATGATCTGCATGATCGCCCTGACGGCAATCCTCGTCGTGTGGGGAGTTGTGTTGCAAGCCCCGCTGGAAGACCCGGCTTCGGCGGTGCGAACTCCCAATCCGTCGAAAGCCCCGTGGTATTTCCTGGGTTTGCAGGAGATGCTGGTTTATTACGACCCGTGGATGGCCGGTGTGGTGCTGCCCTCGATCATTCTGGTGGGGCTGATGGCACTGCCCTACATCGACTTCAACAAGAAGGGAAACGGGTATTACACCTTCAATGAACGCAAGTTCTCGATCATCACGTTTCTGTTCGGGTTCATTCCGCTGTGGATCGGCCTGATCATTCTGGGAACTTTCCTGCGCGGGCCGAACTGGAACTTTTTCGGCATCTACGAGTTCTGGGATGTGCATAAGCTGGAAAATCTCAACAACGTCAATCTGTCGGAACTCGTCTGGGTCGATACGCTCAAGCAACCCCTCCCGGTGGCCTCCGCGGGAGCGAGCGAGTGGCAGAAGATCCTGGCGATTCTGTTGCGGGAGAGCGTGGGGCTGGTTCTCGTGGCGGTGTACCTGTTCGTCCTGCCGCCGCTGATGGCGATGACGATCTTCCGCAGGTTCTTCGTCAGGATGGGCTTTCTGCGGTACATGGTGTTTGCCAACCTCGTGCTGTTCATGGCCTGTCTGCCGATCAAGATGGTGCTGCGCTGGGCGTTTCGGCTGAAGTACATTGTCGCGATTCCCGAGTGGTTCTTTAACATTTGAAGGTTCTGACTCGAGTAACGGTCACCATGCCCGCAACCGAAGATGTCTGGCGTAATTTGCGCACGATGCACGTTGTGTTTGCCGCCAGCGCCGTGGCGCTGTTCGGCTCGACGTGGCTGATGATGGATCGCGACTACGCCGACGAATGGCGGCCGATTCAAAAGGTCGCCGCTCGCCTTCAGGCCGATCAGATCGTTCGCGAGCGAAATGCCATTACCAGCCAGACGACCTTCGAAGAGCAAGAGGTCGAACTCGAGAAACGCATCGACGCCGCTAAAACTGAAGTCGAGCAGCACAAAGTCGCGCGCAAGGCGGCGAAATCGAAATCTGACGAACTCGACGGCCAATATCAGCTTTTGTCGCGGCAGGTCAAAGACGAGCGCGCCTATCGCGACAAGGCGCGGGCCGATCTCGATATCGCCGTCCGCGACGGCAAGCTGACCAAAGAAGCGCTGCAACCCTTTCAGAACGATTTCGATCAGAGGCAGGCCAAAGTCGACGAAATGGAAGCGGCGCTGGAGCACCTGCAAACTCGCTTCGACGAAGCCAAGAGCGAACTTTCGGCGATGAACAAAGTGCTCGACGACGCGATGGCGGCAAAGAAGAAGCATGATTTCGATCTGGCTCGCCTCGAAAAAGCGCTGGCTCAAATCGCTCCATCAAAAGCTCCTGAAAAATTCAAACACTGGCTGATGGAACTGCCGATCATCGATGGTCTCAACGGCCCCTTCAAAATCAATCAGCTCTGGATGCCCGATCTCAAAGTCCCCCTGGGGGGCATGACCGAGGTTGCCCGCTTCGACCGCTGCAATACGTGCCACGTCAACATCGACCGCGTGGGGACTGGAAACGTTGCCTCATTCCCCCATGACGCGCACGGGATCACGATGGCCAACGTCGACGAGTACGTCGGCAAGAAAGACGGCCGAAAGCGCATCCATGACGATGGTTCGGCTGTCGGCTACGGTCATCCGTTCTCGACACACCCCAACCCCGACTTGTTTCTGACTTCAGCCAGCCCGCATCCGATGCAGAAGTTCGGGTGTACGTCGTGCCACGAGGGCCAGGGCTCGGGAACCAGTTTTCAGAACGCGTCGCACACACCCAGTGCGCCCGACATCGGCGAGGAATGGCGGCAGAAATACGGCTACGCCAGCAATCACTACTGGGAGTACCCGATGTACCCCAAGCGCCTCGCCGAAGCCGCCTGTATCAAGTGCCACCACAATGTCGTCGAACTGGGTGTTCACCCGAAATTCGGCGCGTCGGCCCCCAAGGCGTACCGCGGCTACGAAGTCATCCGTCAGTACGGCTGCTACGGCTGCCACGAAATCAATGGGTATAGCGGCGGGAAACAGATTGGCCCCGACATGCGGCTGGAACCACAGACCGCCGAAGAGGCCGAACGCATCGCGGCCGACCCGACCTCAGTCGCCGGGACGATGCGAAAAGTCGGGCCTGGTCTCAGGCACTTCGCCGCCAAAACCAACAAGGCCTGGGCTGAAAACTGGGTCAAAGAGCCCAAGGCATTCCGTCCCGACACGCGCATGCCGCAGTTCTTCGATCTGAACAACCAGCGTGACGCCCATGCCAAAGAGCTGCAGCCCGTCGAAATTGCCGGGATCGTCGCGTACCTGTTCGAAAAATCAGAGCCTCTGAAATTGGATGAATGGGCAGCCGACTATACGCCCGATGCCCAGCGCGGCAAGAAGCTGTTTTCGCAGCGCGGGTGCCTGGCGTGCCATTCGCATGCCGACTTTCCGAGAGCCACGCAAGACTTCGGCCCGAATCTGACCAATGTCCACCAGAAGCTGACGTCGCTGAAGTGGCTCTACACCTGGATTCGCGAACCGACCCACCACAGTTCGCGGACGAAGATGCCCAATCTGTTCGTCGAACCCGAAACGGTCCAGGGGGTCACCACCGATCCCGCCGCCGACATCGCCGCGTTCCTGATGTCCAATCGCGACGCCGAAGGGAAACTGCCGATGGACGCGGACAAGAAGTCTATTTTCGTTCTCGACACCGTCGGACCGGGCCGATTCGAATCGATCGCCTGGGGTCAGGCCGGCCTGCGCGAGCTGGTCGAGCTGTACCTGAAAAAATCGGTGGGGGGCGAAAAAACCAAAGTCGCCCTCGAACAGGGTCGGCTCCCCGAAAGTGAACTCGCCCGAATCAAGGCGGCGGCGATCGAGCCTGACGAGGTCGAGCTCGTCGCGGCGGGAATTACTCCCGAGACGATGTTGCGCTACGTCGGCCGCCGCACGATCTCCCGGTATGGCTGCTATGGCTGTCACGATATCCCGGGCTTCGAGAAGGCTCGCCCGGTCGGCACCGCCCTGCAGGACTGGGGCCGCAAAGATCCCACCAAGCTGGCGCTCGAACACATTGAAGAGTATCTGCATCACCACGGCGAACCCGACGGATCGAGCACCGCCGAGCGCGCCGAACGGGCTTTGAAAGATGGCCTCAACGGCAATCTGACCCCCGCGCAGGAAGCCACCGAAGGGTCGGTGGGGTTCTTCTTCAGTCAGTTGCTGCAACATGGCCGCGCCGGTTTCCTGTGGCAAAAGCTGCGCGATCCGCGGAGTTACGATTACAAAAAGATCGAGACGAAGAACTGGGACGAGCGGCTCCGAATGCCCAGGTTCCCCTTCAATGAGTCCGACATCGAAGCCGTAGCGACCTTCGTGCTGGGCCTGGTGGCCGAACCCCCGATGGAGAAATACCAGTATCGGCCGCATGGCGCCGCCAAGGCTCGAGTGAACGGCGAGAAGCTGATTGCAAAGTTCAACTGCGCCGGCTGCCACATGCTCGAACTTCCCGAGATCGAATACCGGGCCGACGAGCTTGAATTCCGGCTCGACATTTCCGCCGAGAAGCGCAAGGAATTCGCCGGGGGCAAGCCGGTCGCCGTTAGTGCTCGTGAGTCGTGGGAAGCGATTCGAGCACTGCTCGAAGGCTCCGCGGCCACCCGTCCCTACGTTCGGCTGGTCGATTCCGATGAGCTGCTCGCGCTCGATCTCTCGCGCCTCGATCAGCTTTCAAAGAGCCTGCGCGAACGCGCCGGCTCGCCGGTCGCGAACTTCATCGAACCTGAAATACTGATTGCGCTGCACGACAAACTGTGGAAGGATTTCGCGGCCCCTTACGAGAAGCGGCAGCAGCCGCCGCCCGATGCCGGCGTCGACGACTTCTACCGTCGCTTCAACGACTTCCTGCGACAGGTCGCGTTCTTCGACATCGACGCCGCCGATCATCCCGAGGCGATGGATCTCCTGATGCGGCTCAAGCCGCCGCACGACGGGCGTGCCGGCATGGCGACAGCACCCGGCGAGGTCGCCGTTCGCTTCCACGGTTTGATCAATTCGGCCCCCGATCCCGAGGACGACCCGGCCGATCAGGAAGCCGGTTACGATTTGTGGGAAACGCTGCAAGTCGGCCAGAAAGGGTTGCTCCCAGGGACGCGCATCACGGTTCCCGTGCCGAAGCAGATTTCGGTGACCGCGGGGCGCGGCGGAGCGTTCGCCGAGTGGCTGGTCAACGCCTCGATGGCGGCCGACCGTGACGTCAATCGGGACAAAGCGCGGGAGATGGCTCCGCCTCCGCTGTACCTGGAAGGGATCAAGGTCCAGACCCCCTGGCTGTATGCGTTCCTCAAGAATCCCGGCAAGTTACGGTACACCACGGTGCTCCGCATGCCGCAGTTCAACATGTCGAGCGACGAAGCCCAGACGCTGGCCGACTACTTCGCCGCCGTCGACGGTGCGGCCTTTCCCTACCAGGATGTTCCCCAGCGCGAACCCGAATACCTGCGTCCGATGGAGGCCGCTCACGCCGATTATCTTGGCGACGCCTGGAAAGTTGTTACCAAAGCGCCTCCGGCAGGGTTCTGCGCGGGCTGTCACGCCGTCGGCGGCCGCGAGTTCATTATCGCTGGTGACCCAACCAAGGTGACGCGGGGTCCCAATCTCGACGGAGTCTACAATCGCCTGCGGCCCGATTGGATGGAATTGTGGATCTCCAAACCGAAATCGATTACGCCCTATACGGCGATGCCGCAAAATTTCGTCCGCGACAAGCAGGTCTATCCCGAGTTGTTCCACGGAGACGGCCGCGAGCAGATCGTCGCCGCCCGCGACGCGCTGATGAATTATCTGCGGTTGCTTGAAAAGGAAGGCAAAGCCACAGCCGCGGCCCCCGCAGCGGCGCCGGCCGAACCTCCCGCCGCCGATGCCCCTCCCGCGGAGACATCCAGCAATGACTGATCGATCGCCTGTACAGCGTCCAGCCCCTTGTTTCGCGAAACCTTCTCCGTCGAGCCTGCCTGTGGTTTTCTTTTCCCGACCATTCGTCCTGAGCCTACTGTCGGTGATCTGTTGCGGCGGATGTCCCGAGGCGCAAATCGTCTCGGTCACGATCAAACCGGTCGCGGGAGCGTCCGACGTTGCGGCCGGCGGAGCAGCGCCGGCTGTCGAAACGGCCCCGGCCGGCTACGGGAACCTCGTCGGCACGATCACGTTTGAGGGCACGCCGCGCAACCTGTCCCCCATAATTGCGGCGGGCGACACCACGGTCAAAGACGCCGCAGTTTGTTCGGTCATGGCGGTGCCCGACGAAAGCCTGGTTGTCAACGCGGGAAACAAGGGGATCGCGAACGCCGTCATCTTCCTTGAAAAACGACCGGCGTTCGTCAAGCCCGAGTTGGCGACGCCACCGGCCAACGCGGTATTTTTCGATCAGAAGGGGTGCCGTTTTCTGCCGCACGTGTTGACGGTGCAAGTGGGGCAACAACTGCTTGTCATCAGCGGTGACGCGATCCCGCACAACACGCACACGTATCCCAACCGCAACAACCCGTTCAGTCAGCTGATCGGCGTCAACGATCGCAGCGGAGTTCCCTGCAACTACAAGAAGTCAGAATCCACCCCGCTTGAAGTCAGGTGCGACTTTCATCCGTGGATGAAGGCGTATCACTTCCCGGTTGATCATCCATATTTTGCCGTGACCGACAAAGATGGGAAATTCAAGATCGAGGGGTTGCCTCCGGGCAAGCACAGTTTCAACGTCTGGCACGAGCGGGCTCCAGGCAATGCACGTTTACTCGTACGCAAATTGCAAATCACCATTGAAATCGACAAAGACACGACCAAAGATCTGACCTACGCTAGTACCAATTTTGCCGCACTGCCCACCCCCTCCCGCCGGCAAGTCGCTTTCGAGCGGTTCAAATCCGGCGGCGACATCACCGTTTCTCAAGCGGAGCGACTCCCATGAAACCGATTGATTTCGTCCAGACCAGGCGCCCGGGCCTGACGACGCGCTTCGTTACCGGATACACGGTCGTTCTGGCAGTCGTCGCCGGCCTGGCCCTCACGGTCGATTTTGCTGCGAAATCAGGCGTCGCCGGTGATTCGATCGAGATTGCCGCGGTCAGCCCGACACAGCTCGCCCCCGTTGCGGCCGCCGCCCTGGGTCTTGCGGCCGATGGAACGGGCACCTTCAGCGGCGTCGTGTTATTTGACGGAAATCCGCCGACAGCCGAGTTGGTGGTCAAGAAGGGGGATGCGACGAAGAAGGACGCAGCCGTTTGTGCCGCTCAGGACGTCCCTTCTGAAGAGCTGGTCATCAACAAAGACAACAAGGGAATCGCCAATGTTTTCATCTACCTCGACAAGGCGCCAGCCGGCGCCAAGTTCGACAAAGCCGAAGGCAAGGAAGTCGTATTCGACCAGATGGGATGCCGATTTCTGCCGCACGCGCTGGTTGCCCAGGCCGGCCAGAAGGTCATGGTGAAAAGCGGCGACCCGATTGGTCATAATACACACACGTCGCCGCTGCGAAACAACCCCTTCAATCAGGTGATTACCGCCAACGACCGCGTGGGAGTCGATTTGAAGTACGTCAAGGCCGAGAAGCAGCCGATCGAGGTAAAATGCGACTTCCATCCGTGGATGAAAGCCTACCACCTGATTCTCGATCATCCCTACATGGCGGTCACCGACGCCGACGGGAAGTTCACGATTGCCGACCTTCCGCCCGGCAAACACGAGTTCAAAATCTGGCACGAAAAGAAGGGTTATCTCGAACGCAAGTACGCGGTCGAGGTCAAGCCCGGCGAAACGACCGATGTCAAGTTGTCGTTCGATGCCGCCAAGTTCGCCGGTTGAGCCGCCACGAGAATCGGGAGGACTTCTGTCCTTCTCACAAGACAAAACGAACCGTGCGGACTGAAGTCCACACGACAGTCTACGCTACGCAATTCACCTGTATGAGGGTTCTCGACGTGAGAGTCCAGTTTGTTCTACCGTATCTCATGGTCGGCCTGGCAGCGTTGCTGTCGGGTTGCGGTCAGCCGCCGCCGGCCACATTCGTCCTCAATAAGAAGACCGACGAGCTGATTCCCGAAGCGCGGGCCACCGTCGTCGCTGCGCTCAATGAAAACTTCGGTAACCCGAATCAACTGGTCGCGTGGCAGAAGTTTCCCATCAACTACGGGGCCGCACAGCCTGAGTCGGCATCGACAAATCGCCATGAAGCCGGCTGGAGGCTCAAGGAAGGCCGCAACCTGTACATGCGGCATTGCATGCACTGCCACGGGGTGAGCGGCGACGGCAACGGCCCGACAGCGAAATTTCTCAACCCGCGGCCCCGCGATTACCGGCAGGGGGTTTTCAAATTCAAGTCGACGCTCGCGCCGCTTAAACCCGCAACGGCCGACTTGACGCGCGTTTTGAAAGAGGGCATTCCCGGCACGTATATGCCTTCGTTCGTGCTACTGGGCGACGAAACTCTTGGACTAATCATCGACTACGTCCGATGGCTGAGTATTCGCGGCGAAGTTGAAATTCAGCTTTACAATGAATTCGCAGCGGCAGGCGCGCTCGAGAAAGACGTGAAGCGCGCGGTCGCCGAGTCTGAACCCAAGGCCAAGCGCAGCCAGGTTGTCGCCGATTTGATGAAGACGATTGACGAAGAGCTCGCAGAGACCATCGAGTCCCGCGCCGCCGACATTGCCGAAGCGTGGGTCACTGCCGATCTTCCCGAAAGCGTAATTACCCCCACCGACAAACGCGTTCGCCCCACTCCCGCGTCGATCGAGCGCGGCCGCAAGCTGTACCTGTCGCAAATCGAGGGGAAGAAAACGCAGTGCGCCGATTGTCATGGCCCGGCCGGTCGCGGCGATGGCCCCAATACCGAGCAATTCTGGCCGATTCCCGGGACGACCCCCGAACGCAAGTACGAAATCGTAGGATTGCACGATGAGTGGCAGTTGCCGCAAAAGCCTCGTGACCTGACCCGTGGCACCTACCGCGGCGGTCGTCGTCCGGTCGACATTTATCGGCGAATCTACGCCGGCATCCGCGGCACGCAAATGCCCGGCTTCGGCGGCACGGTGCTGAAGACCGACGAAGAAATCTGGGATCTCGTGAATTACGTCCTGAGCATCCCCTTCGACGGAAAAGAATCGGCGTCACCGGGCGATGTCCAGGCCGATTCGAAGGAAGAAGTTGCCAGTCACTAAGAGTTATCTGAGAGTTTCGTCATGAATCGATTCTGGTGCTTTTTCTTCACGGGTGCGGCGGCCCTTGCGGTGCTGTTCTGCATCGTCGGGTCCGGCCCGACCTACAGGTGGTGGTTTCCCGGTCCGTCGATTTCGCCTTTAGGCGCACAGATCGATGACCTGTTTTACCTGATTCTGGTGATTACGACGGTCACGTTCATCGGGGTGAATGCCATCCTGGGATATGTGCTGTGGAAATACGGCTCAGGCAAGCCGCGGCGCAGCGATTTCTCGCACGGCAGTCATACGCTCGAAGTCGTGTCGAGTATCGTAACGGCCGGCGTGCTGCTGTTTATCGCGCTGTACCAGATGGACGTGTGGTACCGCTATCGCGTGAAATCGACGTTCGACCGCGAGGCCGTGGCGCATCCGGTGGCCGAAGTCACAGCGCGGCAGTTCGAATGGCGGATCCGCTATCCCGGCCCTGGGAAGACGCTCGAAGACACGCCGCAGCCCACTGACCTGTATACCGTCAATGATCTGCACGTCCCCAGCGGCAAACCGGTGTTGATCAAATTGAGAAGTGAAGACGTGCTGCACTCGTTTTTTCTGCCGCACCTGCGAATCAAGCAGGATGCGGTCCCGGGACTGGTCATCCCCGTCTGGTTCCAGGCCGACAAGACGGGAATTTATGACCTGGTCTGCGCCGAATTGTGCGGCTGGGGCCACTACAAAATGCGCGGCCAACTGACCGCCGAGCGCGAAGACGAGCGTCAATCGTATCTGAAGGAACTGTCGAAGACGCAATTCGACGATGGCGTCGCCGAGAAGGAAAAATCCGAATGACGAAACCAGAATGTCTAATCAAGCCCGAATGGCGAAATTCCAAAAGGTAACTGATTCCAAAAGGCAACCGGGTCGCCGCTCGTCGTTGGTTTTTCGATTTTCGGTTTTCATTAGACATTGGAATTTCGACATTCGTCATTCCGCCCAATTGAGGTATCCGTGAGCACAATCAACCCCACCGCGCTGACGACCCACGACCACGACGCGGGCCATGCCCACGTTCACTACGAGATCGGGTTCGTCCGCAAATATATCTTCTCGACCGATCACAAGATCATCGGAGTTCAGTTTCTGATGACGACGCTGCTGATGCTGCTTGTGGGTGGGTCGCTGGCTCTGTGCGTGCGCTGGCAATTGGCCTTCCCGTGGCGGGAAATGCCGATCATCGGCCGCCTGCTGTTCTCGGGGCAGGGGGGCGCCATCTCTCCCGAGTTCTACACGATGCTGTTCACGATGCACGCGACGGTGATGATCTTTCTGGTGATCATCCCGATTCTGGCGGGTGCCTTCGGGAATTTTCTGATCCCGCTGCAAATCGGTGCCGACGATATGGCGTTTCCCACGCTCAACATGCTCAGTTACTGGTTCATGTGGCCCGCGATCGGGCTGTTCGGAGCGAGCTTCTTCGTCGCCGGCGGCGCCGCCGCCGCAGGATGGACGAGCTACCCCACCTTGAGCGCCCTGCCTCAGGCAGCGCCCGGATCGGGCGCCGGACAGACGTTGTGGCTGCTGGCGGTCACCTTTATCGGATTCTCGTCGATGATGGGTTCGATCAACTATTTGACGACGATCATCAACATGCGCGCCCCCGGTTTGACCCTGTTCCGCATGCCGATGACGATCTGGGGCATGTTCATTACGGCCATTCTGCAGGCCTTCGCACTCCCCGTGTTGACGGCAGCCGGCGCCATGATGATTTGCGATCGCACGCTCGGGACGACGTTTTTCATTCCCGGCGGGCTGGTCGTGAACAACGCCGACCCCACGATCGGCGGGGGTCAGGCGCTGTTGTGGCAGCACCTGTTCTGGTTTTACTCGCATCCGGCCGTGTACATCATGATTGTGCCGGCAATGGGTATGGTCTCTGACATCATCTCGACGTTCAGCCGCAAGCCGCTGTTCGGTTACCGCCCGATGGTTTACTCGATGGCGGCGATCGCGGGGCTGGGCTTCATCGTCTGGGGGCACCACATGTTCATCAGCGGGATGAACCCGGCCCTGGGGATGACGTTCATGGTTTCAACCATGATGATCGCCCTTCCCTCGGCCGTGAAGACATTCAACTGGCTGGGGACGATGTGGGGCGGCAACCTGCAGTTCACGACCCCGATGCTCAACGCCATTGCCTTCGTGTCGATGTTCGTCGTCGGCGGGCTTTCGGGAATTTTCATGGCCGCCGTGCCGGTCGACATCTACATCCACGACACCTACTTCATCGTCGCCCACTTCCATTACGTGTTGTTCGGGGCCACGCTGTTCGGCGTGTTCGGGGCGATTCACTTCTGGTTCCCGAAAATGTTCGGTCGCATGATGAACGAGCCTCTGGGCAAGTTGCACTTCGCGCTGACCTTCATCGGTTTCAATGTCACGTTTTTCCCGATGCATCTGTTGGGGGTCGCGGGATTCCCGCGGCGGCTGGCCGACCCTTACAACTATCCGTATCTGGAACACCTGTTGCCCCTCAATCAGGTCATGACGTACGGGGCCCTCTTGATGGGATTCGCGCAGCTCCTGATCATCGGCAATTTCGTCTACAGCATCTTCCGGGGCAAGAAGGTCGGGCGGAACCCCTGGAATTCGAACACGCTCGAGTGGACGGCCCCTTCGCCTCCCGGGCACGGAAACTTCGACATCCTGCCGATCGTTTATCGCGGCCCGTACGAATACGCGTCACCTCTGGTTGAGGAGGATTTTTTGCCGCAGACGAAATTCCTGCCGACTGAAGACCGACACATCGACCCGAACGCCGACCCCCATTGAGACCGCCCCCAATAAGACCAGTTGGGCAGCTCGCCTGCCATTGCTGCTGTGACGCGTGATGTGAACGTCTCTGATACCGATCAATGACTGAATCTGCCTACAATCCCTGGCTGCACCGAGTCGCCGTGCTGACGGCGTGCGTGGCGCTCCTGCCGATCGGCATGGGGGCGCTGGTCACGACCAGGGACGCCGGGATGGCCTTCCGCGACTGGCCGACTTCTGACGGGTACGGCATGTTCTCGTATCCCTGGTTACAGTCGGTGGGGGACAAATTTCTCGAACACGGCCACCGTCTGGCCGGCGTTCTGATCGGCTTGGCCAGCATCGCCCTGTGCGTTGCAGCCGCATTTGCCGAGCGGCGCAACTGGGTCAAGGCCCTTGCGGTCGTCGCCTTGCTCGCGGTCATCGCCCAGGGACTGCTGGGGGGTCAGCGGGTCAGGCTGGATGCCCGGGGTTTGGCCTTCGTGCACGGCAGTTTCGCCGCGCTGGTGTACGCCCTGCTGGCCAGCATCGCCGTCGTGACGAGCCGGCGCTGGCGCGACGCGGCGACGATCGGCAGCGGTCACTCGCTGGCGCCGTTGCAGGTGCTGGCGATTGCGACCGCCGTTTGCGTATTCGTTCAATACGTCCTCGGCGGACTGTTGCGCCACCAGGGGCTGGCTCCCGGCGAACATCTGGGGTTCGCCTTCATCGCGGCGCTGATGGTTGTCTGGCTGGCATTGGCTGCGACGGCCAGCGGCATCCACTGGTTCCGCGCCCCCGCCGCCATCCTGGCGGTCGCGACGCTCGCGCAACTGGGGCTGGGGGCCGGAGCGTGGTTCACCAAATTCGGTTTTGGAGATCAAGTCGCCGTCCATGGATCGCCGATGCAGGTCGCGATGCGCACGTCGCATGTCCTGATGGGCATGCTGCTGTTTGCGACGACCATCGTGCTGGCTGTTCGCGTCTGCCGCATGCAATGGCTGCATGGTTCCCGAGCGCGTCGCGTTGGCGATCAAAGGGTCATGGCCGCACCGGTTGCCGCCACGGGGGTTATGCGATGAGAACGGCTGCGACCGCATCCTGTGAGTCTCCCGTCGTTGCGAGCACTGTGAACGAACGCAGTGCCCTGTCGGCCCGTCTGGCCGACTACTTGATTCTGACGAAGCCCCGAATCGCCCTGTTGGCGTTGCTGACGGTCAGCGCCGGGTACGCACTGGGTTCGGCCGACCAGTGGTACGGATGGCCGTTGGCGCATGCCCTGCTGGGAATCGCGCTCGTCGCCGCCGGGTCGAGTGCCCTCAATCAGTACCTCGAACGCGAGAGCGACGCACGCATGCGCCGAACGGCGGGGCGACCACTCCCTTCGGGCCGCCTGTCGCCGGCCGAAGTGTTGCTGTTCGGTCTCACCACGGGGCTGGCGGGGATGCTGTACCTGGCGGTCTGCGTGAATCTGACGACCTCGGCCCTGGCGGCCGCCACGATGGTTCTTTACGCCGGGATTTATACCCCGCTGAAGCGATATTCGGCGTTCGCCACGGCCGTCGGCGCCGTTCCGGGGGCCTTGCCCCCGGTTTTGGGCTGGACTGCCTCGGGAGCCGCACTCGATGCGGGGGCGTTCAGTCTGTTCGCAATTTTGTTTCTTTGGCAGTTTCCGCATTTTCTCGCGATCGGCTGGATTTATCGCGACGAGTACGCCAGGGCCGGGCTGCGAATGCTGCCTGGCGGTGGTCGCGCACCAAAGGTCGTCGGCGTCCTGGCGGTCGGTTACGCTCTGGTTCTCGTGCCGCTGAGTCTGTATCCCGCTCACTGCGGCTTGGCGGGAAGCGGCTATTTAGCGGTGGCGCTCATTCTCAGTCTGGCGTATCTGACAGCCGCCGTTCGATTCGCGCTCGATGAAACTGCGCTCACGGCGCGACGGCTGCTTTGGTCGTCGTTAATTTATCTTCCGGTCCTGCTGGTGACGCTGGTGTGGGACCATTTTCGATTGCTGACGTGAGTTGCTGTTTAAACCATGAAGTTTTTCGAACGGACTAAGAGTCCGTTCTACCCTTGAATCTGAGTCCCTCGTCATGTCGCATGCTGCTGGTCACTCCAACGTCCCGGCCCTCAAAATGGGTGTGCCGATTCCCAATGGCAAGTTAGGGATATGGCTCTTCCTCGGGACCGAGATCATGTTTTTCACGGCCTTCATCGGCACGTACATCGTGCTGAGGCTCGGTTCACCCGGCTGGCCGATCGACACCGCCGTGACGCACATTAACATTTTGGCCGGCGGCACCAACACGTTCGTGCTGATCTGTTCGAGCGTTTCGGTCGTGTTGGCGCACGAGGCGATGCTGCAGCGCAACTATAAAAAGGCCACGAATTGGATCATTTTGACGCTGGCCCTGGCCTGCGTCTTTCTCGGAATCAAAACGTACGAATACTACGGAAAATTCGCGCACGATATTCTACCGGGACACATCAGCGAAGATCGTCGGCAGGCACTCGACAAGCTCGTTCGCGAACTCGACGGCGCGGTCGGTTTGGCCCCGCTCGAAGCCGAACGCAACATGCTGCGCAACATTCAAGCGGTCGGCAAGCCGCCTCTCACCCAGACTCAGGCGGTACGGCTGGCCGCCCTCGACGCCCGCAACACGGCGCTGGGGACTCTGGCGGCATACCGGCAGCTCAAGGCCGACGCAAAAGAAGGAACCTTGTCGCTCGAGGCAGCCGAAGAAAAACTCCAGGCCCTGAAAGCACCCGACCATCCCGACATCGATAAACTCAAAGTCTCAGCGGCCAAGCAGATTGAAGAAATTGACGCGCAACTGGCTCAAGTCCCCAAAGATGCCGAGCAGAAGCGAGCCGACGTCCAGGCGCAAATCGACAAGCTCGACTCCGGCAACAAATTCGAACGCAGGAAGCTCACGGCAGAACAGACTGACATCGACAGGCAAAGCACGCGTGAAAAGGCCCGACTGATCGGCGCCAAGATCGAACTCGAGTCGCTGGCCGCACACCCGCCCAGTTTCGCACGCGTCCACGAGCCGCATGTGATCAAGTGGGGCAACACCTTTGCTTCAACATACTTTCTGATGACCGGCTTTCACGCGCTGCACGTAGTGATCGGGATGGGCATGTTCGCCGGAATTATCTGGCTGGGGACATCCGGACGGCTCGGCCAGCAGCACTGTCTCGTGATCGAAAACTGCGGCCTGTACTGGCACTTCGTCGATCTGGTGTGGATCTTTCTGTTTCCGCTGATTTATATCGTGTGACCTGCCCCCGGCGAGCGGGGGGCGTCAGTCCCCCTGTTTCTGTTGCGTTTATTCGGAGTTCCGTTCATGTCAGATCCTGCCGCCCACGCCCCTGCAGCCGATTCCGCGCCGCATGACGAGCACCCCCACGTCAATTATTGGCTCGTCTTTCTTGCCCTGTGCATTCTGACGGCGGCGTCGGTGGTGGCCGACATGGTGCGCGGCAAGATGGGAATCATGCTGCTGGTTCTGATCGTTTTGACCGTCGCCACATTCAAGGCGATGTTCGTGATGATGTACTTCATGCACCTCAAATTCGAAGGCAAGTGGAAGTACGTGCTGCTGGCGCCAACGATGATTCTCGCGCTGGCCATTCCCGCCGCACTGATGCCTGATATCGGTTCGCACTATTACGACGTTCAAGTGCCACAGACGAAAGCCGCCCCGGCTCATGACGGCGAAGCGGGTCACGAAGCCCCCAAGCCCAAGCACTGATGCAGTAAGCGGGGTGCGCCGCTGGTCCGGGCGATTTGTCGATGCGGCCATGGAACAGCATGCACAACGCGCCGGCAATCTCCCTACTGCAATTGTCGCACCATTACGGCGAGCGGCAGGCACTCGATCGCGTCAGCTTTGACGTTCCGACCGGAAAAATCTTCGGTTTGCTCGGCCCAAACGGTGGGGGCAAAACAACCCTCTTTCGCGTCCTGGCAACCCTGCTTCCGGTGCAGTCGGGTACGGTGCGTTTACTGTCGCTCGACCTGGCGACCCGGCCGGCGGCCGTCCGCTCGCGCATCGGCGTCACCTTTCAATCGCCGAGTCTCGATCGCAAGTTGACAGTCACCGAGAATCTCAAGATTCAGGGACATCTTTACGGTTTGCGGGGAAGCGATCTGGGGCGACAGGTGACATCCCTGCTGTCGCGGCTGGGGCTGACTGACCGCGCCGACGATCGGGTCGAATCGCTTTCCGGCGGCCTGGCGCGGCGAGTCGAGATCGCCAAAGGGCTGTTGCATGCTCCAAGGGTGTTGCTGCTCGATGAACCCAGTACGGGGCTCGACCCCGGCGCGCGGCTCGATCTGTGGCGCTGCCTGACACAACTTTGCGACGAGGCAGGCGTGACCGTGCTGGTCACCACGCACCTGATGGAAGAAGGCCAGCGCTGCGACGCGCTGGCGATTCTCGACCATGGGCACCTCGTCGCCCTGGGCACTCCCGCCGACTTGCAGCATTCGATCGGCGGCGACTGCCTGTCGATCGCCGCGCTGGATCCCGACTCGCTGGCATGCGACATCGCCGCGCGGTTCGACCTGCCGGCCCGAGTCGTCGGCGGCCAGATTCGCATCGAGACCCAGCGCGGTCACGAGTTCATCGGACGGCTTGTCGAGACTTTCGGGCCGCGAATCACGTCGGTGTCGCTCGGGCGGCCGACCCTCGAAGACGTGTTCGTTCAGCGGACAGGTCATCGATTCTGGAATGAACCCCAGACCGGCGTATGACGCGTTCACCAGCGGTTTCCAACTCGAATTCAGGATTGCGAAGTTCCCACCCTATGACAGCCGTGCCCCTGACCCACGCCGACCCGCGTGATAATATCCGTCGCCCTTTCTGGCTGCCGATCTACGCGCTCGCCCTCCGCGAGCTGGTGCGATTCTTCAGGCAGCGGTCCCGTGTCATCGGGGCGGTCGGACAACCGCTTCTGTTCTGGATTTTATTCGGCGCCGGGCTGCGCGGCAGCTTTGCACCCCCGTCCTGGGCACCGCGCGACATGACCTATCAGCAATATTTCTTTCCAGGCGTCGCGGTGTTGATCGTGCTGTTCACGGCAATTTTTTCGACGATCTCGATCATCGAAGACCGCCGCGAAGGATTTTTGCAGGGCGTCTTGGCCGCCCCGATCAGCCGACTGGCCATCGTGCTGGGAAAACTGTGCGGCGGAACAGTGCTCGCCGTGCTGCAGGCCGGGCTGTTTCTGGCATTGGCCCCCCTGATGGGGTTGTCGCTTTCGCCGCTGACCACCCTGGCGGTAGCCGGTTTTTTGATTCTGCTGTCATTCACACTCACGGCACTGGGGTTCCTGATTGCCTGGCCGCTCGATTCGACGCAGGGATTTCATGCCATCATGAGCATCGTGCTGATGCCGATGTGGCTACTCTCGGGAGCTTTTTTCCCGGCCGACGGGACAGGCTGGCTAAGCTGGGTCATCAGGGTTAATCCGCTGACGTATGGCGTTGCCGGCCTGCGGCGGCTGCTCTACAGCGGCCAACCGCTGCCCGCCGCCGCGGGTCTGCCGAGTTTCGGGGTTTGTCTCACAGTCACAATCGTCTTTTGCGCGGTTTGCGTCGGGGTGGCCGTCTGGCAGGCCGAGCGGCGTTCGTCCCGCGACGCACGTTGATTACAATGGCAGCTAAACCGGATTGTTCACGCTGACGTTGGACATAGATGTAGGGTGGGACCAGCAAGCCGAGAGCTACTATAGACCTCCGCTTTCTTAGAGGCTATCCGAAAACTAAAGGCCTATTTCTCCGTGGATTTCACGCTGCGAGGGCGTAGTTGAATTTTGGACGTTCGACCGGCGCTAATCGGCGTAGCATCAAGTGGACGTTACTGATCTGGACCATGGCGGCACTCGACTCGGTTCGCCGTTCATAGTCCTTGCTATGTCGACGAGAGCGACCGTTCCAGGCATTCGTGCGCTCCACGACCCAACGTTTCCGAACGGGCGCGAAGCCTGCTGTTCCTTCGGGCCGGGACTGCACTTCCCACGCCAGCCGGGA
>SIAF01000067.1 GCA_009691905.1 Planctomycetaceae bacterium | reverse complement strand
CGATACCGCCCGCCCAACCCTGACAAGAAACCACTGGGCGATCCCACAATCCGCAAACTCAGCGCACGGGAAAAGAAAAAGCTTGATGCCCTAACCCCAAACAGATCCACGGCTTAAAATCCTTCACGGCGTTGCCCGGCAGGGGCGACCGAATGTGGCAACATTCAAAGCGCTTCTTCTATTGGTAAACCTCGCAATTTGGAACACTCCTTTGAAACTCTTGCACACCATCCGAAGTGACCTTTGTGCGGTTGATGTCCAGTAGTTCCAAGCGCGTTAGGGCTGACAGGGCCTGCATTCCGAGATCCGTCACACCGGTTCCGGCGATTCGCAGTCCCTGAAGTGATGGAATATTGCCAATCATAGCGCATCCTTCGTCGCTCAGTGCCGACCGGGACAGGTCCAACTCTTCCAGCGACGAATCGGTTCGCGCAAATGCCGCAAGGCCGACACCAGTGACGCGCGTATCGGATAGCCCTAAGTCTCTGAGATTTGGCAAATGCGCCAATTCGGCAAGACCGGCGTCCGTGACTTCTGAATCCTCGGCATATAAATGCTCCAAATCGCGGCATCCCGCGAGAGCGCGCAACCCAATATCTGTAACGCGAGGTCCCGCTATGACAAATTGCAAATGGGGCAACTGCCCCATGAGCAGCAGCATTTCGTCATCGACTGTCGCAGTGTTGATCTCGATATCGACGATGTTCGCCCAGCAATCGGCAACGAATCCGGTTCGCATCCATACTGGCAGCCAGCGAATTCGCGTTTGCACAAATCGTCCATCAGCGTCGAACTCGAATCCGTAGCGCGCAATTCCGCCTCGAAGCTCGATCGCTTTCCGTGCTTGCCACTGTCGAACAACCTGGCGGCCGATAGGCACCACAAAGTAAGCGGCGAGCGAGACGATGGCGATTAAGCCCCAAATGGCATAGCGCCTCTGACACTCATCAATGCGTACCACGGCGTCGCGCATGTCTCCCCCTACTTCAATTTCCGCACATATTTCACGAATTCCTGATCGAGTTGCTGCAGGTCGTCGCCGAACGCGGCGCGAAAGTCTTTGAGCCGTGTCGCCGGGTCGTCAAAAACCAGCCGCGGTTTCGCCGCCAGGCGATTGAGGTACTCGACATAGGCCTTCTTGCGGGCCTTGATCAGAAAGTAGCTCAAGGCCCAGGCTTCGGCATACGCCGGCCCCATCTGGTCGGGGTTGGTGAAGCGCGCGTCGGACTGGATCAGTGTCGTCAATGAATCGGCCGGGCGGCGTTCGAGCTGCTTTCGAAACTGGCCCAGCCGCAGGTCGTTGACGGCACCCGCCGTTTTCCACCCGGTGCGGCTCGTCAGGTCGGGTGTTTCGAAAAACATCGCCATCCCTTCCACCAGCCACAACGGATTGTCGGCATAGCGCACGTGCATCCCGCTGTTGAAGGCGATCTGGTGCGTGGCCTCGTGTACGATGGTCGCCACGTTGAAGGGCGCCGCGGCCAGGCGCTTCGTGATTTCAGCGTCGTTGCCCGCCCCTCCCTGACCTGTGGCCGTCAAATCGTAAAGCACGATGCGATTGGTATCGGCCGAAAAGTAACCTTTGGCGGTCGCCACGTCGGGTCCGGCATCCTTGGTCGCGAACTCGGCGAACTGCCGGTCATGGGCGAAGATCAGCGCCACCAGCGGAAACTCCGGCTCGTGCGGCTCGAACCCCATGTTCTTCCAGTACCGCTGGAACGCCGCATACAGTCGTTCGAACAGCGCCCCGCACCAGCGTGTGTAGGCCTTCCCCGCGCGGGAGCAGATCACATAATGTTTCGTCGTGACGACGTCGACCTCGCCACCCAGTTCGGCAGCGAGCTGCCGCCCGAGTTCGGCCGGAGAAAGCGGCGAGAAGGTTTCGCCGGTCGGCTCGCGCGCGATGAGACGCTCCTTTTCGGCTCGCCACAGACGGCCGTCGCGTCCTTCAACGACCAGGCCCCCGTCGACCGCTTCAATCAAAACGCGCCCCGCCGTTTTGCGCTCGATTCCCGCATCGTCTTTGAAAGTCACCTGTTCCAGACGCGGCGCAGAGGGTTGTGGAGGGGGCTCCGGTTCAGAGGCGCGCTCGTCGCCAACGGCGAATGAAACGATCAAAAACAGAAGTCCGAACGGCGCGGCCTTCCGCCATCTCCCAAGTAGAGAGGAGAAAGGAGTGCGGAGACCGCAGGAGAGCGGCAGCGCGTTTTTGTCTACTTTCAACTTTCCATGCTCTCCTGCTCTATTCGCCTTCGGTGAATGGTCACAGCGCCTCGGGCGGCACGTCGATCAGATACGTCTTTCCATCATTGGCGGTCGCCGCGATGCGCTTCCCATCGGGAAAATAGCTCGCCGAGTACAGCACGACCGGCAGTTTGGTACTGAACAGCGGCTTGGCCGGATTCGCCAAATCCCACACGTTGACGACCCCCGAATAGCCCACCGACATCAGCCGCGTGCCGGTCGGGTTGAACTGCACCCGATACACATCGTCGGTATGTCCGGCGAACGTGCTCAGCAACTGGCCGCCCGCGGCGTTCCAGACGCGGATTTTCTTGTCGACACCTGCCGCGGCCACGAGCTGCCCGTTGGGATGAAACGCAACCGAATACACGGCCCCCTCGGCTCCGGCGAACTGGCGGATTTCAGTCCCGCCGGCGACGTCGAACAAGCGCACCGTGGCGTCGCCGCCGCAGGTCGCCAGTTGCGTCCCGTCGGGGTTGAACGCGACCGCATAAACGGGGCCTCCCTGCGCCGGCAGGGCACGCAGTTCTTTGACGGCGGCCAGATCCCACAGCTTGACCGTCTTGTCGTTGGAACCCGATGCCACGAGCTTGCCGTCGGGGCTGAACGCCAGTCCGTAGACTTGCGACTGGTGGCCGGCGAGATTCAAGGGTTCGGGCGCGGCAGTCTGCCAGGCATAGAGCTTGCCGTCGGCGGCGACCGCCACCACGGTCCGATTGTCGGCGGTGAATTCGAGCCCGGTGATTGCAGCCCCTGGTCCGCGCAGCGTTTGCGTCGCTTCCGGCGGTGGAGCCGGCACTCCCCCCTGCGGCGGCACCGGGTTGGGATTGAAGACCTGTACGCTCAGGTCGCTCAGAGACGCCGCCAGCCGCTTGCCGTCGGGACTGTAAGCCAGCCGCAGCCCGTCGGCCGGCATTGTGAATTTCAACTGCACCGCGCCGTCGGCGAGGTTCCATAATTGCAGCGTACTGCCGATGACTCCGGCGATCTGCTGGTTGTTGGGGTGAAAGGCCAGCGCCCCGACCGCCTGAGACACCCCTTTGATGGTCCGCAGCAAGTTGCCGTTATTGACGTCCCAGGTCGTAATACTGTCTGCCGAGTCGACCGTAGCGTATTGCGCTCCGTTTTGAGATAGGGCCAATGCCCAGACGTTTTTTGGATCGGCCACGTACATCCGCTGGAGCGATACGACGTTGATCAACACTCGTCCGTCCCCGCCGCCCGAAACCACAGTTTTGTTATCCGGGGCGAACGCCGCTGCGGCGGCGGCATTCTCGGTGAAGTGTTGCATCGTGCGCTGCAGCTTCAGGTCCCAGACACGCACCGATGGCTCGGCCCCGGCGGAAACCAGTTTCTGATTGTCGGCGCTGAACTGCACCGAGCCGATCGCTTGCGAGTGACCCGCCAGGGTTCCCTTCGCCGCGCCATCCCCCAGGCTGAACAGGCGGATCAACTTGTCGTCTCCCCCCGCGGCGACCAGCGCGCTGTCGGGCGAAAGCTGCAGGCAGGTGACGGCGGCACCGGAGTCGATCGTGCGGATTGCCGCACCGTCGGCGACGTTCCAGACGCGGATCGTCTTGTCGGCGCCCCCCGTGATGAGCTGCGCTCCGTCGGGAGTAAACAGCGCACCGCTGATTTTCCCGACATGTCCCGCCAAGGCCCGCACTTCGGCGCCGTCGGCTGCGTTGAACAGCTTGACGACCCCCCCCGCGTCAGCGGCGACGACCAGCGCGCCATTGGGGCTGACGGCCGCGGCAGTAATGGCCGCCGGCAGCGCAGCAAACGCTTTCACCAGCGCACCGGTGCCGGCGTCGAACAAGCGAGCGATTTTGTCGTCGCAGCCGGTAACGACCTGGGCCCCGTTGGGGCTGAACGCGATCGCCGTCACGATGCCACCGTGGCCGTCGAAGTTTCGCAGCGCCGCACCGTCGGCGAGGTTCCACAGCCGCGCCAACTTGTCGGCCCCCGCCGACGCGATCCATTGGCCGTTGGCGCTGACGGCGACGGCGGTGACCGCGCCGCCGTGCGCGGCAATGGGCCGTGCGGCAGGAATGGCGACGGGCCAGAATTTGACCAGCCCATCGATGCCGGCGGTCAGCAGCAGTGCGTTGTTGGGGTGAAAGGCCAGCCCCGTAATTTTCAGATCGTGCGCGCCGAAAGCCCCCTGCGGCGCCCCGTCGGCAGGATTCCACAGACGGACGACCCCCGAACTGTCCCCTGCCGCCAAGAGCTGGCCGTCCTTGCGGAAGTCGAGGCGGTCGACCGTATACGGCTCGGTGGCGATGTCGCGCAGCGGCTTGCCATCGGCGGCGTTCCACAAGCGAATGAATTTGTCGTTTCCGCCGGTGGCGAAAATCTTTCCGTCGGGGCTGACCGCGACCGACTGCGTCAACGGTTTGTTGGCGTCAATCGCCAGAGAGGGGGTGCTGATCGGCACGTCCCACAGTTTGACAGTGTTGTCGAGCGATCCCGAGGCGATTCGCGTGCCATCTTTCGAGACCACCACCGTCAGCACCAGATTGGTGTGGCCGTTCAAGGTTCGCAGTGCCTTTTTCGTCTGCGCGTCCCACAGTTTGAGCGTCTTGTCGAAACTGCCCGTCACGATCAGTGCGCCGTTAGGCGTGAAATCGACCGAGTACACCGGGTCGGCATGCCCGACGAGCACTTTGGCGTCGGCTCCCTGATCCTGTGCGACTCCTGCCAAACCGGTCCAGACCAGCAAACCGGCACAGAGCAGGCCGATCATCGTCACAGGGGTGGAAACATACGCGAGGCGAGCAGTCGACATAGCGCGATTCTCAAAGTTTCATGGTGGAGCCGTCGGCAACCAGAACCGTAGTTTGGACCTCTGCTCCGAACGTGTCAACGCTCGTGGATGCGATGGCGAACGGCGTCGTCGCGTGCGCGCTGAACGCGAGTCGCAAGCGACGCGGCGAAACAGAATTGTTGCGGGGTGTCAGCGATCGTTGTTCGTTGCGAATTTTGACCCCCCTTAAAAACGTCGTTTTCGGCCGGTTTCTGCATTGTGGCCTTTCGAAAGTCACGTGTTTTCTCGAAGGGGTTCATAATTCAATTATGAACTTCTTCGAGAAAACCGCCCGATTTTTCTCATTTTTGACCAAGGGGTTCATAATTCCGGCGCGACACCCCTTCGACAAAATCTGTCATTTCTGGAAACAAACTCTCCGTTTGGCATGCCAGTTCGTAGTCCAAGGCTTCAGCCGGAATCCGGATCAACAGTTGCCCCGACGCACGAGCTGTCGGCAACGAGGCGCCAACAAATACAAATTCGACCACGGATGACACCGATGGCACTGATGGGTGTGGCGGGCCTTGGCCGACGAGGCGGGCTGGTTTGAAAAAGATTTCAACCACGAATAGGACAAATAGCACGAATTGAAGACAATGGGTTTTTCCTGGAACATCGGTTCGCCGAAGCGGGAGCCGAACTCGTGGTCAGCCTCGAAACAGGCTCCCTCTCAGGGCGTCGCACTCGTCATTGAACGGGAATTCCCCAGTCGATCAATCCCATCATTCGTTTGATTCGTAAAATTCGTGGTTGCCTGTTTTGGTAGCGGCCGAAGGCCGCGTCAGATCATCCGTGTTTTCCGTGCAATCCGTGGTCTTCTCCCGTTGGTCGCGCGCGTCGACTCACAGATCCTGATTCGAGCCGAGTCGGCGACTCGCCCTACGGACTATGGCCGTTTTGTCTCCTCTCCGCTTTCTGCCCCTCTCCTGCCGCAGAAACAGGGGGCTTACTCCCCCCGCTCGCCAGGATTGGCCACCCCCTATTTTACCATGCCGCAAGGTGCCGCCAGAAGATCGCGGTGCGCAAATCTGGAAAAGACAAACCAAAGAAGTGAATCACCCGTAGCGGTGGCTTCCAGCCGCCGTAAGTCCTTGAGGGTCTAAACCGCAAATCGGCGGCTGGAAGCCACCGCTACGGGCCCGGCGAGACGTGCGCCCTGCCATTGCGGCCCGCGCCGTCTGCCATAGTCAACTCCCGTTGCGTTTTATAGACTGACTTCAGGTTTACGACGGGCAGTTGTCACCACCCACAGGCCGCTTATGCCGCCGGGCGACATTGAAATCATGACCCGCGTCCAGGCCGGGGAGGTCGAGTTATTCGACCTGCTCGTCGAGCGCTATCGCGATGCGCTGTTGCGGGTTGCCTGGAGCAAGCTCGGCAACGCCGCCTGGGCGGAAGACGTGGTGCAGGAATCGCTGCTGGCGGCTTACGCGGCCCGCAACACCTACAACCCGGCGTTCGAGTTTCGAACCTGGCTGTGGACGATTCTTCTGAATCTGTGTCGCCGCCAGTGGCAGCGGCGCGAACGCCGCCCGCGGGAAGAGTCGTGCTCGCAGCCTGGCGACTGGAAACTGGCCGGGCTGACCGAGCCGATGTCCGCCGACGGCGGTCTGGTTCGCGTCCTGCAAACCGAACGCCGGGAGTTGCTTCACAAGGGACTGCTGAAATTGCCCGAGCCGCAGGCTGACGCCTTGCGGCTGCGATTTCTGGGCGAACTGCCCTTTGCCGAAATCGCCCTGACGATGAATTCAAGCGTGAGCGCCGCCAAGCAGCGCGTTAAATATGGGCTGCAAGCGCTGGCGGCGCTGTTGAGAGAAGACCATTGAAAAAGAGGACTGGTTCCGAGCGATCGGGAGATGCCGTATGAACTGTGACACCGCCTTCGACCTGTTGACCGACCCGCACGGCGCCGCCAGCCTGGCGCTCGAATCGCACCTGGCGCATTGCCCGCGCTGCCGCCAGATGCAGGAGACCCTTTCTCCGGCGCTCGAATGGATGCGGGAATCGGCCGCCGATACCGTATCGAGCCGCGACCCGTCGTCAGCGACGGGGGGGGCAACGGCCCTGCACCGCGCGCCGGCGTTTGCCACGGCCGAGGCCCTCGAAGTCGCGAATGAGGCCGCCGCGCGTCTTTCGGAGTGCTCAAAAGCCCCGGCCGTGCGCTATCGCAAATGGGCCGTCAAGCTCGCCACCTGTGCAGCGCTGATCGTCGTGGGAGGTTTTCTGGGGAGGGCGTTTGTTTCCAGCGGCGGGGCAATCAGCCCCGATCGCGGCGATTCGTCATGCCGCCGCCAGGAAGCCGCCGCGGCCCAGGCCGGTTCCCGCTCGCGTGCCGAGATCGAAGCGCTGGTCGCCACGTGTGCTTTGTGCCACGTCCCGGACCGGCGCGAGGGAATGCGTCTGCGGCCCGGCTCGCCGATGATCGCTCTGGCGTTTTTGGATTGTTGGGATTTGTAGAGCCGCCAATGGACGTGAGTCCGGATTTTTCAAGTAGGGTGGGACCAGTTCGCGCAGCGTGCGCAGGCCCACCATCCGGGTTCTGATGCACTGTGACCCGAATGGTGGGCCTGCGCGAGCCGCTCAATGACGACTCAAAGCAGTGTCTGGTTCGAGAGCGTTGTCAGAAAGCGAAGGCCGATTATTATCCTCGGCTCGCTGGTCCCACCCTACATGCCTACACACCCGCCCCGCTGAAAAGCGGCTCAATCGGCGTGCCCGAACACAGACGCACCGGTCGGCCCAGGCGGTCGCGAACCTCGGCGTCGTCGGGCACACCCAGCAGGCGGTAAACTGTGGCCCCCACGTCGTTGGGTGAATAGGCGGTCGTCACGGGATAGGCCCCGATCTCGTCAGAGCGGCCGATGACCTGCCCCCCGCGCACGCCGGCCCCCGCAAACAGACCGAAAAAGCACTGGCCCCAGTGATCGCGGCCGCGATCGGCATTGATTTTCGGGGTGCGGCCGAATTCCCCCAGCATCAGCACCAGCGTTTCATCCAAAAGGCCCGACGACTGCAAGTCTTCGAGCAACGCCGACACCCCCTGATCGAGCGGTGGCAACAAGCGGTCTTTGAGAGTGGGAAAAATCTTGCCGTGATTGTCCCAATTCTGGACACGGCCGATATTCGCCTGGACGAGGGGCACGCCCGCTTCGACCAGGCGGCGCGCCAACAGCAGCGATTGCCCGGTGGTGTTGCGTCCATAGCGATCGCGCAGCGCGTCGGGTTCGCGGCCCAGGTCGAAGGCCTGCGCCAGCCGGTTGGAGGTGAGCATTGAAAACGCGAGATGCTGGTCAGCAGTCATCCGCTGAGATTCGGCGATGTCGGCCATCCGCCGCTGCTCGCGATCGACCTCGGCCAGCAGCGACTGCCGCTTACCCAGACGAGTGATATCGACCCCCGGTGCGAGCGTCAGGTGATCGACCTTGAAGTCAGGCTTCGCCGGATCGCTGCTGATCTGCCACGGATCGTATTTCGCGCCAAGAAAACCGGCATGCTGCCCCGGCCAGGTGAGCGGCCCTTCCATCAGGTACGTCGGCAAGTTGATGCCGCTGGGCAGCCCGTCGTTTCGCGGCCGCATGTAGGCCAGCCCCGATGAATAACAGGGCCAGTCGTCGCGCGACGAAACTTTGTCGAAGAAGCCCCCCGGTTGTTTCGTTCCCGTCAGCACGTGATGCGTCGACATCAGGTGGTTGTTGTCGCTGTGCGACAGCGTGCGAATCAGGGCGTACTGCTGGGCCAGCGCGGCCAGTCGCGGCAAGTGCTCGCAGACGTGCAGCCCGGCGATCGAGGTCGAGATCGGCTGAAACTCGCCGCGGATTTCGGCCGGCGCCTCGGGTTTCATGTCGAACGTGTCGTGATGGCTGGCCGCACCGGTGAGAAACACCAGTACAACCGACTTCGGCCTTGGGTCGCGCGGCTCGACCGAGCGGGTCGAGTCGGTCGCTGCCTCGCCGGCGGGGCGCGGCCAGGCCGGCCGCGACAGGCAAGTCGATAACCCCAGTCCCAGCAGGCCCGAGTAGCCGACCTGCAATATCTCGCGGCGACGGATGCCGATGGTGTGCTGGTGGCCCGAATTGCCGACGGGAGACATTAAGGCTGTACTTTCCTGGTTGGATGCGGCCGAGTTGCTTCAGGACGGCTCGACTCGAATCAACCGGATCAAAAGTTGACCGATCTGTGGAATTTATTCGGGATGGCAGGCGCCACCCGCCTGGCAGGGGGGCTTTTTGCAGGGAGGCATTTCGGCAGTCAATCAATGATACCGCAATGTTCGCCGCGGGGCGATAGAAATCGCGGTTGACGCGGCCTGGGAAGGCCCCGAATGTCGTGTTGGGTGGCGGGACGCCGTAGTGTGGACTTTAGTCCACACGAAAAGATCATATCGCTTCGTCAGAATCCAACACAACACAATTCAGCGTGTGGACTGAAGTCCACACTACGGGGTGGTTGCGGTTTGGTTAGCAGCCTGTTGAAAATGAGTCAGGCTCCGCAAAAACACATCGGATTTCCCAGTATTTATCTCTTCGCGTCGAAGCCAGTCACCATTTTCAACAGGCCGGTTACGGGACGGCTTGCTCGACGGTCAACAACTGATCGGCGGCGACGTCGGTCAAGTCTTGCGTTGATCCATCGGGCCAGAGAATGCGGACTTTCTCAAGCGTCTTCTGGCTGCCCAGCCCGAACGTGACCGGTAGTTCGCATTGCGACAGGTAGCTACGGGTGGGCATCACTTGCCGGCGGTGGACTGCGCCATCGGTGGTCTCCAACTGAACCCAGGCGCCGATCGCATCACGATTGCATTTTTTGCCGACGAGTTTCAGCCGCAGCCAGTGGTGGCCCAGCTTCTGCTCGTTACGCAGCAGGCGCGGCGAGCCGCCGGTCGAGGTCACCAGCACGTCGAGGTCGCCGTCGCCGTCGATATCGGCGTAGGCTGCCCCGCGGCCAACGAGAGGCTGGACGAAATCAGAGCCGGTCTGCTCCTTCGTGAGCGGGACAAACTCGCTGGGGGCGTCGGGGCCGCCGTTCCAGTAAATTTGCGGGGGCTGCGCGTATTTCTGGCTGTTCTGCACTTTGTGAATGTCGTTTTCGATATGCCCGTTGGCCGCCAGCACGTCGAGTCGGCCGTCGAGATCGGCATCAAAAAAGAAGACGCCGAATTTAAGCCAGATGCGCGAGGGGGGGCCCAACCCGGTCGCAACTGCGTCGTCGGTGAATTGCAACGACCGCGGCGCAGCGCAGTACAGGGCGGACATCTCGTTGGCAAAGTTCCCGATCACCACTCCCAGCGAACCGTCGTTGCGAAAATCGGCGATGTCGATACCCATCGCGCCGCGGGCATTTCCCGAATTGTCGACGCCGATACCGCAGAGAATGCCGATCTCTTCGAACGTGCCGTCGCGTCGATTGTGAAACAGAAAATTCTGAACGGTGTCGTTGGCCACGACGAGGTCGATCCAGCCGTCGCCGTCGAGATCGGCCGGCGCCACACCCAGCGACTTGGCGGCCGGATGACCGGTGTCGGAGTTCTTGACCTGGACGCCGGCCGCTTCGGATACGTCGGTGAATTTCCCTTTTCCGTCATTGCGATAGAGGTAGGGAAACGTCCCCTCGAACGGCCCGACCGGGCAATAGGCCGGCTCGCCGCCGGTGAGCGTACAATCCAGAACGCGGTCGATTTCGGGCGACCAGCGGACGTAGTTGGCGACAAACAGATCGAGATCGCCGTCGTTGTCGTAGTCGAAGAAGCCGCACCCGGTGCTCCACTCCGTCTCAGAGCCGGCCACACCTGCCACATCGGTGACATCTTCGAAGCGTCCCTGGTTGTTGTGGAACAGCCGGTTGCGACCGACGACCGAGAAAAAGAGGTCGACCCAGCCGTCGTTGTCGTAATCGCCGACGGCGCAGCCTTGTCCGTAGAACGAAACGTCGAGTCCCGTTTCATCCGTCACGTCAGCGTAGTTGCCGTGCCCGTCGTTTTTATAAAGGGCCATCGTGGGCCGCTGGCGGTTGGCCGGCTGCGTGCCGGGCCAGAAATCGGAATTGACGAACAGAATGTCGGAGTGGCCGTCGTTGTTGTAGTCGAAGAACGCGCACCCGCCTCCCATCGACTCGGGCAGCAGCTTCTCGCCCACCGCGCCGCTCTGGTGCACGAACGAGATTCCCGTCTCGCGGTTGGCGTCAGAGAACGCAATGGCGGGGATCGTCACCGTCGAAGCGGTGCGTACTTTCGCCGCTTTTGTTTCGGTGACGCGGTTAACCGGGTCCGGGAGAGGCCAGTAGATAAACCAGACCGCCGCGAAAATGCACAACGCCACCGTCACGATCACCAGCACCGAAATCTGGAACGCGCGGCTGATGACGGCATCGTCGGCCGGCGTGCCGATTTCTCCCGAGTCGGGATCGACCTCAGGAGGGGGGATCGGTTGCGATTGATCGGTCGGGTTCACGGTGCATCTCCTGCTGCCGTCGTCGCCGCGTCCCCCGGTGGGGCAGCGCGGTCGGGTGGACGCGTGTGAGTCGAGGCAGCCGGCTCTCGGCCTTCCGCCACGGGTCGTGGTTTGAGTTCGCGGCCCGCCTGGTTTTCTGCTGCCCGATTTGCCGGTCTTCCCGGCTTGGCCGGTTTTGCCGCTTGTTGCCGATGCAGGCCCGGCGCATTCGGTCGCTGCAATGAGTAGATCACGAGCTTCTCAGCCGCGTGATTGGCTGCCAGACTGTTCTGGCGCGCCAGATTGATCGCCCGATCCTGTGCATTGTCGTCGGGTTTGTAGCGCAGGTGCGCTTCGCTATGTTCGTCAGCCTGTTTCTGATCGCCGCGCATCCGATAGAGTTGCGCCAGATTGTAATGGGCCATTACGTCTTCGGAATCGAGCTTGAGCGTGGCTTCGAAGGTCTTGATCGCCTCATCCATCAACTGTTCACGGCTCGCGCGACGCGACTCGCCGCGCTCTTGCTTGGAGCGCTCGAACAACGTCTGTCCGAGCTCGTTGAGGACGATGTAATCTTTGCTGAAATCGAATTTGCGTTCGCGCATGACTGCCGTCGTATCGTACAACGTGCTCTTGAAGTTGACGATGGCATCGTCGAGATGTCCCTGCTGTTTGTTGACCAGCCCCGTGAACCAGGCAATCGTCCACGGCGGCGCGGGGGGGTCGGTGAACATTTCCGCGCGATGCAGCGCATCAACCGCCTCGTCGAGCCGGCCTTCGGTGAAGTAAACCCTGGCCAGGTTGAGCGGCCCGTCAAAGCGGTTCAGCTTCTCGACTTCGAGGAATGCGTGCTCGGCCTGTTTCAGTTCGGACTTGCCGCCGATCGCGACCCCCGGCCCCTGCCCTTCCAAAAGCAAGCCGATGCCGTAGTCGTTCCAGCGCTGCCAGGGGTCGGCGATCGCCGATTTCTGCGGCTCGAGTTCGACGGCGACCCCCTCGATAGGAAATGTCACGCTGTCGACGGCCAGGGTGGTAATCGGCAAATCGTTCAAGTACGGCTTTCCCGGCTCGTAACCGCGAATCGGGTTCTCGCCCGGCTTGGCGGTCTTTGTGACGAAATCCATGTAGCGCTTGTCGAACTTGCGATACTGCAGCTTGAGCTCGACGGTCACGGGAGAGGTCAGTCCTTCGGGAATCCGCAACTCGTAGTGTACCACCTGCGCGGCCCCCGGCGGAATCTGGTGGTTGTAGAGGGGGGTGAAGATATCCTGCGGATTGCGGCGATCGATGCGGTTGCCGTCTTTATCGAGCATGTACACGTTGATGAAGTGCGACCATGGATCGACCTCGCGGTCGTCGTCGATCCCCCCGCTGCGGCCGATCACGTTGCCATCGCTGCTGACGGTTACGTCGAGCCAGACTTCGTTCGAGTCGACCGTGCCCTGGGTGAAATGATGCCCCATTTTGAGCGTGCGAACGACCGTTTCGAACAGGTATTTCCCGCCCGGCTTGAGCGTCGGCACTTCGGGACGCAGCGGAGCGACGAGGGGGCCGTCGATCGTCCCCCCCTCTTTGACCCCGAACAGGTCGACCCGCATGACCCCTTTCATGAATTCCTGCTGGGCTTTGACGAACTCAGGCTCGTCATTCAAAAACGGCAGTGCCGTGTTCGCCCCCGGAAACAGGTGATCGTGAATGCTCGTCTTGCCCGACTTGTCGAAATCCCTGGCGCCGAAATCTGACGAGGCTGCCAGCGGCATGTGGCACTCGGCGCAATTCTGTTTGGCGACGTCGGGATAATAAAAGCTCCGCGCACCGTGGCCTGAAACGCCGCTGAGCAGGAACGAATCGTGGTGATTTTGTCCCCGCAGAAACTCTTTGTAGTGATTGAGCGCCTTGGGCAGGCCGACCTTGTGGCACGTTGAACAGAATTCGGTCGACTTGTGCAGCGGCTTGAGGAATGTCTTCTTGTGAAACGACGGCTTGGCCTTCACCATCTGGTTGTTGACGAACTGCAGAAACGGATTCTCGCTGAACGCGAACGGATAGTGCTGCGGCTCTTCGATCGTGTAGTCGCCGTTGCCGATCGTGCTGTTGATGTTCGTGATCGCGTGACAGACGGTGCAGGTGATGCCGGCTTGAGACGTGCCATGCTTGACCATGTCGAATTTCGGGTCGTCGAATGCCCCGCTGAAAAACGGGACCGGGTCGTGGCAGCCGGCACACCACCGCGAAGCCTGTACGTTGCCGTCCCGCTTGAGCGCCACTTCGCGCGTTTCCTTGACGCTGGCGAAGTACATCGCATTGTTGAACGAACTGCGGCGGTGCGCACTGTGGAACCAGCCGTTGTAGGCGTCTTCGTGGCATTTGAGGCAGTAGCTGTCCATCATCAACGTCTGGGCCGGGATGAAGTTTCCCGTGGCCGTAACCGCTTCCGACGGAAAGAAGTACTGCGCGCCCGAGGCCGGTCCTGCCACGTTCCACCGCCGCGGATCCTGTGAGTGCAGCCCGACCATCGCCGCCACCACGACCCCCACCACCCCCGCGTACGCCAGGCCGTAACGCCACTTGATGCGCGGGCCTGCCAGCCGGTGCAGCCAGTACAGCCACCCGGCCCCCAGCGGCGTAATGACGTGCAGCCAGTACACGACGCTGCGCGCCAGCGGCTGCTTGAGATCGAACGAGCCGATGCGCATCAGGGCAAGGCCCGAGACCAGAAGCGCTATGCTGACTGCCAGCAGCGCATATCCCACCCGCACCGCCCGCCGATTTTTTCGATTTCGCGCCGTAATCCAATGAATGATGCCGAACGTGACAAACGGAAGCAGCAGCAAAAGCCCCAGTGCCAGGTGCAATAAGAACATGCACTGATAGAAGTAATTCTGATACGTCAGCCCGGTCACAGCCTCTTGAATCGTAACGCTGACCAGATACACCGAATTCGCACCCAGGAGGGCCACCAGGGCGAACACGAACAGCAACAGCTTCTTGAGCCGCGGCCCGACCGCGGGGACGTACCCCCTGGGGCGCGGCATCGCCGACGAGGTCGACGGGATTGTGGCGGACATATGAAAAACTCCTCGACCGGAAAACGCAGTTAGCGAACGCAGTCCCTCGGCGCGGCGAAATCGGTCACCGGCGAGAGAAACTTGCGCGTTCAAACCGGCGGTCGATGCAACCGGCCCGCGACGGAGCTAGATCGCTCTGCCGCGCGGCACACACGACCGCACGCGCACTAACGAGTCGGCGCGGGGCGGTCGCTCGATAGGTCGCGCATGACGCCCGGCGTCAGCCCATTGCCAGTCGGCAGTCGCACGCCTGGTCGCCGGGCCCGCAGTCTCAGCGGGAATGGTCAGGCAGGCCCAGTGGTCGAAAGTCGACGTTATCGACGTCGGGGCGGGCACCGTTGGCTGGGGTTGTTCGCCGCGGCATAACGGGCCATCGCAGCCTTTCGGCGAGCGCGGTCGATTGGCAGACGATTCGGAATCGACAATTCGGGTTGAAGTTCGATTGCCGGCATCCGGCAGGTCTGTCGTAATTCGTCCGAAGTGAACGTAGTCGCCGCACCCGGCCTCAGTGGTGGCCGGCGCGAGGCATTCGACGATCACCGCCGCACCGAATGCCGCCGCAAATAAGGTCAACGAACGCAACGAACCACAAGCCATGAACTTGGCCGATCGCAAAACGAGAGGTACGGCCCACGCTGTTTAAGTATGGAAGCGCTCTCCCCAATCGTCAAGGTGGTTTGCAGCGTCAAGGAATGGGCCGGCCGAGAATTCATCGCTCCGACCGATTTTTCGTTGAAACCTTCGAACGACTCGGCGTCGATGCAGCCCGAGACGGTCGCAATAAGTCGGGACGACCTGACTGGCAAAAAACCGTTTTCGTGGTGAATTCACCTTGGACTGGGCAGTGTTTGCCACGTACACTGGCCATCTCGCAGCATCTTGAATCCCTGTCATCGCGAGCAACCCCGTCGCCGCAAACTTGCCGCCGGAGATCAGTCGTGGCCCCACTTTCATCCGCGAAGCTCGCTGCGAAGAACTGCGTCCCTTGCGAAGGGGGCCTTCCCCGGTTTTCGCAGTCTGAGTCCCGGACCCAATTGCAATCGCTGGCCGGCTGGAGGTTGACCCATCGCGGGCAGCGGATTCGCAAAGACTGGCTTATGCACAACTTCGCCGCCGGGATGCAGTTTCTCTCGCGGGTCGGCAAACTGGCCGAAGACGAGTGGCACCACCCCGACCTGCACATCGAGGGATTTCGCAAAGTTTGGATCGAAATCTGGACCCATGCCGTGGGGGGGCTGTCGGAGAATGATTTCATCCTGGCGGCAAAGATCGACCAGCTTCCCGTGAAACTCAAGAAACCGAAGTGACCAACCCGACCGGATCGGGCCCGGGCAACCGCTTCGGGCCTGTGTCTTTTTGTCCTGTTCCGATTGAAGCACCGCGCGATGCCCTCCTCGACCGATTCCCCTCCGGCGCCGCAATCCGACCCCGGCTACGACCCCGGCTGGGACACCTCCCTGCACTTCTCACCCTGGTTCTACCTGCAACATCCGGGATTGCTGCTAGGTCAGCCGGTGGCGCTGGTGCTTGGAGCGTTCTGGATCTGGATGATCGTTCACTGTGTACGGAATGACCCCCGGCCCGGCATGTGGTTGTGCGATCCTGTTCATTTTCAACGTGCCCGGGGCGTTGGTTTATTTTGTCGTCCGCTGGCTGCCGGGCGCTCGTGTGTCGACCGACTGGGCGATTTTGAATCGCTGGAAGAAATCGCGGCAGATTCCCCGGCTGGAGGTGGCCGCCCGCAACATCGGCAACGCCCACCAGTTCGTCGAACTGGGAGATGCCTACCGCGAAACCGGCAAGACCGAGCGGGCCGCCGAGTGCTTCACGAAGGCTTTGCAGAAAGACCCCGCCAGCCTTCCCGCGCTGTGGGGCGCGGCCCAGGTCGAGATGCAGCGACAGACTTTTGCGGCTGCCAAGGCGCATATCGAGCAGATTCTCGCCCGAGACAGCGGCTACAAATTCGGCGACGTCTCTCTCGCCCACTGCCGCACGCTCATCGCTCTCAAAGAGCCCGATGCCGCTCATGAAAAGCTCCGGGAACACCTGAAGCGCTGGCCCAACCCCGAAGCGCACGTCCTCATGGCGACCTTGCAAACCGAGTGCGGCGAACACGCCGCCGCGCGGCAGAATCTCGAGTCGATGTTGCTCGACCTGCGCGGCGGCCCCGCATTTTTTGCCCGGCAGAACAGCGGCTGGGCACGAAAGGCGAGGCGACTCTTGAGGAAACTGCCGCGGGGGTAAACCGGCGACGCAACTCGCCGCGCTCGTAGTCCCGCCTTTAGGCGGATCCCGGATCAATAGTCCCATCGGCATTCGTATTGGATGAGAGCGGCTTCCTACCCAGTGGAAGGACAAGGCACACCGACAGGCACATGGGACGCCGCCTCAAGGCGGGACTACGAACTTGGGTCGCCCTACCCGATCCCGTACTTCGAACTGCCCAACTTCCGCACGCGGTTGATGCGGTTGTGGCAGAACAGGCCTTCGAGAATCAACTCGGCGACGCTGGCGGTCAGGTCGTCGGCATACGGGCCGCCGGCCAGTTCGGGTTCGAGCCCGGCGGCGACACCGCCGACCTGTTTGGGAAAATCCCGGATCGCAGCGATGCGGCGGGCCGACTCGCTGCCGGGGACGTGATCGCCGATTTCCAAGGCGTTGCCCGCTTCGAAGTACTCGACGACATTCTTGAACGCGCCGGGCTTCAAGTGCTGGTCGAAAATGGTTTTGACCGCTTCGTCGACGATCCGCAAGATCAGCTTATCTTCGTTGCCCGCCTCTTCGGTCATGTTGAGTTCAAGCTTGCCGCGGGCGCTGGCGGCCAGGTATGCCAGGTCGCTGATGCGGGCCACGGTTTGTTTCGCCCCCGTCGCGACGGCGCGGCGCTCGGCGTTCGAGAGCATGTTCTCGTAATTGGCGATCGACATCCGCACGCTGACCCCCGAGGACTGATTGACGTGGCTGCTCGTGCGGGCCAGTCGGGCGATCTCTTCGACAATCTCCTGCAAGAACCGCGGCACGCGGACTTCGACGCCGCCGTCGCGCTTCGCCCAGGCATTCTCGGCGGTGATCTGCATTCCCAGTTCACGGGTCATTGGGTAGTGCGTCTGAATAACCGAGCCGATGCGGTCTTTCAGGGGGGTCACGATGCGGCCGCGGTTCGTGTAATCTTCAGGATTGGCGCTGAAGACCATCGCCAGATCGAGATCGAGCCGCACGGGAAACCCGCGGATCTGCACGTCGCGCTCTTCGAGCACGTTGAACAACCCGACCTGGATTTTCGGGCTGAGGTCGGGCAGCTCGTTCATGCAGAAAATGCCGCGGTGGCTGCGGGGAATCAGCCCGAAGTGCATCACGTCTTCACTGGCGAGGTGCTTCCCCTCGGCGTGCTTGATCAGGTCGATCTCGCCGATCAGGTCGGCGATCGTCACGTCGGGGGTGGCGAGTTTTTCATGGTAGCGGCGGTCGCGCGGCAGCCACGCGATCGGGCAGTCATTTTTGTGCCGTTCGACCATGTCGCGGCCGTATTTCGAAATCGGCGCCAGCGGGTCGTCGTTGATTTCTGACCCGGCGATGATCGGAATCACAGGATCGAGAAAGTTGACCAGCATTCGCAGCATGCGGGTTTTGCCCTGTCCTCGCAGTCCCAGAAACAGCATGTCGTGCTGCGAAAGAATGGCATTTTCGACTTGCGGGATAACCGTCTCTTCGTAGCCGACGATGCCGGGAAACAGCGGTTGCTTCTCGCGCAGTTTCGCCAGCAAATTGCGGCGCATCTCAGTCTTGACGGACTGGCTCGCATATCCGCGGTCGCGGAGCGCGCCCAGCGTGCCGGGCAATTGGTTACTCATCGAGAAGCTCGCTCGGGAGGGAGAGTCAGTGGAGAGCCGCGCGAATCGTGGGGCTGAAGAAAAACAGACTTGCGGCGAGGCTTAAGCGATTATAGGTGGGGGGTGGGGGGAGTCAAACGGGCAGATAGTAGGGGACTTTTTGAAATGAAATGCCGCCGAGACGCGCGAGGTCCCGCCCGGCAGGCGGGACCTACCAGTCCTGTACGCTGCCATCGGCCCTGCGGGAGACCGGCAGATACGCGCGGCGGTAGGGGTATTTCGCGGCCGCCTGTTCGTCGATGTCGCAGCCCAGGCCGGGGGCGTCGCTGACGTGCAAGTAGCCATCGGCAAACGTCGGGCCGCCGTGGATTACGTCGGCTGTTTCCGGCGGATGCACGACCCACTCCTGCACGCCGAAATTGGGGGTCGCCAGGTCGAGATGCACATTGGCGGCATGCGTGATCGGCGAAATGTCGGGTGGGCCGTGCCAGGCGGTCTGCACGTGATAGCATTCGGCAATCGCGGCAATCTTGCGGGCCTCGGTGATGCCCCCCACGTGGGCCAGGTCGCAGCGGATGAAGTCGATCAACTGCTCGGTGATCAGGGGCAGGCACTCCCACTTGCTCGTGAACAATTCGCCCATCGCCAACGGCGTCGTCGTGTGCTGCCGAATCACTCGAAAGCTCTCTTTATGCTCGGGACGAATCGGGTCTTCCAGAAAGAACAGGTGGAACGGCTCGAGTTCCTTTCCCAGCCGCGCGGCCTGAATCGGCGTCAGCCGCTCGTGAACGTCGTGAAACAGTTCGACCTCGTCGCCCAGCGTTTCGCGCAGGTGGGCGAACAGGCGCGGGACAGTCTGCAAGTAGGGTCGCGGCTCCCAGGTTTCTTCGACGGGCAGCGCCTCGCCCGTGGGGGCGTTGCCGCGCCCCGAGCCATACGTGCCGACCGTCCCAGGGATCGCGCACTGGCAGCGCACGACCTTGAAGCCCTGCTCGATGAAGCGCCGGGCGTTGTCGGCGACTTCGCCGAACGTCTCGCCCGTGGCATGGGTGTAGGCGAGCGCCCCCTGACGGGTTTTGCCCCCCAGCAGCGAATAGACGGGCAGGCCGGCCCGCTTCCCCTTGATGTCCCATAGTGCAAGGTCTACCGCTGCCAACGCCGAATTCAGCACCGGTCCGCCGCGCCAGTAGGCGCCTCGGAACAAATACTGCCAGATGTCTTCAATGCAGTCGGCATCGCGGCCGATCAAAAGCGGCGCGATGTGCTCGCGCAGGCATTCGGCAACCGCCAGTTCGCGCCCGTTGAGCGTCCCGTCGCCGACGCCGTACAGCCCCGAGTCGGTGACGATCTTGAGCAACACGAAGTTGCGCCCGGGGCAGGTCACGATGACCCGCACGTCGGTGATGGTCATTCAGAATTCTCCCACCGTCTCGCCCCCGTCGATCGTGAACAGCGACTGCAGCGTGGTTGCGTTGATGTTTTGCGAGACGAAGCGGACGGAGCCATCCAGCATTATGAAGTGGCAGCCGCCGACATGAGCGCTGCCGAAACCACCGGGGGAGCCGATCGTGGGATGCAGCGTGATGTCGATATCCTGCGGCTTCATCCACGGGATGGCGGTTCCCGCCCCGACTTCGCCGACCGCCAGCGTGTTGGCCGTGCCGTCGGTGATATCTGCCATCCGAACCGGCTGTGTGCCGCGGAAGACCGATTTGGGTCCGAACACCCCGGCATAAGCCGTGTTCGTCGCTGCCGGCGAGCTGGGGTCAGAGGGGCAGCGGTAGATTGCCGGCATCAACGGCAGGAGCTGACTGTTGTTCGGGCCATCCCACGGCTCGTCGAACCGATAGCGGCTGTACAGCCCTGGCTCATCGAGATACGGCAGAATCAGCACGCGCCAACTGTGCATCGGCTTGCCCGACTCATCGGCGATGAACGCCGGCGGGAAACAGTGGTAGGTGTCGTGGTAATTGTGCAGTGCCAACCCGATCTGTTTGAGGTTGTTTTTGCACTGCGTTCGCCGTGCCGCCTCACGCGCCTGTTGCACCGCCGGCAAGAGCAGGGCCGCCAGAACTCCGCCGCAAACCAGCAGCACAAGCCCCCCCACACCTCCGGCAATCAGCAGAATCGTGAGTATTGACGTTTTGCCCCCGGCCGATGCCGAGCGGGTTGAGCCCCGTTCGTGCAGGCTGATTCCGCAATACGGGCAGGTATCGGCATTGGCGGGAATGGTCTCGGCGCACGCAGGACAAGCGGGCATGAGCGGGGCCTTTCGGTGAGGTCAGTCGTTGGCAATGCACAAATCAAGCTGCAATTTACCCGTGGAGGGTGCCGCACGGCAAGTTGCCCCGATCGCAGGAGGTTCGAAATTGAAATTTCACCTTTCGAGACCCTCGCCCCCCCATCCCGGCCTTCCCCCCGCCAGGGCATTGGTATCTACACCCCCGACTTCATCGCCTGCATCGACGGCGGGCGCGGCCCTGACGACCTGCTCAACCTGATCGTCGAACTGACTGGCGAGAAAAAGAAAGACAAAGCGGCCAAAGTTTCGACAGCCCGCACGCTGTGGGTCCGGCCATCAACAACCACGGCGGATATGGCCGCTGGGCGTTCGTCGAAATCGCCGACCCGTGGGACGCACAAAACCTGATTCGCGCCAGCCTCAAGAAAGGAGCAACGCCATGAGCGAAGAATTGCCTGCCGATTCCCAGGGGAAGATGATCGTGTTCGGGGCGAAGCAGATTCGTCGCATTTGGCAACGATCCGCAGATTTCCAACGGCAACGATCCGCAGATTGCGCAGATTGACACAGATTGAATTCGAAACTCTCGAATCTGCGTTAATCCGTGAAATCTGCGGATAAACTGAGACTGTAGCAAAGATACCGGGTTTGATCGTGACTCAATGAACGTCTTTTCCTATATTTCTCGGCATAACACACACCAGCCAAGGAGGGCGTGGTCATGCCGGGAGTGGGAGCGTACTGGCCCGATGCCAGCGAGGGCATCACGCGT
>SIAF01000066.1 GCA_009691905.1 Planctomycetaceae bacterium | reverse complement strand
CGAGCGATTCAACATCTGATCGGCACCCTCAATGACGCTGCTTTCGCGTATCCGGGGACCAAGCTGCAGCTCCATTTCACCTCCTTAGCACCGCCCGCCAATCCAAACTCGGTGCCAAAGCAAATTCCGCCAGATCAGGAGGTCTGAAGGTGGGCCGCTTCATCAGCGAAGACCCGATGGGGTTCGCGGCAGGGGATGTTAATCTCAGCCGGTACGTGGGCAACGCGCCGACGAATTTCGTCGACCCGAGCGGCATGGAGGTTGAATCGACGGCCGACAGTGACTCGATGTATTCGCCCGACTATCAGCAGTGGATTGTTAGCTTGAAAGACGGCGAGAGTGCATTTCATGATGAATCAGGTTGGCAAGCTTTCAAAGACGCGCTGAAAAAAGGCATGAAGGAAGTCGGCTTTGGTGGCGGCATGGAAATTATCAATCAGATCAAGGGACCCGACTTAATCACATTAGGAGGAGACCTACTTAAAAAAATGTCGGATTGGAATTACTACATGATTCATCCCGATAAAATAAAACCCATGAAGATCGACTTTACAACCTTAATGGCCGATCTCGGACGCCAGATGCGAAGCAATGCGACGGCGGGCTTTTATGATCCGGTCATAGAATATTGGACAACTGGGGATCCGACAGCGTTTCAGCAGCACTCCGGAGCGTTTCTGGTCGACACGCTCGCGATGTATTTCATGGGCAAACTACCCGAGTGGTTTGGCCCAAAATGCTTTGTGCCCGGAACCGTTGTTCTGGTCCCTGAAACGGACGTTCCTGCAATGACGATGAACACGGATCCCGCTGAAGCCTCAGACAACGATCGATGGTCCTTGGCAATCGCCGGTGTCGCTGCCAGCCTCGCGGTGATGCAGCGCGAGGCCGAACGTCGCAGTCGGCGACGCCGCGGGAAGCGCGGCAAATCTCACTACGATTCCGACGATTCGGCCGCCTTCAACGAACTGTTTGACGATGAGCCTGAACCGGCGGCAGCAACGCCGTTGGATTCGTTGGTTCCGCAGTTGTTGGAAAACGTACGCGGGATGGAGGCGACGCAAGAGGCCACTGAGCCGATCGATCAGACCGCGATAACGCCCGATGCCGCGGCGGCAAACGCCGGCATCAATGACCGGAGGCAACTAATGGTGCTGACTGACGAGTCAGTGAGTCGAAGCCCCTATACTGCGTCCTTGAGCACTCGGGTTCCACAGCGGCAGTTTAACCGGCGTGCTGCCTGGTCGACGTTCAAGATTGCGGCATGCCTGGTGATCGCCGCGGTTTTTGCGGTCAACGGACTGCGGTCGGATCCGGCACACTCGCAGGTGGCGGCAGCGGCCGTACCGGCTGCCCGGCAACAAGGACTGAAGCCGATCGAGACGGTTCGCGTCGGCGAGCGCGTGCTGACGGGGCGCGACGGTGTTTCCGCGGGCGAAACCGAAGTCGATCCGACCACCTGGCGGCGGCTGCGATTGCGGTCTGAAACGCGTTGGGAGGATGGCAGTCTCGACGTTGTTGATGTCGAAACGTTGCAACCCCGGGAATGGGTTCAGCAGAACGGCGCGTGGGTCGGAGCGGTCGTCCCCCTGCCGCTGGACCTGCCCGAGATCGACGAAGCCGAAAACCTGCTGGGGACAGTCATCGGCAACGACCCCTGCCCGACGCTCAAATCCGGTCCGGGCCGAATCGTCCTGACGACGGTCAGCCATCTGAACCCCGAAGTCGTCGAGTTGACGCTTCAGGACGAATTCGGGCGTTCGGAACTCGTCCGTGCAACCGGGATCCACCGGTTTTACAGCGAAGATCGGCACGACTGGATCGCGTCACGCGACCTGTACCATGGCGAGCAGGTACGCGGCTATTCCGGCCCCTTGACGGTTGCCGACCGCACGGCGGTTCCCGGCATCCATCGTGTGTATAATCTGACTGTCGAAGGCGATCATGTGTATCATGTGTCGCGGCTCGGAGCGCTAGCGCACAATGATAGCTGCAGTTCTGGTGGACCAAAGCCGTCGCCGAAATTTCAGCCACCGACGAATCCAGCCCAAGTGCCGCCGGCAGACATTCCAGCGGGAGTAAGACTATTTAGAGGAGCGCCAACACAACAATATCCGAACGGTTATTGGAAACTCGAAAAATGGGATGGCCAGGGATGGCAGAGGCTGGACCCACGGACCATGAAGCCTGGGCCTCATCCCGATACGCACGTTGAATTCCCAGATGGCGACACCGGCCCCTTCGACAACTGATATGTACCCACCACCACCAAGCGATGTGATTCAACAACTGACGCAAGGTGTTGTAGAATGTATTTCATTTGGAAAGTACACAATCCACTTCCGGTTTGAAAATGGAAATCGTCTATCATTTTCCGCACCATTTAGATTTGGTTTTGAGGATTGTCTTGACGTATTGCATGTGAATGAGTTTCCTCTTAACGAGTCATGTCTGATTCGCGTTCTCGGCTGTCCCGCAACTGGTGTTACGTGCGAAGTGGACGGTACTCTCCACTTGCGCTTTTCCAACGGCGACGCTCTTGTTGTCTACGCCAACGATCCAATGTACGAGGCTTACACGCTCTTTGTTGGTGGAATCGAATACGTAGTATGATGCGCCAAATAGTGTGCCGATGTATGAGCGAAAGACGGGGAAGTGGTGACAGGTCCTTCGACAAGTCCAGTTAATTGATGTAGCCGCCTCACCAGCGAGACCAACGCCCTGAGTGCCGTGCGGAGTTACGTTTACGACGCGGTGAGCAACGTCACCGGCCAGACCGACCGCAACGGGCGGGTCACGAATTTCACGTTCGACACGCTGTACCGGCTGACCGCCGAACTGTGGAAGAGCGGCGGGACGACGATTAGGACCCTCAGCTACGCCTACGACGCGGCGGGCGAACTGACGTCGGCGGGCGATGCCGACAGCGCGTACGCCTACACGTACGACGCGGCCGGAAGGGTGACGCAGGTCGACAATAACACGACTCCGAACGTGCCGCGGGTGATTTTGACCAGCGGGTACGACAACCTCGACCGCCGCACGTCGCTTTCTGCCAGCGTGGCCGGCACGGCCGATTTTCTCAATCCCGGCGCGCCGGGACCTACGACGCGCTGGACCGCATGACGCAGGTCAAGCAGCAGGGGCAGTCGGGCGGGAACACGGTCGGCAACAAGCGGGTCGATCTCGTCTATCCCGGCGCGCCGGGACGCCAGCACCAGCTACACGTATGACTCGGCCGACCGCGTCGTCGTGATGAGCCGCCGCCCGGCGACCGTGCGCACGATCGTCGATGTCGACCTGCCGCGACCCCGCGACCTTGATTCGCCCGACTACCTCGGAAAGCGTCAGCAGATTTTCTCGGTGATGGGCATGACGGCACGGGGAGAGATCGTCGCCGAGGGGGCGAAGAGTGCAACCGACCGTGCCCGGTGAGGGACGATTTTGCCCAAAGGTATGTTTGCTCGCGCGTGGTTCGCCTGCGTAATGGGAATGGTCGAACGGGGGGCTGAAAGCGGGCGCCGTCCCCGGCCGATCACGCGAGGATGTCTTTGACCAGGCTGCCGTAGACATCGGTCAGCCGGTAGTCGCGCCCCTGGAAGCGATAGGTGAGTCGCGTGTGGTCGATTCCCATCAGGTGCAGCAGCGTGGCGTTCAGGTCATGCACGTGGACCGGGTCGCGCGCGACGTTATAGCAGAAGTCGTCGGTCTCGCCGTAAATTATCCCCGGCTTGACGCCGCCGCCGGCCAGCCACATCGTGAAGCACCCGCCATGGTGGTCGCGACCATAATTCGTCGGCTCCAGCTTGCCCTGGCTGTAGGTGGTTCGGCCGAACTCACCCCCCCAGACGACGAGCGTCTCGTCGAGCAACCCGCGCTGTCTTAAGTCGCCGATCAGGGCGGCAGCCGGCTGGTCGACATCGCGGCACTGCAGTCGCAGGTCGCTGGGCAGGTTGTAGTGCTGGTCCCACCCTCGGTGGTAGAGTTGAATGAATCGCACGCCGCGCTCGGCCATACGCCTTGCGAGCAGACAGTTGGCTGCGAAAGTTCCCGGCTGGCTGGCTTGCGGACCGTAGGCCTCAAACGTGGCCGGCGTTTCGCCGCTCAGGTCGGTCAGTTCGGGAACCGAGCTTTGCATGCGGAAGGCCATCTCGTACTGCGCGATGCGCGTCGCGATCTCGGGATCGCGTTCTCGTGTCCGTTGCATCTCGTTCAGGCCGGCGATGACGTCGAGTTGATCGCGGCGCGTCGTGGGGTCGATGCCGGGCGGGTTGGCCAGATACAACACGCGATCCGGGCCGCCGCGGAACGAAACGCCCTGGTGATTCGACGGCAGAAAGCCCGAGCCCCAGAGCCGCGCATACAACGGGTCGGCCGGGCGGGCGGCGCTGCCGCGTGAGATCAAGACGACGAATGCGGGCAGATTGCTGTTTTCGCTCCCCAGGCCATAACTGGCCCAGGCGCCGAAACTCGGCCGGCCCGCCTGCTGGTGCCCCGTCTGCATCAGCGTCACCGCCGGATCATGATTGATCGCCTCGGTGTGCATCGAGCGGATGATGCACAGGTCGTCGACGATGCTCGCTGTGTGCGGCAAGAGCTCAGACACCATGGCGCCGCTCTGCCCGTGCCGCGCAAACTGAAAAATAGACGACGTGACGGGCAGCGACTTCTGGCCGCTGGTCATTCCGGTGAGCCGCTGGGTGCCCCGCACCGACGCCGGCAGTTCCTGTCCGTGGAGTTCCTTGAGGCCGGGCTTATGATCGAACAGATCCAGTTGCGACGGCCCACCGTGCATGAACAGGTAAATGATGCGCCGAGCTTTGGGGGCCAGATGCGCGCCGCCTGCGGCCTGATCCGAGCCTTGGAGCAACGCGGCGAGAGCCATGCTGCCCACGCCGCTCTGCCGCACGAATGCCCGGCGCGAGAGCATCGCCGTGGGCGACTCGCGCCAAGCGTCGGCGGTCCCGAACACGGGCGACTCACGCGCCGTCAGGGGCCGACTGATCAATTCCCGGAAGCTGGTCATCGTCGCATCACCGCCTCGTCGAGATTCAAGACCGTATGCGCTAAGACGGTCCATGCCGCCAATTCGGCCGGTTCGAACTGATCGTTTGGTTCGGTCGCGCCGACCGAGAGAAGCTGCCCTGCGGCGTCAAGATTCACCGCGAAGCGTTGCCGAAGCCGCTCGAGCAGACCCGTGAGATGTCGCAGTTCGTCGGCGGCGGGAGCGCGCGAGAGCACACTTCGGTAAAGATGGGGCAGGCGATTCGCGTCATTGGGTTGTGCAGCCAGAGTCGTCAGTGCCACCTGATGCGCGGCCTCGATGTACGTCTGGTCGTTCAGCAGCAAGAGTGCCTGGAGCGGCGTGTTCGTGCGGGGCCGGCGCAGGGTGCACTTCTCGCGCGTCGGACCATCGAACAGAAGCAGCGCCGGCGGAGGGGCCTGACGTTTCACAAACGTGTACAAGCTGCGTCGTGACAACCCTGCCCCCTGATCCGGCTCATAGCTCTCCTCGGCATTGTACGACACGTCTTCCCACAGACCGGGAGGCTGGAAAGGTTTGACACTCGGTCCCCCGATGCGCGGGACCAATCGCCCCGACACCGCCAGGGCCTGATCGCGAATCATCTCCATCGGCAGGCGAAAGCTCGGTCCGCGCGACAGCCAGCGATTTTCAGGGTCGATCACCTCGGTCTCGCGAACGGCGAACCGCGAATTCTGGCGATACGCGCGCGACGTGACGATCAATCGCAATAAGCCCTTGACGTCCCAACCGCCGTCGCGGAACGTCGCGGCCAGATAGTCGAGCAACGCCGGATGCGTCGGCGACTCGCCCTTAGTGCCGAAGTCGTTCATCGTCCGCACAAGCCCTTCGCCGAAGCACCCTCTCCACAGGCGGTTCACCGCCACCCGCGCGGTGAGCGGGTTGTCGCGTGCGACAAGCCAGCGGGCGAAGCCCAGCCGGTTGCGCGACTCGCCGTCAGGCCAGGCGGACAGCGCCGCCGGAGTACCCGGCTCGACGACCTCGCCCGGTTTGTCGTACTGGCCGCGTTCCAACAGGTGTGTCTGCCGGGGGGGCGACAGCTCTTCCATGACAAGCGCCAACGGGATGGAGGCTCGCATTTCCTGCTCCGCTTGCCGGGCGTGCCGCACCGCGTCTCGCGCATCGCGACAGCCCTGATCCGGGGTTCGGTCGATGTAGTCGTCGAGTAGAATCTCGGCGTCACGGGCACTGCGTTGACCGGTCGCGACCTCAAGAATGCCGCGAATACGCTCACCCCGAAACCAGTTCGCCGCGTCGTCGCTTGGAACCTCCCGTGAGACGATGCGCAGCTCGTCGAGCAGGCCGTAAAACCCCAATCCCTCATCGCGGCGCCCGATCCGCAGCGGCTGATCGGTCGCCACAGTCCCGGTCAACGAATCGCGGCGCACATCAACGGGAGCGTTCGCGCCATCGACAAACACCCGCAGCCCGCGCGCTGTCTGTGAGCCGTCATAGCTGACGACCACCTGATGCCATTGTTTGGAAATGGTCGGCTCGCGCGTTGCCACTTCGATGGCACTGGCACCCCAGCGATGAACGAGGTTCACGACGAGGCGTCCCTTCTGCCACAGCACCTCGATCCCCCGGCGGTCGCCGTGCGGCTCGATCTTCGAGACGGGACAGCTCAGGGAGCCATCGGGAACGAGCCAGAATCCGATGGTCCACAGGCCGTCGGCCGAGAACTCGGGCAGGTGGCACTCCAGGTGTTGTGTGGCGTCGAATTTGGCCGCCTGAGAGCGAATGCCCGGCGCCTGCTGCAACGTCGTCCCGATGTGACGGATTCGATCGTCGAGGAGGCCGTCGAACGACGTGTGCAGCACGATCGACTCTGCTGGTGCAGACGGCAGCGCGCGCTCGACATCGGTTTCCCTCATCGCGAGCTCGCTCGCGGCTGTTGCCTTCAACGGCTCGAAGGCTTTCACGGCGTCGGTAGTCGCAGCCGCACGCTCGTTCAGTTGGCGTTGCTGCATTTCGGTCGGCACGGAAATGCGCGGCGGTGGATCCTGGCCGACGAGCAGGCCGTTTTCGGACACATTGTTGAAGAATGCGAAAAGCTGGTAGTACTCGCGTTGCGAGATCGGGTCGTACTTGTGGTCGTGGCATTGGGCACAACCCACCGTCAGTCCCAGCCACGTCGACATCGTCGTGTCAACGCGATCAATCACGTATTCGACGCGATACTCTTCGTCGATGATGCCGGTCTCGTTGTTCGACATGTGGTTGCGGTTAAAGCCCGTGGCGATCACCTGGCTGATCGTGCGATCGGGCAGCAAATCTCCGGCGAGTTGCTCGATCGTGAACTGATCGAACGGCATGTTGCGGTTTAAGGCGTCAATAACCCAATCCCGCCAGAGCCACATTTGTCGCGGTTTGTCGCCGAAATAGCCGTCGGTGTCGGCAAACCGCGCCGCGTCCAGCCAGTCGACCGCCATGCGCTCCCCGAAGTGCGGTGAACTCAACAACCGGTCGACCGTTTGCTCATAGGGTTCGCTTTCGGCGCGGGTCAGATCGTCGAGTGCGGGGGGGAGACCCGTCAGGTCGAAACTGATTCGGCGGAGCAGCGTTTCCCGATCGGCTTCCAAGGCAAACTCCAGTCCCTGTTCCTGGAGGGTGACCGCGACGAAGGCATCGATCGGATTTGTCGCGCCGTCCGTGAACGGCACAGCCGGTTTGACCAGGGGCTCAAACGCCCAATGCCGCTGGTACTGTGCCCCTTCCGCAATCCATTGCCGCAGAACTCGGGTTTCTTTTTCCGAGAGCCGGCGCGGCGAGCCAATCGGCGGCATCCGAAGTTGCTCGTCGTCCGATGAGATCCGCTCGATCAACTCACTTTCGTCCGGCTTGCCGGGCACGATGGCCGCCACGCCCGAATCGGCCCGCCGCAGGGCCAGTTCGCGATCATCCAGCCGCAGGCCCGAGCGACGAGCTTTCTCGTCGAGTCCGTGGCATCGCCAACAATGCTCGGCGAGGATCGGTCGCACATCGCGATTGAAACTGATCGGCTCACCCGCAGACACGGTTTGCAAAGCGGCCAGCACGACCGCGGCCAGCGCAAGGCCGGCAATGCCGTGGTGTTTCGGGTGCGTGTCCGGACGCGTGGCCAATCGTTGGGGAGACGCCTCATTCAACATTCAAACTCCGATCCGAATGACACTCCGCCCCATTGTCGCGATGCGTCGCTGTCGCATCACCCGGCGGCATTCGTGGGTAATTACGACGCGGATGACTTATCAACCGTCGTTTATCAGTATACTGGGTGAACCGAGTTCGGCCAACATCCGGGCCGCGTCACGGGACGATCGGCGCGATGGCACGATCTGCTCGGGTCGAGCCTCACCTTACTTTACTTTCCGCGTTTAGAAAGATTGGGAGTTTGCACGATGCCAGAGGATCACTCGTCACCCGCTTCAGCCGGACCCGCGATCAACCGTCGACAAGTCCTCGGAGCTGTCGGCGCTGCGGCAGGAGTTCTCACGCTGGCCCGACCGGCCGCGGCCGCTCCGGCTGCCGAAAACAAGTGCTTTGTCCGCGTGGCGGCGGTCAGCTACACACCGCCGTTCCATGACCATCGGCGGGAAGGGGTCAATCTTGCTGCGCTGCGGGAAATGACTGCGAAAGTGATGCACGATCGGCCCGACTTCATCTGTTATCCTGAGGTCTGTTCCTGCATCGCGAACGGTTTCGAGAAAGGAATCGAGTCTGCGCCGGAACTCGAACCTTACTTCGCCGAAGTCGGCAAGATCGCGCGCGAGTTCAACGTGGCCCTCGTCGCCCCGTTCATCGAGCGGCAAGGCACGCGATTTTTCAATTCGGCGCCGATCGTCGATCGCCGAGGCAACCTGGTTCTCGTCTATCGCAAGAATTACCCGACGATCGGTGAATTGGAGGCCGGCATCAGTCCCGGGCGCGACATCCCCGTCGGCGATTGCGACGGTGTGCGGGTCGGAGCGGCCGTCTGCTTCGATGCGAATTTCGACAACGTCGCGGCCGAGTTAGAGCGACAAAAGGCTCAACTGGTTTTCTGGCCTTCGATGTACTGGGGCGGAAGCCTTCTGCAGCACTGGGCGCTGCGGTATGGCTTCAGCATCGCGGTCGCCTACGTTGCCGAAAGCGCCGTCATTGACATGACGGGCCGGTTTCTTGACCGCCGCGGTACGGACTCCCTGAAGGTCCGGCAGAACCTGCAGCCCCCTTGGGCGGTCGCCCAGATCAACATCAACCGCGAACTGTATCACCTGGACGACAACCAGTTGCGTTTTCCGGCCATGCGAGAGAAGTATGGCCCCGATGTCGAGATTGAGGTGTTCGAGCCGGAAGGCTATTTCCTGATGTCGACCCGGCGGCCCGACTTGCCGGTGGCAACCGTCGCGTCCGAGTTTCGGCTGGAGACGCTGCGTGACTATCTGGCCCGCAGCGTCAAACTACGGAACGAACGGCTGCCGGACGACCGGCATTGAGAATGAAGCCCTGCGCCCGTCGGCCGTGCCGCTACACGCGGCGTGGTGCGTCGTGCGGCTTTCCCAACAGGTTGATTTCCATGCCGTTGCCCCAGTTCCGCCCGTGATCGCTGGTCCCGCGGAACGTCGCGCGGATTTGATGGGGACCGTAGCATAGTTTCCTGAGAATCGAGCCGGGCCGCAGGTGCCAGCTCGCCCAGGTCAGGGGAGTATCTCCCGACATGTCCTGGGCGTCGATGACGGCCCCCGCCTCCAGCAGCAGGTCGATCGTTTGTTCGGTGCCGAAAGCGGCGGCACGGTGCAGGGGGGTTTCGCCTTTCGTTCGGCAGTCGCGCATGAATGAGCCGGTTACTGCACTCGCTTTCGTGACGCAGTTCGGGTTGGCGCCGTGGGCGAGCAACACCCGGACGACGTGGTCATATGCCGGGCGATCGGCATGGCAGGTGGCGGCATGTAGCGGCGTTTCGCCGCTTTCGGGAAGAGCACGATTGACATCGGCGCCATTCTCGATCAGGAACTGGCACAGTTGCCAATGCCCGTGGAACGCTGCGCCGTTCAAATCGAGGTTGTCGCCCAACGCACCCAGCGCGGCTCCGTGAGCGCACAAAAACCGGATGGCGCTGACGTCGCCGTAATAGGCGCACCATTGCACGAGGCTGACGCCGCCGGTATCCCGTGCGTCGGAGGGATGCCCCTGGGCGACATGATCGAAGACCAGGTCGGTGCGTCCGTCGGCGATGCGGTCAAACACGATCACTCTCCACTGGCTGCGGGAATGGCGGCAAAACAGACGAAGTGGACTCACAAAGGAAACGATGCGGCACCGCAAGCGAAGTGACCTTCAGGGGGCTTACGCCCCCCGCTCGCATGTCATTCAATCACGATCAGATCGCGGCTGAATTGTGAAAGCAGTTCGGCACCATGTTGGGTTATCAGCACGTTGTCAATCAGGCGGGCGCCAAGACGCTGGTCGCCGTCAAATATCGGCGGCTCGACCGAGACCACCATGCCGGCTTCGAGCGTGTACGTGCTCCCGCCGATCATGTGCAGCGGTTCGCCCCACGTCGGCGGAAAGCCGGGCGCCAGACCGTAGCCCGAAGTGTGGACGCGACAGTGATCGTAGCCGGCGTCGGCAATCATTTTCTTTGCGGCTTCGTGGGGAATCACGGCGAGGACGCCCGCGCGAATCGCGGCGATTTGAGCATCGGCGGCGCGGCGGACGAGATCGTACATTCGGATCATGGCGGGTGTGGGCTTGCCGATGCTGAACTGCCGTCCGATGGTGGCGGTATATCGCTTGTAGGCCGAGCCATATTCGACGTTGCCGAAATCTCCTCGCCGCAGCCGGCGCTGCGTCGGTGCGCCGTGGCTGAAGCACGACCGCTCGCCCGAGACGAGATTGATGGGGCTTGCCGCCAGCCCGCTGCCCGATGACAGCAGCGATTCGTAAACCTTGCCCGCCACCTCGAGTTCACTGCGACCTGTCGCCAGAGAGTCGCGAAAGACCGACATGGCCGTATCGGCGATGCGGCTGGCCTCACGGATGTACGCCAGTTCCGCTGGCGATTTCACCAGCTTGAGATCGTGAATCAGGTTGGTCGGCTCGGCCACGAGCGCGCCCGCCAGCAGTTGTTTGACCCGCACATAGTGGTGCGGATGGAGATAGTAGGCGGGGACTTCCATCCCGACCCGCGCGCGGTGCAGTTCAAGCGACGCGGCGAGCCGCTCGAACGCAGCCACCGGATCTTCTGGTTCGCCCCCTCCCCATGTTGAAAGCTGGTCGACGAGGGCCTCGTCGCGAAATTCGTGGCGTTCGCCGTCGCGCGTCAGCACGCAGACCGGGCCGGGCTTCGCCGAGATCAGCAGGCATTGAAACTCCTGATAGCTCTTGGCGTCGGACCCGGTCAGCCAGTGGATCGACACCGGGTGGAAGACCAGCAACCAGTCGAGTCCGGCTTGGCCGATCGCCTCTCGCACGCGCGCCCGGCGGCTGCCGAATTCTTCGGCAGAAAAATCGTGTTTGGACATGTCATGTATTCTAATGCGAGAGCGTTCGAAGGCGTAGGTCAGGCTATCGAGCATGACGGCGCGAGCCGGTGGGTTTACCCCACCGGGCTGTCAAACCGGTGGGGTAAACCCACCGGCTCGCTTTCAACGACGACATTCCCGTCGCTGTCAGCCTCGAAAGGCTGACCTACGGGAGTTGATCCCCTTTCGGGCCGAGTTTGCTAAGCTGTTCCCCGACACGCGACTCGTGCGAAACCACTCGACCATCGAAAAGGCACCCTGATGGATGACCTCGGCACAGCCTGCAGCGGGTTGGCGATTGATGTGAGGGACGATGCGCCGACCAACGTGCGCTGGCGGATCCTGGCGCTGCTGATGGCCTATGCAGGTTTGGTGCACTTCAACCGCATCAGCATCTCAGTGGCCGGCACCGAGCACCTGATGAAGGAGTTCTCCCTCACCGAAGCCGAGTTGGGCAAGGTCTACACTGCATATCTTGTCGTCTATACGCTGTGCATGATCCCGGGGGGCTGGCTGATCGACCGGTTCGGCCCGAAAAAATCGCTCATGTTTCTGGGGTTCGGGACGGCGCTCGTTGTCCCCTTGACCGGTTTGACGAGCTTCGCGACGGCGGGCAGCATCCTGGTGGTTTTATACTCGATTCGCGCCGTGCTGGGGGTCATCAGTGCCCCCATGCATCCGGGCGCGGCTCGGGCCGTTTCATTTTGGATTCCAAATCAGACCCGCGGGGTCGCCAACAGCCTGGTGACTGCTGCCGCGGTCATCGGCATCGCATCAACTTACTTTATTTTCGGCATACTCTCGGACTACCTCGGTTGGCCGTCGGCATTCCTGGTGGGTGGCGTCGCGACGCTCATGCTGACAATTGTTTGGTCGGCCTACGGCACCGATCACCCGGGCCAGCACCGGGGCGTCAATGCGGCCGAGCGGGCGTTGATTGAAGCGGGAGATCCTTCTTGCCCTGTCAACCTACAGGACGATTCGAACGAAAACGGGACAGGCTCGTCGCTGGGACGCCAGCCGCATGAGCATGTAGCACCGCGCTCGGACACAGCCCGGGGGTTGTACGGACCCATTTTCTGGATGCTTCGCAATCGCAGCCTGGTGCTGCTCTCGATCAGCTATGCGACCGTCAGCTACTTTCAATACCTGTTTTTTTACTGGATGCAGCATTACTTCGACAAGGTGTTGGAATTAGGCAAGACGGACGGACGGCTGTACGCGACGATTGTGACGCTGGCGATGGCGGCCGGCATGTTGTGCGGCGGTTGGATTGCCGATCGCATGCAATCGCGTTTTGGCGTCCGGCGCGGCCGGGCGATTGCACCGGTTTGCGGAATGATCGCCAGCGCCCTGCTGTTGATCATGGGTATTTTTGGGAGTCAGCCGGTGTGGGTTGTGACCTGCTTCGCATTGGCCATGTACGCACTCGGTGCCAGCGAAGCGTCGTTCTGGCTGACGGGGATCGAATTGGGACGAGAACGGGGCGGGCTGTCGGCGGCCATCCTCAATGCGGGAGGCAACGCCGGCGGAATTCCGGCCCCCTACATCACGCCGCTGTTTAGCGAGTATTTCGGCTGGCAGTATGGCTTGGGGTTGGCCAGTGTCCTGTGCCTGTTTGGGGCCGTACTGTGGTGGTGGATCGACCCCGACGAGGGACGCGAGCCGGCGGTGGCGTAATCGATTTCAGTATTCCCCTGTCCCGAGTTTTCGTCGGATGCAGCAACGAATGGTCGATCATTCCGGCCAGATCGTCGTAGGTGCAGGTCGTCGTCATTTCAAATCCGGTGTGCCGTCGCGGTCGGCGTCGAGGGTTTGCAAATCGATATACACATACGGCCGCTGATACGCTTCCTTGTCCCCTTTGGCGTACGAGACCCACATTCTCAGGGCGGTGGCGTCGTACACGACGTTCTCGACGTTGCCCCCCTTGATCGGAATCTGATTCGCGAGTTGGACCAGTTTTTCGCCGTTCAATTGCCCGAACTGGGTCTTGAGTTTCGGAAACGCGCCGCGGCCTTCGTCGTTGTAGACGACGCACGACATGACGTTGGGAGCAAATTCATCGGTCGGGTCGTTGTCCTTCCAGATCGCCACGCGGCGGTCGGCCGGCTCGGGCGAATGGGCGCGAATCTTGACCGCCCGCTGTTCGGTCTGACCGTCGCCGAACACGAAATGATAACGCTTGGTCAGCGGCTGATCGCGGAAGATTTCCAGTGCGTGGCTCAACGAATCGGCGTCGTACAGCATCGTGCGGAAGAAAACCGTGAAATGCGGCGAGTGCACCTGATAGGGCATCTCCTTCTTCGAGGCGTCCCCCATTTCAGCCAGCGCGATCCCCTTGGCGTTCATTCCTGTATGCGCGCCGATCATACCGGCGAAGGTGGGGACGACGTGCGGAATGCCGCGGTCGGGAACATACACGACCACGACCGGAAATTCGTGGGCTTTGACTTCAAGGCTCCAGTCGAGATTGCGGGTCTGATACAGGTGCCCGTCTTCGGTTGCCTCGCCCCACGCCGCGATGCTGCTGCACGAATAGGGCATCAGCAGCGGCACGGCATGCACCGCTTGCAGCAGCGACAGGGGCAGGCCCGAACCATCGGCCAAACCGGCCAGTTCCTGCTCGACGCGATCGTCGGCATACGCGGCCGAGCGGCCCCAGACTTCGTGCAGGTCATCCAGAGAAACGTTCAGCTCGCGCGTGATCCCCTTCATCGCAGCGGGGATGAACTGCTCCATTTCGGCCCGCATCGCCTCCCCAAGCTGCCGGCCCATTTCATAGGGCGTCCCGCGAACCACCACCAGTGGAATCTGCGCGTCCCCTTCGCCGACAACGATGCGGCTCGCCGTTTGGGCGTCGTCTGCCGGACGTAAAAACAGCTTTCCGGCCGCCGCCGCTGATCCGGCGGGCTTGGTCAAAGTGGTCGCCTTTTCGTCGGCCGCAAGCATGCCGCTTAACAGCCCCACGAGCAACACGGCCGGCAGCGACATTCGGATGGTCACAAGCGGATGCAAGAGAGCCACGCGGCGGGCCAGTCGGAAATTCATCACGGGGCTTCTCCTCGATCGATGGTGGGGAAATACAGATCGTCACAAGACAGGATTTGACCCGCCTCGCGGCCAGGACCGGTTCAGACGGGTCGTTGTCGAGTCGCGATGTGCCGCCACGTGATCTTGCCGCACCCGGCGCAAACATTCAAGGACAACCGCAGGACGGTAGAAAACCGCTGCATTCGATCGCTGATCGAGGGCAAATTGTTTCGCCGCCATGCTCGCATGGCGTGTGCAACTTTCGAGAACGTTGTCCGTTCATCGCATCACGACGAACGCGGCTGGATGCCAGGGCTACGGGCGGCTGAGGACTGGGATTTACGCTCATTCACCAATGCGCAGAATCGGGTATGATTGGCGGGTATTGACAAATCACCCAGTCAGCCAGGCGCAGCATCCGGAAGGCGGCGAATCCCAGCTCCATGACACCAAACCCTCTTCGTCCGCGGGTACGGATTCTGGTGTCGCTCCGGGTCTACCTGGGCGTCCTGGCGGTCATTGGCGTCGTCGCTTTTGTTCGCATCGGCGGGCGGGCACATGCCGTGCACCAGATCCATGCAGGGGGCGGCAGTTTTGGATTCACGCCCCCCGCCACTTCGTCTCTCAGAGTGGTGAATCTTTTCGGTGAACCGGTCGGATACGCGCTTGTCAACCTGGAGAGTGTCCACCTGAAGGACTCAACTCATACAGACGAGACGCTGCGTTATGTCTCCCGGATTTCCGAAGTCAAATCCCTCTCGCTGGACGGATCGGCAATCACCGATGCAGGGCTTCAACACCTGGCTGGACTACCGTCGCTAAGGGGGTTGTTCCTCGGGAAAACGAGTGTCACTGATGCTGGACTGGCGCAATTGAAGGAACTGCCGAGTCTGACCGGCCTTTGGCTCAACGACACGGAGGTCTCAGACGACGGCCTGGCAACGATCTCAGATCGGATCGGTCTCACTTTATTAGACCTTGGAGGAACTCGAGTGACAGACAAGGGCGTAGCCCGACTTGCTGGATTGACAGGCATGGTAGCTCTTTCGCTTGACAGGACGCACGTGACGGACGCCGGTTTGATGCACTTGCAAGGCATGTCTCAGCTATATCACCTTGATCTTTCGCAGACGGCGATCACCAACACTGGTTTGCAGACGCTGGTAGAACATCCGGCACTAACGCGGCTGATCATAGTGGGAACGAAAGTCACCGATGCGGGAGTCCAGCGGGTAAAGCAGGCACGACCGGGTTTACTTGTGGAGCAGCGCACGGCTTGGGGTAAGGGACGTTGACGGTAAGCCGGCGGGGAACAGCGATTGCATCTGGCCCTGTGGCATAGCGAAATGGGACTGATGTGGTTGAACATCATGCGCCCGACGGGGCCATCGCTTGATCTTTGGTTCCTACAATGCCGAGACTATACCGAGTCCAAACTGACAACACGCTCTGTCCGGTCGGCGTCGCTCTGACCCCGCCACCCATTGTCGTGTCCGCCGCGAGTTTCAATTTCACGAGGTTGCCCCATGAGTCAAGAACCTGTTGCCAACGACCCGCGAGTGCAAATGGCAAGCAGTCGGACGGGGATGGCGGCGTATCGAACTCAACTGGCCTTGGACCGCACGACGCTCGCCTGGATCAGAACCACGCTGACCATCTCGAGTTTCGGGTTCGGAATGGTCGGGTTCTTCCGGTCGCTTCAGGAAAAGTCGCCCACCCCAGAAGCCGCGCGGCTGCATCAGGGGGCGATCCGCATGGGGGGGGCGCTGATCGTCCTGGGGATTATCGCGATGGTCATTGCCGGCGTTTCGCACTTGCAATCGCTGAGGCGACTTCGGCGGGGCGAGAGCCTGGGGGTGACGCAGTGGCCCGTCAGCATCACGGTGACGTTTCTGCTGGCCATCATCGGCCTCGGAGGAATCTGGGCGCTGTATTTCTGATGGGCGCGGGTGCGCACTACTGGGTGGCGGGGTCAGAGCGATTGCGTGTGGCTACGGCATCACTCGCAGGCTCCGACGTCGAATGTCGCGAGACAGCACTTGCAAGATGGTCGAGCGATGGCCCCGTGGGGTGGCGAAACAGGAGTGACGCAGTTGAAAGTCTTGCGCGCGTCGGTGCCATCGCTTGATCTTTGGTTCCAACAATGCCGAGACTATGCCAAGTCCAGATTGCCAACACGCGCTCTCCGGCAGGCGTCGCTCTGACCCCGCCACCCGACCTGTTACACGTGCTTAGCGCGCGTCCCGTTGGGCCTTGACCGTTTCAATTTTCAGCAGCGTGAAGGGGTAGATGGTCGTGGCGTACAATGTGCCGTCGCGGGCGGCGATGAGGGACATGATCACGTGCAGCGGCGTGAGCGTGCCGTCGGGAAGGGTGTGGTAGCCGTGGATCGGTCGGTCGCTGCCGTCGGGGTTTTTCGCGGGAGGCGCGGCGAAATCGAAAAAGTTCGGGTTCTTGACGGTCAGCACGCCCAGGTCGTCCATCGCGCCGCTGGTTGGGTCATGCCGGATCAAATGGTGCAGGTATCCGCCGCCGAAACCGGTCGTGTTGTCGATGCGAATGACCGAGTAGACGCGGCCGTCAGGCCCGATGCTGATCGAGCCGCGAGAGTCGGGGTGCTGGCCGTCGATGCGGTTACCCAGGTTGGTGGCAATCACCGGCAGCCCCATGTCGCCGGCGAGATCGACGCGAAACATCCGCAGGTCGTTAAGCAACTGCAAATAGGCGGTCTTGCCGTCGGGGGTGATCCGCCAGTCGGGATGGATTCGATCGTCCCCCACAAATTCGGCGAACGGCCGGACGTCGACCAGCAGCGAGTCGACGGCCAACTTGTCGGTCGCCGGGTCGTAGCGGGCAATTTTGAAGTCGGCGGTGATCGCCGTTCCGCGGCCGCGGGCGTCGATCAGAGTGTTGGGCTGGTCTCGCAGAATGGGACCCAGTTCGCGGTACTGCTTCGTCTTCATGTCGTACAGCAGCCAGTGCTGCTCTTCACAGGTAATGACGTAAATCAGCCCGCGCTTCTCATCGGCGGTGACGTCAATCACCCCCTGGCCTTCTTTCTTTCCGGCGGCGACTTGCCGGTCGTCGAGCGGCATCGGCCGGCCGAGGTTTTCGGCGGTGTCGGTCGCCGGGTCGTAAACCATGACGTATCCGCCCTGATAGACGGGAATCGGTTCGCCGCGCTGGGCGGCCTCGTTTTCAGCCGCCGACGGGTACCCCTGCTTTGAGCCGACGTAGATCTTTCCCGAGGGGCCGACGAAATTGCGGGTGTGAAGCTTGGACTGCGCCGCGTATCCCGTGGGTGTCAGCGGCAGGCCGACCAGTGTATGCGTGTCGAGGACAATTCGCAGCGCCTCGGTTGCGGGGTTGAACTCCACCAGAAACGAGTTGCGCCCATACGCGGCGGTCCCGACATACACCTTGCCGTTTCGCCCCTCGCACAGTGAGAAATAGCCGGACTCTTCGGTGGTGGTTTCGGGGGGGATGTGGAAGGCTTTGGCCACAACGTAGGGGAAGGGGGCCTTGTCGGGATTCGCGCCGGCGGGTGAGGCTTCGTCAGCCGACACGACCGCAGCGTTCACGACGATTGCCAGACAGAAGGTCCAGGAGAACCGGGGCACGGGATGACTCCTCGCAAGGGTGGGCACCGGGGGTATTCTATCGAACCAGAACCGGGCTCGTTGTTGCCTGGCGAGCGGTGGGCGTCAGCCCACTGTTTCTTCGTCACTCGTGATCGGCGCGGCAGCGCTACTTCTTCTTCGCTTTGGTCCGATTGGCCAGGGCGGTTTCCTGCCGGACTTTCATGACGGCGGCTGCCCGTTTGGCTTCGGCACGCCCCGTAATCAGATCTTCGGCCATCTCGGCGGAAATGCGCTCTTTCAGCTTTTCCGTGGTGTTGATGAGCTGTTTTACATGTGTGTTATCGACACCCTGAGCGTACATCGACGCCTGATGAAGTTCGTGCAGTGCCGTCTTGAGGAAGCCAATGACGTTTTCACGAAAATCACTCTTCTTCGCCATTGATCGGTCTTTCGAGAGAATATGCGGGATGCCACTCAGCCTTGATGCTACCCGGCGGTGTCCCTGAAATCAACACACTGTGCCGAGTTTTGCTGTATTGTCACCTTGCTTGAGGTCCGGGCGCGTCCGTTTGTGCCGGTTGGGAGCTTTCAGTTTGGGCCTGGCGTGCCGCGAACTGCCCGAAACGCTGGAGGCAAAAGCATCGCCTGCGCGAGCGTCGTTTTCGCCGATTCTCGCGCCGCAGTGACGCAGTCAGGTGGCCAAACGTCGCCGGGAAACTGCGGCGTAATGCGGGGAGCAGGGGGCGGCCCGGGTCGGAATGCGCTTCAACATCGCATTTTTCCGTCGATCGCAGTATGATTCCTGATGTCGTGACGATTCATGACAAAACGTACCCGCTTAAACTTGCGGAGTGATACGCAATTCCGGTTCAATTCGGGACGTGTGTCGTCTGCCGGGCTTGGCGGGCAAGCCTTCGATCAGATTCTTTTGGAGTGCTGCAGTGCCACAGGGTAAAATTAAGAAGATCGTCAGTGACAAAGGCTTTGGATTCATTGCCGCCGACCAGGGAGATTTGTTCTTCCACCATTCCGAGGTTAAGGTCGGCTCGTTCGACGCGCTGCAGGAAGGTGATCTCGTTGAGTTCACCGTCGGGACCGGCAAGAAAGGCCCTTGCGCCACTTCGGTCAAGCCGGTCAAGTAGCCGACCACTGCCAGACCAGTTGCGCCGCTCGACGCGCTTGCACAGGCGTCGGGTGGCGGGGTCAGAGCAGAATCATGTGGCTGCCGCGTGATCCACAGGCTCGGGCTTCACGTGTGTCTACGCACGACTTGCAAGATGGTCGAGCGATGGCCCCGTGGGGTGGCGAAGCGCGGATAACGTCGTCGCACGACTTGCGCGCAGCAGGGCCATCGAACGCGGCCATCGCTGGTCATTCGGCTCCGGGATGCCGCAATTCCTGCGAAGGGTTGCGCGCTGCGATGCTGTGAATCACTGCAATCGCGCTGACCCCGCCACCCGCCACTGTAAGTTCACATCCCGCGATCGCCTTATGCGGCTTTGTGGTCGGGATTGTTGCCGTGGCGATCCGTTGACTCGATCCGGCCGTGGCTGTCCAGTTCCCAGACATCGATGACGCTCAGCCGGTCAAGAAACGCCGGATCGGCGACGAGCGGCTTGTGCTTGTACTGATTGTCGCCCGCGCCGCTTTTGGCCACGGTTTCCGTCCGGTACTCGCGCCATGCGCCCTGGGGAATTCGCACCAGGCAGGGCGTTTCGAGCAGTCGGTTTTTGCGGGTGACGCCATAGATCAACACGTTGGCGCACAGATCGGCATCGAAAGCACGCAGAAACGCGGCGGCTTTGTCGTGATCTGGGGCCTCCTGGGTCTCAACGATCACGGCATAGCGCGGGCGCTTGCCGGCGACGATCTGCGGCGCGACCGTGAAGCACGAAATCGCCAGTCCCGATGCTGCCTGCGCCCGTTCTGCCGCCTGGCAGACGGTGAACGCCGAGAGTTTCTCGCCGACCAGGTCGCAGTAACTGCCGTCCTTCTGGATGAATTCGATGAGCGGCGTTTCACCCGCATAGCCGACGCACTTGACGATGTCGCCGATGTCATAGCGGTACAGCCCCCCCAGCGTCGTCATGATGATGCGATACTGCTTGTCGGTTTCGAGTTCGTGGGCTTCGAAGACGGTCGAACTGGGGCTGACCTGTTCGTCGGCGGGAATGAATTCGTAGTAATTGCTGCCGATCGCCAAGGGACCGTAAGGCACACCATCGGCCAGCGGCACGGTGTGGCGACCTTCGGTCGAGAGCAGCCCCTGGTCGCGGAGCGGCACATCGCCGAACAATTCGGGAATGCGGCGCGAGGTCGGCCCCACCGTGCCTCCCAGCCAGCACGAGATCAGCTTCGGACGCCAGATGTCTTTGGGGCGCAGGACGCCGTTTTGCGAGAGCGCCCGCTCGAGCGTGCGGGCCAGTTCAGGGTGCTTGACGCGCAGCCGCGGGGCCAGCCGGTCGCGCACCGCACGGGAAATCTCGAACTGCGAATCAAGCGTTCCCTGTGCGAGATCGCGGATGAGCGTAGGGCCAAATTGCCCTATCCAGTCGGCGACCTGCAGAATTTGCTGCGGGGTGACCGTACTGATCAGCCCAATGGGACGGTGGGCCGCCATTCGGATCAGGCAGTAGCCCCGAGCGTCGATGTCGGCGATCTGCTTCATTTCGCCGGGAGCGGCATAGAGCATCTTAACCAGCGGCGACTGATAGCGCTCGATCACCGCGCTCATGATGGCGATATTGTACCCCCCGGTGGTTCGCCCGATGGTCCAGGGACCCGATAGGTTCACAATGGGCAGCCCCAGCATGTCGCGATGGTCGGAATACGCTTTGGCACCCCACACATCCCAGTCCCGCGCGTAGTATCGGTACCAGGTCTTCGTGATCGGAAGGATCTTAGCGCGGCCGGTTGTGGCGCTGGTTTGCGTGAACGTCAGCAGCGTCTCGTTCGGCGGGAACAGGGCCGTGGTCTCGCCTGCCGCCACGCGCTCGATGTACGGGGCGAAATGATCGAATCCGGCGACCGGAAGCTGGCGGCGAAAATCGTCCCGCGTGCGAATCGACGCCAGGCCGAAATCGCGCCCCAGGGCCGAGTCGGCGCCGAACCGCAGGATGCGTGCGAGCGTCTGCTGCTGCTCGCGGCGGGCGTTTTGCAGGCTCAGACCTCCTGATCTAGGGTTGTGAGTTTCTAGACGTGTCCGACAGAACTCAGGCTGCGAACGTAGTCGGGTACTGGAAAAATGCGGTGATCGGCGGAAGGATCGTACGGCAGTCGTTTGAGAGCGCTCGGGAGCGCAAGAATTGCTTGGCAAGCGAGCTGGCGACGACATGACCTTGCCC
>SIAF01000065.1 GCA_009691905.1 Planctomycetaceae bacterium | reverse complement strand
GGCGCTAAAATCGCAGTTTTTCCGCGTTTTGTTTGGGTTTTTAATGTTCCAGGGGTGCGAAAAAAAGAGTCACTCGGACAGCGGCGAAAACATTGCTGCCGGTCAACGGCTCGTTGGACACGCGCCAGAAAATGGGCAATCTGGTGAATATGGATAGAACGCTAAAGGGAAGAAAGGGCCCACTCATACAATTCTGCCGTGACGCGGCTCGGCAGGTCAATCTCAATTTGTGCGGCGGTCGAACATCGGATGCATGCACGGCAACTGGATCATAGCAACGGTGGTCGACACCTTTTTTTCTCCTCAACGACCCGCTTGCGGGCTAGGGATAGCGTGTCGCGAGATACCATGCTGGTCTCAGCTCGCACGGCCGACTCCTCCCGGCGCGCCGGGACTGGCCGTGGCACCCGTTCCAGCCTTGAAGCGGGTCATTGAAATAATCAACGACCCCGATGGCGTCGGGGCCGATCAGGGTCGTGCTGCGTGTTGTCTGTCGTGGGGGTTCCGATGCCGAGCGACCCGAATGGTGGGCCTGCGCACGCTGCGCGTGCTGGTCCCACCCTACATCAATAATCCGGGTGCCGGCAGGTTGCCCGCATCGTTCGACGGCTATTTCGCCGCTGCCAGGGCCGCGTCGTAGTTGGGCTCGTTGGCGATTTCCGTCACGTATTCGACGTGCTTGAGCTTGTTGTCGGCGCCGACGACGAAAATCGCACGGGCCAGGCAGCGATCGAGGGGGCCCCCCGTGATCAGCACGCCGTATTTTTCCCCGAATTCGGTGCAGCGATGGCTGCTCAGGGCGGTGACGTTTTCGACCCCTTCGGCACCGCACCAGCGTTTCTGGCCGAACGGCAGGTCCATGCTCACGACCAGCACCTGCAGGCTGGGATTGGCTTTGACCTTGTCGTTGAAGAGCTTTGTTTCCTTGTGACAGGTCGGCGTGTCGAGCGAGGGAATCGTGGCAATAATCCGCGCTTTTCCGGCGGAAGTGGCCAGCGTGACGTCTTTCAGGTCGGCTCCCTGCAGTGAAAAATCGGGGGCCACGTCGCCGGCCTTCAGTTGCGGACCGGCGAGATCGACCGGGCCACCCTTGAGCGTGACTGCTCCTTTGCGAATGTCTGCCATGCTTCTATTCCCTTCGTCAAGGTGGTTGGATAACAATACGTTTCGTGCCCGAAGTATCGGAAGTCGGCCAGTTTGTTGCAAGCGTTGCGCGTGGCGGACGATTCGTCGGCACTATCGAACAAATTGCGCCCTATGCCGCATTCGACCGCGTATGATTTTGACGTTGTCGTGGTCGGCGCCGGGCATGCCGGCATCGAAGCCGCGCTGGCGTCGGCACGCATCGGCGCGCGCACGGCGCTGCTGACGATGAGCTGCGACACCGTCGGCGCGATGAGCTGCAATCCCGCCATCGGCGGCATTGCCAAGGGGCAAATCGTCCGCGAGATCGACGCGCTGGGGGGCGAGATGGGACGCGCCATCGACGCCACCGGCATTCAGTTCCGCATGCTCAATCGCGGCAAAGGCCCGGCGATGCACAGCCCCCGGGCACAGGCCGACAAAAAAGCCTACCAGTTCTACATGAAATTCGCCGTCGAGCGGCAGGAGAACCTGACACTGCGGCAGGAACAGGTCGAGGGCCTGGTGGTCGACGCGCAGGCGGTTGTGGGCGTTCGCGTGCGCGGCGATGCCATCTATCGGGCCCGCGCGGTCGTGTTGACGACCGGTACGTTCTTGCAGGCGATCATGCATACAGGTGAGGCCAAATCCTATGGCGGCCGCGCGGGAGAGGGGACCAGCGGCGGAATCTCGCAGGCCCTGACCGGGCTGGGGTTCGAATTGTCCCGGTTCAAAACCGGAACACCGGCGCGGCTCAACGGGCGAACGATTGACTATTCGGCCCTTGAAATCCAGCCGGGCGACGACGAGCCGCAGCCCTTCTCGTTTCTGACCGACCAGATCAACCAGCCGCAGCTCGACTGCTGGCTGACCGGCACCAACGCGGCTGCGCATGAGCTGATTCGGGCCAACTTGCACCGGGCTCCGATGTACAGTGGGCAGATCCAGTCGACCGGTCCGCGGTATTGTCCTTCGATCGAAGATAAGGTCGTGCGTTTTGCCGACAAGGAATCGCACCAGATTTTCCTGGAACCGGAAGGCCGCAATACGCTCGAGATCTACTGCAACGGCATTTCCACGAGCTTGCCGCGCGACGTTCAAGAGCGAATGATTCATTCGATTCGCGGTCTCGAGCGGGCCGAGATCATGCGGTTTGGGTACGCGGTTGAATACGATTACGCTCCGCCGACGCAGTTGAGCGCGACTCTTGAAACGAAGCGGCTGACCGGGTTGTATTTTGCCGGCCAGATCAACGGGACTACAGGTTACGAAGAAGCGGCAGGACAGGGGTTGTGGGCTGGCATCAATGCCGCCCTGCAGATCGGTGGGAAGCCCCCCTTTGTGCTCGATCGCAGTCAGGCCTATCTGGGGGTCTTGATCGACGATCTGGTCACTCGCGGGGTCGATGAGCCTTATCGCATGTTCACGTCGCGGGCCGAATACCGGCTGCTGCTGCGCCACGACAACGCCGATCGGCGGTTGACCCCTGTGGGTCGGCGAGTCGGTACGGTTTCGGCCGAGCGCTGGCAGCGGCTGCAAAAGCATGAGGCCGAGATGACGCGCGGCGCCGCAGTTCTCGAGACCCGGTTTCACCAAGGTGCCCCACTCGGCCAGATTCTCCGGCGCTCGGAAACGAGCTGGGCCGATTTGTGCCGCCTTAGTCCCGAGGTCGCGGCCCTCGACATCGCGCCCCTGGCGGGACAGCAATTGTCGCTCGAAGCCAAATATGCGGGCTACATCCGTCGGCAACAGTCGGAAATCGAGCGGCAAGACCAGGTTCAGGGGTTAGTGATTCCGGCCCAATTCGATTATTTCGCCATCGCGCAACTGAGAGCCGAGGCGAAGCAGAAACTGGCTCGCGTCCAGCCCCGCAATTTGGGGCAGGCCAGCCGAATCAGCGGGATAACTCCTGCCGATATCGCGATTCTGATGCTCTACATCCGCGAGCCGCAGCGTCTGGCGCTGTAAATTGCAGGATCCTCAGAGTTTAGGGATTCTTGTGCCTTCCGGGGGATGGCGAGAATAACGTATATTGACCAATTTCGCAGAATGGATATAATCGGTACCTGCGGCAAGATTGGTAATGTCAATCACTGTTTTCAACCATGTAGGGTAGTGATCAAACAGCTCGCCAAGCGCCCTGTTGTCGTGCCAGGGAAGAAACCTCATGCGGCTGTGCATCTAGTGCAGAATGTGGGGTTTTGAGCACATCGGCCTCCGTTTCGGTCGTCGAAAGGAAAGGGAAGTTCTATGAGCAACATGAAAACGGTCTATACCACGGGTGAGGCGGCCCGCATCTGCAAGGTCAGCCAGCAGACGATCATTCGCTGCTTCGACTCGGGGCAACTCAAGGGATTTCGGGTTCCCGGCTCGAAGTTTCGGCGAATTCCCAGAGACATTCTGTACCGGTTCATGAAAGAAAACGGCATCCCGACCGACGCCCTGGAAAGCGGGAAGCGCAAGGCGCTGGTGGTCGACGACGACGTCGAACTGGTCGAACTGATTCGCGACCATCTCGAATCCGACGGCCGATTCGAAGTCCGGGTGGCCAATAACGGGTTCGATGCCGGGATGTTGGTTCGCGAGTACCGTCCCGACGTGGTGGTCCTGGACGTGATGCTCCCCGACATCAACGGCAAAGACGTCTGCCAGCGGATTCGCAGCGATCCCGCCTTCACCGACGTGCGGATTATCTGCATCAGCGGGATGGTTGAAGAGGACAAAATTGCCGACCTGCTGGCTTCAGGCGCGAACGAGTTTCTGCAGAAGCCGTTCGAGGTTGACCATTTGGTCGAAGTCATGTGCAAACAACTCGATGTCGAGCCGCTCGCCACTCGATAGCCAGTGGCAATACGTTGCATCGCGCCCGGCTGCCTGCGCAGCCGGGCGTTTGCATTGTCACACGTCTTTGGTGCGACTGAAAAAATTGAACCACTGATTGCACAGATGAAGAAACCTTGGATACGTTACTTCATCAATCAAAGTTTTTCTGAATTGTCGGCGTATCCGTGCCATCTATGTCATCCGTGCAATCCGTGGTTTCCCTTTTGTCGTGGCTGAAGGCCGGATCATGGATTCCCATTCCCCCGAATTCCAACGCGAACTCGAAGCCGCCAAGTTGCGGTCACTCGCCGAATTCGCAGCCGGCGCGGGGCATGAGATCAATAACCCCGTGGCGACGATTGTGGGTTACGTCCAGCAGTTGCTCGCCCGGGAAACCGATCCCGATCGCCGCCAGGCACTGTCGACGATCGGCGGTCAGGCCTATCGCATTCGCGACATGATCGGCGATGTGATGCTGTTCGCCCGGCCTCCCCTGCCCAAGCCGGTGTCTCAGGAACTGGTCGAAGTCTGCCGTGAAGTGGCCGAAAAGTTCTCGGCAGAAGCGGCGGCGGCTGGATGCCGGTTGGGAATTGATGCGGCAGGCCCCGTGCCGATTTATGCCGACCCGGTGCAATTGCGCGTCGCCGTGGGCGCACTCGTCAAAAACAGCCTCGAGGCGATCGCCGATCGCGGGCAAATTACGCTGTCGGCCCGGGCCGAACTCGACAACAATCGGCGGTGGGCTGTTCTGCAGGTCAGCGATAACGGCCGCGGATTGTCGGCCCAGGATCGCGAGCACCTGTTCGACCCCTTCTATTCGGGTCGCCAGGCGGGGCGGGGCCTGGGGTTCGGCCTGTCGAAAGCCTGGCGGATCGTGACCGGGCACGGCGGCCGGATCACGGTCGAATCTCCCCCGACCGGTGGCGCCGTGTTCCGCGTGGCATGGCCGGCCGAACCGCCGGCTGCCACGTGATTGGCGACATCGCCGACACGATCGGCGTGACCGTCGCGATCGCTCCGACGATCGCACAGTCATTTTGCCGGTGATGTTTTGCACGATCGGTGTCGTTGGCATATTGGGCAAGGGGCGTTAACATTTCGGACCCGCCAACGTGCCTTCCGCGCGGTTCATGGTCGGCCACGGTCTACGCTTACTTCTGACGCGACCCGGGATGAACCCGCGTTTCCGTAACAACCCGCATTTCCGTAACATTTCAGGGACATCGAGAATGTCTGCTTCTTCGCGATTGACCGGAATTTTCACGCCCAACCTCGTGCCCCTCGACGCCCGCGGCGAGATCAACGAGTCGGAACTTCGCCGCTATGTCGACTGGCTGATCGAGCGCGGCGTGCATGGGCTATATCCCAACGGTTCGACCGGCGAGTTCACGCGCTTTACGGTGGAAGAACGACGGCGAATCATCGAGATCGTTGCCGACCAGACGCGCGGCCGGGTTCCGATTCTGGCCGGTGCGGCCGAAGCCAATGTCCGCGAGACGATCAATGCCTGCGAGTACTATCACAGCCTGGGAGTGCGCGCGGTCGCGATCGTGGCTCCATTTTATTACAAGCTGAGCCCGGCTTCGGTGTACGCCTATTTCGCCGAAATCGGAAAGAACACGCCGATCGACGTCACGCTTTACAATATCCCGATGTTCGCCAGTCCGATTGACGTGCCGACCGTCCGGCGGCTCGCCGACAATTTCGAAAAGGTCGTCGCCATCAAGGATTCGTCGGGCGATATCCCGCACATGATTCGCATGATTCAGGCGGTCCGCCCCAATCGGCCCGAGTTCAGTTTTCTCACCGGCTGGGATGCGGCCCTGATGCCGCTGCTGTTGATCGGCTGCGATGGCGGGACCAACGCCACGTCGGGAGTCGTCCCCGAAATCACTCGCAAACTGTATGACCTGACGCTGGCCAATCGGCTCGACGAGGCCCGAGCGGTGCAATACGACCTGGTGACGCTGTTCGACGCGATGCTCTTTTCTGCCGAGTTTCCGGAAGGCTTCCGCGAGGCGGTCAACCTACGCGGCTTCAACATGGGCGCCGGCCGGCAACCGCTGTCGTCCGAGCAGCAAACCGATTTGGTCTCCCTCAGCAAGACGCTGCAATGCATGCTGGCGGCCCAGGGGTTTACCGACCAGCCGGTCGGAGGCTGCCCGGTCTCGAACAGCCCCCCGGTCGACCGTACCGAGATCGACGCGATCGTGCATAACGTGCTATCCGAACTGAAGAGCCGCGGGTTGGCGTAATGATCGAGCGATGGCCCGGCAGCCTGTTGAAATTGAGGACTGGCTTCGACGCGAACAGATAAATACTGGGAGATCTGAAATGAAAATCTCGGGCTGCAACAGTCGTCCGACGTAGCCAACCACCGATCCGAGCAAGCGGGGACGCTTGCTTTACGGGGTCAGATCTCGCGACGACGACAACCGCGGCAGAATGCCGCGGCCTCGGAATACCTCGCGCTTACCCGCCCGACTCGCCCGCCGTTGCCGATTTTTCGATCGGGTACAGGCGGACGCGGTCGCTCCAGCCGCGCAATTCGATGAAGCGCTCGGCGATGCTGACGGTCACACTGCGAAAGCCGGGCTGCGACGCCGATTTTTCGTCGAGCAGCTTGGCGCCCGACAGTTTGTCGATGACCACCAGGTGCAGCATCCAGTAGCTGAGCTTTTCTTTCTGTTCGTATTTGCGAGAGGCAAACACCAACAGCGGCGCGTAGTCGAGGCGCTCAAGCATCAGGTTTTGGCCGGCCACCTGCTGCTTCCAGCGGAGTTTCGACTGCTGCGGATCGAAGGCAAACACCGTGCCGTTGGCGCGGACGAACGGAACCTGCTCGGACCAGAAATTCTGATTCATCCCCTTGTTGACCAGCAAGTAGACGTTTTGATTGTCGGACAGCGCGAATAACTCGTTGCGGCCCTTCATCTCTTCGGGCGTCAGCGTCCCCAGGATTTGCATAGCGCCCGTCTGCAAGTCGAGCAACTCGAAGCGGCCCCCTTCGGGGATCTTTTCGAGGATCGCCAGGCGATCGTTTTCGAGGGGTGACATGACTGCCTCCTTTGTGAGTTCGACCTTCCACAGGTCGGACTGCGTCAGGGGGTCGAACAGGCGCAAGGCGGTTTTTCCGCCGTTGGTCGACGAGAGCACGAATCGATCGCCGACCGAGTGGACGGCCTTGGCCAGAGTGTCGTTGAGGTTGGCCAGTTCGAGCCGCTTGCCGTCGGCGGCGCGCAGCGCCAAGCCGCTTTGCCCGTCAGCCGGTCGCACGTAAATCACGTCGCGACCGCCGAAAATGATTGACCCGCTGCGAATGCCGGTGTACGTCCAGCGCGGGTCGCCCGTGCGGGCGTCGAACACGGTGATGTTCCGCCGACCCTGGCAACAGACGTACGCATCGTTGGCGATGGCCAGCGGCCCGCTGCCCCCTCCCATGTTCTGCTGGTACATTTGACGACTGGCGAGATTGATCGACGCCTGCATCGGCTGGAGCGGGTTGATGTTGCGATTCGAGTACCCGAGATTGGCGACGCGGGCATCCAGCGGACGAGTCCACAGCACGCGGCGTTCAACCGGCGAGAGGCAGTGAACTACCCCTCGATGCAAGATGCTCAAGAGGTGCCCCGAGGCACGACCGACGATTGTTCCGCCGTCGGCACTGGCTGCCTGATAGCGCAATGGCAGCGACCACCGCAATTCGTCTGACGCGCCGTCAATCATTTCCAGCCGCTGTCCCGCCGGCTCGAACTCAAAGTGCTGCTGGGCGAAAAACGGCGATGACGAACCCCCCAGCAACAATTCCTGCGGGATATACTGCACGTAGTTGGCCCCCATCCGTTCGACGCGAACCCCCGTCGCCTGCCAGTCGGCCACGGGAGACCCGGCGATCGGAAGTTTTCCTGAGTCGCGCAGCGCCTGGACGCTCTGCGCGGCGGTACGATCGTGCGCGAGCAGGACGTTGGGATACTGCCGCTCGAGAATCGAATACTGCTGGGCGGCATCGGTCGGCAGGTCGAACTCGACCAGCAGCCGCGCCATGCGTTCGACGGCCGAAGCCGCAATCGCCGGGTCGGGCGAGCGGGCCAGCTCGAGCAGCAGGTGTTCACTGCGCACCAGCTCGCCGTTTTTCGCAAACAGTTCAATCAGATTGCGGCGCACGGCGAGAGCCGCGGGATTCCCTGGAAACAACTCAAGAAACGACTCTTGGTCGGCGGCCGGCTGCGTCAACGCGACTGCTGCGAGCTCGGCCACACGCGCTTCGAAGGGAGCGCGTGTGTCGGCGGGCAATGCCGCAAACAGATCAGCCAGCTTCCCGGCGACCCACAGCCGCCCGCGGACTGACGTCTCGGGTGTGTCGTCCCGCAAAACCAAATTGTCAGAGTCACTTGCAGCCAGTTCGAGATAGGCGTCGAAGGCCTTGGCAAATTCGTGGCGGTGGACGAACAAGTCGGTCTCGAGCCGGCGGTATTGCCGCTGTTCTTCGGGACTTTGGACGACCTGCCGCAGTTCGTGCATGTCGGCGTCGGTCTCGGGTCGGCTGAGGTCGGCGCGGATGACGGCCCGGACTGCCTCGATCAATAGCACCCGCCGGCGCTCAGCCAGATCGGGAGGAGTGCGCTCGGGGGCCAATTGTCGCAACGAGGCCAGCGCCGCCGGGTAATCGTGAGCCAGGGCACTGATTTCAGCCTCGCGCAAGAGTGCCCAGGGATCGCCGGGATTGGCCCGCTTACGGGCCTCAACCAGTTCGCGAACCGCGTCCCGCTGCTCGAAGGCGGTCAACCCGAACGCGTCCAGCGACAACAGCATGCCACGGTACATCGCCAGATTGCCGACGCTGGCAACATTCGGCGGCAGATACGAACGACCTACGATCTGCCCGTCACCGAGGTTGAGACTCCAGATTTCGCCGGTCGAGAGGGGCAGCTCGTAGCGTCCCGCAATGGCCACGCCGCGACCGGAGGGAATGGGGGTTTTCACTGTCCAGAGTGTGGCGCCGCTGACCAGATCGAAAGCCAGGGCTGCCTCCCGGCCGATGACCAGTACTTTCCCGTCGAAAACCCCGGCCACATACATCCCGGTGTTGCGGGGCTTGATCCACAGTTCTTTGCCGGTGAACTGGTCGAGGCAGACCAGCGTTTGAGTTTCGAGTGCCGCGTAAATCACTTTTCCCTGGGCGAGAATCGGGGGAGCGGCACTCCAGCTTCCGGCAAGGGGGGTGTTCTGCACCATCGCCTGCTGCTCGTGCTGCTCGGTCGACATGTTGCTCATGCGGTTGGGGTTGTTTCCCGGAGTTTGCGGCCGGTAGCCCCACAGCAGCGAATGCGTGACGCGATCGACGGCCACCAACCAACCGACGGTGGTCGGGCAGATCAGAATCCCTGCATCGGCAGCGATCGGCGCCCCCCACAACCGTCGCCGGATATCTTTCTCGATCGCCGCCGGGTCGGAATACGCGATGAGCTGCGACCACTTTTCAGCGCCCGTCTGCGGATCGAGGGCCAGCAAGCGGATCTGGCCGATCTTGTCTCCCGAGGTTGATTCGCCAATCGCGAACAGGTCGCTGCCATCGACGATCGGCGCGCCGAAGAAGAAATAGCCGGCCAGTCGCGGGTCGAACGGTTCGCCGAAGGCCGGTCCCCCGACTTCCCACAGGGGCCGACCTGTCGCCAGTTCGTACGAAGAGAGTTTGGATCCCGGAACGGCCAGTTGGGCGCGGCTGCCATCCCATTGAAATGAATTGTCTCCCGGTTGCAGGTTGGTGAGAAACGCCGGATCATCGACGACAAACAACTGGCGGCCGTCGCTGGCGACAATTCCGAACGAGGCATTGCGGTACAGCAAATTGCACAGCGGGCTGAATTCACCCGCGCCCCCGGCATACATGCCACCGCCATCCATCGCCGCCGCCATGCGGACCACCATCTGACGCTGAAAAATCAGCCCCTCGCCGCCAAGTTCGACCTGTCCGGTGTTGCCCGAGATCATCTTCTCGAGCGGCTGCTGACTTTCAGTTTCCCACAGGGTGCGTCCGGTGGAGGCGTCGACCACCTGCACGCCGTGCAGCGTGCGGAACGCGATCTTGCCATCGACCATTGTGGGGAACAGCATCGTCGGCATGAACGCGCTCTGATCGCCGAGATCTTCGACGAGTTGCTCAATTTGCGTCTGCACCGGCTGACTGGCGGTCAGAGGCAGCCGCCAGCGCGGCAGCAACAACGGCTCGCCCCCCGCGGCAATCCCGTTCCGCCGCGGCGTCCCCAGAAACATCAGCCAGTCGCCCAACGGCGACTCGGCCGGACCGGCCAGCAGGGCCGCGTCGGCCAGCCATTTCGATGCTTGGCGCCGCAGGCCCCCGACTTCGACCGAATCCAGCCCTTTTGAATCTGGGTTGTTGGCGCCGGCAACTTCTACCGGGACGATTTCGTTGCTCAACTCGGCTTGCCCCGCTTGCTTCAACGCATAGGCGGCCTTGATGCGCCACGCCGGATCGCCCGTGACGGCGGCCCGGGCCTGCCATAAAGCGGCGAACCAGTACGCCGAAAGCGCGAACTCGCCGCGATCGAGGTGCAGCGAACCGAGGCGATTGGCGGCTTCATAGCCGGCGTCGGTATGGAAGTAGCCCTTGGCGACTTTGCCGTACGCAGCCAGATTGCCGGTGCGGATGGCCTCTTGCAGCAGTTGCCGCGCCAAACCGCCAAACTGCGTTCGATAGTCGGCAAGGACCGCGGGGGGCGCCTCGCCGCGCAGCCGATCGGCTTCGGAACGAATCGAAACCCATTTCCCCGATTCGGTGCGATACAGCGAATCTTCCGGCTGATCGGTGACGCGCTGCAGTAGTTCCAGGGCTTCTTTCCATTGGTTCGCTTTGGCCAGACCTGACGCCTTGTGCAACCAATCAGAAGCCTTGCGATCGTAGGGTGCCCGCGGGTCGGCGCTATGACGGTCAGGGTTGCGTTTCGACTTCCCATCGGGAGTGTTGGGCATCGCGACACCCGGCATGGCCCCATTGGCTGCGTTGCCCGGTTTCAGAGTGCGCTTGATCAGATCGGTCAGCGGGTTGCGGGGCGCGTCGGGCTTTTTGGCGTCTTTGTCTTTCCTAGGTTTTTCTGTCTCTGCACCCGCGTCTTTCTCCTTTTCCTTTTCAATTGCCGTCTCTTTTTCCCGGGCCGCTTCTTCTTTGGCCTTGGCGGCATCCTCTTTCGCGGCTTCAGCGGCCGCCTGTTCCGCCTCCTTTTTGGATTCGTCGGCGGCGGAAGCGCGATACCCGAAGCCGAGGAGCGCGGCGAACAGAGCCAGGATCAGAACCGGCCTGAACCATTCCGCGATCCGGTGATTTCGCCGGCAGTCGATGATTCGCGACATCAGCTCACGAACTCCCGCGCAGAAGGCAACTTGACCCGATCGTTTCACCTGCGTGATCCCATGCGACCATTGTCCGATCCCCTGTGGCTAAACGCAAGAAGAGGTGAAACGCAAGAAGATACGAGGGACAGCGGCACTCGGGGGGGCGAAGTTGTCGCAGGATTCGTATTATGATCGTTCCCCGAGCCGATCGGGACCTGCCACCGGGTCGCGCCCGATCGCCAGTCACCCCTTGCAGGCACGGCGCAAGGCCGATATTCTTTGTGTTTTGCGGAAAAGGCCCGGAAACAGCAGGAGCTTTGAATCGTCATGGCAGTGGCAGGGAAACTTTCGGTCAAGAAACGGGAAGAAAACGGGTCGCTGCAGTGTCGGCGGCTGCGCCAGCAGGGATTCGTACCCGGTAACATTTACGGGCATAAACAGGCTCCAGTCGCACTCACCGCCGCGCGGTCGGATGTAACCGCCCTCGTGCGCGGCGGCATTCGGGTGCTCGACGTCGATGTTGCCGGTGCGACCGAGAAGGCGCTGTTTCGCGAGATTCAATGGGACTGCCTGGGAAAAGAGATCGTCCATTTCGATCTTGTCCGAGTTGATCCCAACGAAAAACTGACCGTTGAAGTCAAGGTCGAACTCAAGGGGACTGCTCCCGGTGTCCTGGGCGGCGGCGTGCTCGATCACACGCTGCGGACGGTTGAAATCGAATGCCTCGCGATTCAGATTCCTGAAAGCATCATCGTCAAGATTGGAAGCCTCGAGATCGGCCAGGCGATTCATGTGCGCGAGATCGAGGTTCCGCCGGACACGCGCATTCTCAACAATCCCGACGATATCGTGGTTCGCGTCGCCAAGCATGGCGAAGAAGCGCCCGTGGCTGCCGGTGTCGGCGACGAGGGGGGTGTCCAGCCGGAAATCATCGGACGCAAGCCGACCGACGAAGAGGCCGCGGAAGAGACCGAAAAGAAGAAGTAGATCGTGGATCGTGGATTGCGGCCAGGGAGCGGTCACGATTGGCGTTTGATAATCATCGAAACGAGAACCCGGCCCACCGAATTGGGCCGGGTTCTTGTATTTTATCCTGACAGCGACCGCTCCGATGAAAGTCCTCGTCGGCCTGGGAAATCCGGGCAAGAAATACGAAGGAACCCGGCACAACATCGGCTTTGAGTTGCTGGCCGAAGTGGCGCGCCGGCACGGAGCCAGCCGGCCCAAATCAAAATTCGAGGCCGAGATTTCAGAAGCGACGGTGGGAAGCGAGCGGTTGCTGCTGGTGGCCCCCCAGACCTTTATGAATCTGAGCGGCAAGTGCGTGCGCCTCGCGGCCGATTTCTATCAATTGTCGGCCGACGACCTGCTGGTCGCGTGCGACGACATCAACCTTCGGCTGGGGAGACTGCGGATCCGAAAGTTTGGTTCGGCCGGGGGGCAAAAGGGACTTGCCAATATTCTGCAGCACATGGGGACCGAAGCCGTCCCCCGGCTGCGGATCGGCATTGACCCGCCTCCCGAGGGACGCGACGCCGCCAGTTACGTGCTCGACCGGTTCGCCAAAATCGAGCGGTCGGCGATCGACGAAGCGGTGCGACTGGGTGCCCAGGCCGTTGAAGTCTGGCTGGAAAGCGGCTTGGATGCGGCCATGAACCGATTCAATGCGGAGAAAACCGGAGAGCCGGACGAACCGGACGCCTGAACCTTGCGGCCGAAGCCGGCTGAGAGTTGCAAAAACCGCCCCGAGCGGTCATAACTTCCGGATTGGAAAATTTTTCGACAGATTCGTTTTTCGGGGAGAGCTGAATTGCCTGTTGTGACTTACGAGGGGATGTTCCTGCTTGACAGCAACAAGTATGCCGCCAACCCGACAGGGGTCTCGGGTGAGGTGCTGGCCATCCTCGAACGGGTCGGTGCGACAGTCCTTGCGACTCGCCCCTGGCAGGACGGGAAGCTGTCGTACATCATCGAAGGCAATCGCAAAGGATTGCACTTTCTGGTGTATTTCTCGATGGATAGCCGCCATCTGGTTGAAATCGACCGGTTGGTGAAATTCAATGAAACCATCCTGCGACATATGGTAATCAAGCTGCCGCCGGCTCTGATCGAGCCCATGCTGGCGATGGCCACAGGAAAGGGCGAGGTTGTCTCGACCTTCCACGATAACGACGCGCTGTCGACCGACGTGGCCGTGAACGCCGAGCCGGTCAGCCGCTAAAGCGAGACGAACCCCATAGCTGCCACCGCCCCACAACTGCAACCGGGGGAGCCACAATCATGGCCAGTTTCAATAAAGTCATTCTGCTGGGAAACCTGACCCGCGATCCGCAGGTCAAGTACACCCCTTCGGGCACTCCATTGGCCGAGATCGGTCTGGCGGTGAACCGTTACTGGTTCGACAAGCAGACCAATTCCCGCAAGGAAGAGACCACGTTCGTCGACGTGACGCTGTGGGGCCGGGAGGCCGAAGTCGCGGGCGAATACCTGGCCAAAGGGCGATCGGTGTTGATCGAAGGCCGGCTGCAACTGGATACCTGGGACGACAAAACAACCGGGCAAAAGCGCAGCAAACTGCACGTCGTCGGCGAGCGGATGCAAATGCTGGGGGGCCGCGGCGATGCGGTCGGCGGGGGCGGGGCTGGCGAGGGCGGGGCAGGGGGTTCGTCACGAGGCGCTGCCGCCGGCGGCGGTGGCACTTCTGCCGGCAGCGAGATGGGCGAGCGCGCGCCAGTGGGCGATGATGATTCCGAACCGTCGGGCGGCGGCGCGCCGCCGCAGGATGAGGTTCCGTTTTAAAAAAAGGACTTGAGGCAGACATGGCAAAAACGGCGCAACAACCCAAATCCAAACGCTCTGTCGAACTGATGCTGGCGGAAGACGTTGCCGCTCTGGGCAAGCAGGGCGAAATTGTGCAGGTGCGACGCGGCTACGCCCGTAACTATCTGCTCCCGCAGGGGCTGGCGACGCTCGCCAACGAGCACAACAAGCGCATGGTCGAAAAGCATCGCGAACGGCAAGCTGATGTCGCCGAAAAGCGACTGGTCGATTTGAAAAAGCTTGCCGAGACCATCAGTAAATACAGCGTGACGATCGAGGCCCACGCTAACGCCGAGGGGCACTTGTACGGCTCGATCGGCGCCGGCGACATCAGCAAACAACTGAAATCGGCGGGGTATCCGGTCGAGCCCGATCACGTCAAGCTCGAAGGCCCGCTCAAAGAATTGGCCATGTATACCGTCAAGCTACAATTGCACCCCGAAATCGAGTCGGAAGTCAAAGTCTGGGTCGTTCCGGCGGCCGGCGGTACCTGAGCAACGATCGCGAGTTCGGAGCGCGGATCATGGACGAACGCACGGCAGGCTCGGGCGAGCGCAGCTCTTTTGACCGTAAGGACCGCTTTGACCGCCCCCCGCGACCCGAACGGGGCGACCGGCTGCCACCCCAGAACCTGGAGGCCGAAAAGGGTGTCCTGGGAAGCATTCTGCTTGAAAACCACGTCCTCGACGACGTGGCCGATCAGTTGTTTCCTGACCATTTCTATCTCGATTCCCACAAACGGATCTACGCGGCCATCCAGCGTCTGCACGAGTCGGGGACGCATGGTTTCGACCCGGTGACGGTTGCCGAAGCGCTCGACAAGACCAACGAGCTGAAAGAAGTCGGCGGGTACGAATATCTTCACGAGATTCTCGAGAGCGTGCCGCATGCCGCGCATGCCAAATACTACGCCGAAATCGTCCGCGGCAAGGCGATTCAGCGGCGGCTGATTTACTCGTGCACTGATATTCTGAAGTCGGCTTATGACGACACGCACAGCACCGAAGATTTGCTCGATCAGGCCGAACAGTCGATCTTTCAGATCCTTGAGCAGCAGGAAGCCACGCAGAAAATCGAGCTCAAAGACATTCTGCTGGACGCGTTCGACCGCATCGACGAGCGGTCGAAACTGCAAGGGGCGATCAGCGGCCTGTCGAGCGGCTTCCGCGACCTCGATTCGAAAACCAACGGGTTCCAATCGTCGGAATTGATCATTCTGGCAGCCAGGCCGAGCATGGGCAAAACGGCCTTCGTCCTCAACATGGCCGAAGCCGCCGCCGATCGCTGCCAGGCGGGGGTGGTGATCTTCAGCCTCGAACAATCGAAGCTCGAACTGGCCGAGCGCTTCCTGTGCCTCCGGGCGCGGATGGACATGCACAAATTGCGGAAGGGCGAACTGTCGGAAGACGAACGCGACTTACTGTTGCGCGTCTCGAGCGAGCTAAGTGAAATGCCGGTTTATATCGACGATCAGCCGGGTCGCAGCATGTCGCAGATCGCCTCCATCTCCCGCCGGCTGAAGCGCAAAAACAACATTCGACTCGTGGTCATCGACTACTTGCAGTTGATCGAGCCTGAAGACAAACGCGCCCCGCGCGAACAGCAAATCGCCGCGATCACAAGGCGGCTCAAATTTCTCGCCAAAGAATTGCAGTTGCCGGTGATCGCGCTGGCGCAGCTCAACCGCGGCGTCGAGCTGCGCGAAGACAAGCGCCCGAGACTGGCCGACCTGCGTGAATCGGGGGCCATCGAGCAGGATGCCGACATCGTGATGTTTTTGCACCGCCCCGAAATGTACGACCCCGAAGACCGCCCCGGCGAAGCCGAGGTGATCGTCGCCAAGCACCGCAACGGACCCACCGGCATGATTCGGCTGGGTTTCAAAAAGCAGTGCATGCAGTTCGAAGATTTTGTCGCGCTGGAAGAGCCGGAAGGGGGCTATTTCGGCAACAGCTCACACGGCGGCGACGGGTTTTAGAGGGTTCGGCAATTCCGGCATTTCTTTCCCAACCGTTGCCCTTTTCCTTTGACGGAACCCCCGGCGGCGGCCTATGATCGAGTGCATCAACTGTTGTTGATCCCGAATGCCACGGGCATGGCGTATGCCCGCCGGCGGTTTTCGTTGATTTGCGTTGGTCCTGCCTTGAATTGCCGCTCACAGCGAGCGGCCCCGCCTACCGCGTGCCTGCGGCTGACGCCTGAGTTGTCGCCGTGACACGGAACTGGAGAACCACTCGATGCGACGATTGCCCATGCTCCGACTGGGACAATTCTGTCTGGGGCTGGCACTGACCGGCCTTACCGGCACAGCCTTCGGGCAGGCCGCGATTCCTGCGATTGGTTCGACCTTTCCCCAAGGGGCCGCCCCGGGCCAGACGATCGACGTCAAGGTTCGCGGGGGGAACCTGGCCAATCCCACGCAGCTTTGGACCAGTTTTCCCGCCGAAGTCACGCTTCCGACCGACATCGCCGGCAACGGCACGAACGCCGCCGAAGTCACGTATCGAGTCAAGCTGCCTGCCGAAGCGCAACCTGGTGTGCATGGCATTCGCCTGGTGACGGCGCAGGGAATTTCGAACCTGAAACTGTTTGTGATCGACGATCTGCCGTCGGTGGCGCAGGTGCGACCGAATCAGGCGGTGGCTCAGGCGCAACCGTTGACGTTGCCGGTTGCCGTCGATGGGTACGTCGACAACCTGACTCGCGACTATTACAAGTTCACCGTCGCGGCCGGTCAGCGGCTGTCGATCGAAGTGCTGGCCCGGCGGTTGGGTTCGCCGCTGGACCCGATGATTCGCCTGATGGACGCCAAAGGACGCGAGTTGGCCTACAGCGACGACGCACCAGGCCTGGGAATCGATTCGATGCTCTCGCACATGTTCAAAGACGCCGGCGATTACCTGGTCGAGGTCCGCGATATTCGCTTTCAGGGGAATGGAACTTTCCAGTACCGGCTGCGAATCGGCGATTTCCCGTGTGTGACGGTGCCCTATCCGATGGGCATGCAGCGCGGGGCGTCGGCTAATCTCGTTTTCGCCGGCCGGAATGCCGCCGAGGCGGTGGCCCTGGCGCTCAACGTTCCCGCCGAGCCGGCGCTGGATTGGCTCAATGTCGGTGCGAAGGCCGCCGGAGGTAACAGCAGCGGGTTCGCGCTTTTAGCGGTCAGCCCGCATCCTGAAGTGCTTGAAGTCGAACCCAACAACGCCTTACCCGAAGCGACGCGTGTCAACCTCGGCGGCGGTCTCAACGGCCGGTTCGACAACCCCGGTGACGTCGATCACTTTGTCTTCACCGCCAAGGCGGGGCAACGATTTTTGTTTAACGGCGTCTCGCGCCGGCAGGGGTCTCCGTGCGAGTTGCGGCTGCGACTGCTCAAAAGCGACGGGGCCGAAATCTCGGCCTCGAACGATGGATTGCCGACGGAAGCGTTCGTCGACTTCACGTTTCCGGCCGATGGCGACTACACTCTGGCGGTCGAAGACCTGCATCGTCGCGGCGGGACCGAATTCGCCTATCGCGTCGCGGTCGCCCCCTTCGAAGAAAAATTCTCGCTTTCGGCCTCGACCGACACGGTCAACGTCGCCGCCGGAGGACTGGCGATGGTGACGGTGACGGCCGTCCGTGGCAACTTCGGCGGGCCAATCACGCTCTCGCTGCTGGGCGCTCCGGAAGGAGTGGTGGCGACACCGGCTGTAATCGGGCCGGGATTGGTCTCGACGGTGATGACGATCGCCTGTGCCCCCGGTGTTCCGGCGGGCAAGCTATATGCGATTCAGATCGCAGGAGCGGCGCAGGCGGGTCCCGTTCAGTACCAGGCGATTGCGACGGTCACCGATGCTCAGAAAACATCGCAAAGCGGCTTGACCGCTCCGCCGCCGGCCCTGTCGCAAATGGTGGCTCTCGGGGTTAATCCTCCTCCGTTGTTTGCTCTGAAAACCGACAAACCTGAGATCATTTTCGGCAAAGACTTGTCGGCGACGGTCAAGATTCAGATCGCAACTCCGGCCGATTTCGGAGAAGAGATCGCACTGGCGATTCAAACTCCCATCCCCGGTCAACCCCCGCCGACCGGGCTTCCGCCGGGGGTCACAGCCGCCGTCAAACCGATCGCCAAAGGGACCAACGAAATCGAGATCGTGTTCGCGGGGAACGCGCAAGCCCCGCTGGGTCAGTTCAGTGTCGTATTGATCGGCACCGGGAAAAAAGGCGAAGTCACGGCCGTGCAGCCCATTCCCGCCTTGAGTTTGAGTTTGCGGCCGCCGTTTGCACTGACACCCGATCTGGCCGGCGGCAAACTGGCGAAGGGGCAAACTCTCAAGATCAAGGTCGCCGCCGATCGCAATCCGGCCTATGCCGGCCCGATTACGCTGACGTTGCAAAACCTGCCCACAGGGGTGACGGCTGCGGCGGCTGTGATTCCCGCCGATCAGAAGGAAGTGGAAATCACCCTGACAGCGGCCGCCGACGCGGCAGTCGGCGCCGTCGACAAAATCATCGTCCAGGGAGAAGGGATGAATGGAGCCGCCAAAGTCACCGCCGCATCGGGGCCAGCGGTTTTAACGGTGGAATAGCGATTTACCACCGGCGACCGTGCAATGTGCCGGCACGAATGCTATAACATATAAGCAGATGTCAATTTCATGACTGTGGGCGTCGTTACGGGTTGGGAAGTATCACCGCGTACAAACCTTCGGGACGGACAGCAACGACACCAACAGTCACGGCACCGAAATCAACAGACAGGGACGTTCGCTACGCCACGACGGATCAGTTTCGACAACGGAGATGACGAACCATGCGGTACGCAGTAGCTAATCGGTTGTTTCCGGCGGGTTTGAGCGCGATGGCGGCACTGGCCGCGTGTTGCGCGGTTCCAGTCAGTGCCGCCGACCCGGCGAGTCCCGCGACTCACAACGGCGTGGTCGTGGGTGAGCCGACAGCGATCAGCATTGTCCCCGAAAAATTTGTCCTGCAGGGCGCGCGATCGCGGCAGCAACTGATCGTGACGGGCCAGTATGCGAATATCGAAGTTCGCGACCTGACGCCGGCCGTTGAATTGGTTTCAACCGCGCCGCAGGTCGTGCGCATCGCAGGCAGCGTGGCTTTTCCGGTGGCGAATGGGGCCGCCGAAATCATCGCCGTGATTGCCGGCAAGGCGGCAAAGGTGGGGGTGACGGTGCAGGGGATGGATCAGCCAGACCCGGTCAGCTTCAAGAATGAGACCCTGGCGGCACTGACTCGCTCGGGTTGCAATATGGGGGCCTGCCACGGCTCACCCTCGGGCAAGGGAGGCTTCCGGTTGTCGCTTCGCGCGTACGATTCGGTCCTCGACATTATGACGCTCAGGACAGAGTACTTCGGTCGGCGAACGAATATCGTCGCCCCCGACGAGAGCTTGCTGCTCCGCAAACCGCTGATGGAGCTGGCCCACGGCGGTGGTCGCCGCCTCAAGAAAAATGATCCGTCGCACCGCATTCTGCATGACTGGATCGCCGAAGGGCTGCAACTCGACAAGCCCGCTGAACCGGATGTGGTCAAAATCCAGATGCTGCCCGAACAGCGGGTGTTTCAGCGGGACGGCAACCGCCAGCAATTGATTGTGCTGGCGCATTTTACCGACGGAAGCATTCGCGATGTGACTACGATCACCTGTTACTCGTCTTCGAGCGAGTCGGTCGCGAAGGTCAGCGACGAGGGAATGGTCGACAAAGTGTCCCGCGGCGAAACGGCCATTCTGGCCCGCTACCTCGACAAGATGGCCACGTCAAACATCACCTTCCTGGAAGATGTGCCGGGGTTTGCCTGGAACAATCCTCCGGAAAAGAATTTCGTCGACACACAGGTTCACAACAAACTCAAGACGCTGCAGATTCTTCCGTCGGAACTATGCACCGATGAAGAGTTCGTTCGCCGCGCGTACCTCGATGCGACGGGCCGGCTGCCGAACGCCGAAGAATCGCAGGGGTTTCTGGCCGACCAGAATCCCGAGAAGCGCGATCGGTTGGTCGACGTGCTCGTCGACTCCGACGATTTTGCTTCGTTTTGGACGCTGATGACCGGCGACGTGCTGCGGTCAAACTCCAAGAAGCTCAACGCCACCGGAGTTCAGAAGTTTCGGCTGTGGCTGTACGAGTGCATCCGCAACGACAAGCCGGTGAACGAGTTCGCCCGCGAATTGCTGACCGCCAGCGGCAGTGCCTACAAGAATCCTGCCGCCAATTACTGGCGGGCCAGCCGCGAACCGCTGGATGCCACTGAAACCACCGCACAGTTGTTTCTGGGAATTCGAATCCAGTGCGCCAAGTGCCATAACCATCCCTTCGAACGCTGGACGCAGGACAACTACTACGGCATCGGCGCGGCGTTTGTCCGCATCGGCCGCAGGCCCGGCATCGAAGCCGACGAAGAGGTCGTGTTTGTGAGTAAAGCCGGCGAAGTCACGCAGCCCCGCACCGGCAAGCAGATGAAAACGCACCTGCTGCTGAAAGGGGACGTCGATGTGCCCGCCGATCAAGATCGCCGGACGGTCTTTGCCGAGTGGCTGACGGCGCCCGATAACCCGTTCTTCGCCAAGGCGTCGGTGAACCGCATCTGGGGGCAGTTGATGGGCCGCGGCATAGTCGAACCGGTCGACGATTTTCGCGATTCGAACCCCCCTTCCAACGCGGGGCTGCTCGACCAGTTGGCGGCGGAATTTGCAAAAAACGGCTTCAGCCGCAAATGGGCGGTCCGCACGATCATGAAAAGCCGCACCTACCAGCTCAGTTCGCGGAAGAATCAGTTCAACACCAACGACGAGATCTATTTCTCGCACGCCAACACGCGGCTGCTCTCAGCCGAGCAGTTGCTCGACGCGATTTGCGCCGTGACTGCGGTTCCCGAAACGTTTCCAGGAGCGCCGGCGGGAACGCGGGCGACCGAGCTGACCGAGCCGCCCGCCGACAACTACTTCCTCAAGATTTTCGGCCAGCCGCAGCGCGAAATGGCTTGCCAGTGCGAACGCTCGAACGAATCGAATCTGTCCCAAGCTCTGCAGATGATCAATGGTCCCGTCGTACACAACAAGCTTCGCGACCCCAACGGCCGCATCGCAAAACTTGTCGCCGAGAACAAGCCCGACGACGACATTATCAATGAGCTCTACCTGTCGGCGCTGGCCCGCAAGCCGGTGCCGGCCGAGTTGGACGCGGCGAAAAAGCACATTGCCACAAATCCGGACCGCAAACTGGCGATGGAAGACATCGGCTGGGCGCTGCTCAACTCGAAAGAGTTTTTGTTCCAGCACTAGCTGTCGCTGGAGTACAGCCTTCTCAGGAACTTACCGGTGGGGGAACGGCGGGAACAAGTTGGAACCCGAGCAGTGCCGCACGATGGGTCAGGGAATTGAGCACGCGGTTGCGATATTGCGCCTCGTACCAGTTTTGGCCGGGATCGACGTACTTCCAGCCGTGTT
>SIAF01000064.1 GCA_009691905.1 Planctomycetaceae bacterium | reverse complement strand
CCTGCAACACGATCTGCTGCTTCTCGCTGACCCGAATCTTCGCCGCCGTCCCTGGCATTGGTTAAGCTCCCGCCTCACAATCGAGGGTTGACGAGAGATATATCATTTTCCGTTTTCATGAAACCCCGTTTCCGAGATGCGGCACTAGACCCCCACACCTGAGGGCAGGTCCAGCGGCAGTTGTTTTGCGGGGAGTGATGCGGCGTCTCCCTCGGCCGCGGGGGCTGGCGGGACCGCGGGCGGTGCAGGGAACGTCAGCGGTGTCCCGCGACCTCGAATTCCTTCCGGTTCCGGAGATTCCGGCGGGAGCATCGAGTCGAACGTCGGGTCCGCCGACGACTGCTGGCTCCCCATGAATTCCAGAACGCCGATGTCGCCGCTGTTGCGTTGGAAGTTCTCGGGCTCGGCATGGACAGGATCGTTCTCGAAGGCGTCGATCGCAAACGTCCGTGCCCAGGCTCGCCGCAGCGCGTCTTTGTACGCTTCAGGCGTCCAGGCCCCCTCCTGCAGGTGGACGTTGTTGTCCTCCAACAACGTTCCCTTGCGGAATCGCAAATCGTTGAGCACCTTGTTGTATTCAATCACACTGGTATAGAACGTGACTTCCGCGGTCGCCGCGCGACGCCGGGCTTGCAGCCATTGGTCGAGCAGCACACTGGTATCGATGCCGGGCACGCCGGTCTTATAACGATTCTCGCGACCGGGAACCTGCGCTTCGGCGATCTGCCAGCGGTTGAAATTGGTTTGTGCCGTTTGATAGCGCCAGGCCAGGTTCTGGAACGTGGTCGTCAGCTCGTGGCAGATTTCCATTTCCTGATAGGCCAGCACTTCGCGGGCCTTGGCGACCTGCAACTCGTAGTTGCGAACTTGCGACAGCGCCGATCTCAGCCCCAGCGGCAAATTGAATTGGAGACCCATGGTCCAGCCCCGCTGGGCGCCGTGAAACAACGTCCCATAGGCACTTTGCTCGTTGGGCGCCTGACTTCCCCCTGAATTGAGGGTAAACAGATTGTTGCCGAAGCCGTTGAGCTGGTAACTCGACACGAAGTTGAGTTGCGGATGAGCCAGGTTCTCGGCGGCCGTCAATTGCAGTTCGAGGCTTTTCAAGTTCCATTTCTGACGCCGCAGCTCTTCGCGGCGGGTCAACGCTTCGGCCAGGCAGATGTTCCAGTCGGGACGCATCTCGGCCGTCGTCGGGTCGTCAGAGGGGCGAATGATGCGACCATCGGCACTGGGCAGGCCGCACAGCCGGCGCAACTCGGTCTCGAGACGGTAGATGTCCTGAAGGGCGTTTTCGGCAGCGACTCGGCCTTCGAAATAGGCCTCGCGGGCCTGCGCTTCGTCGAGGTCGCTGAATTTGCCGACCCCTTTGTTGGCATACGCAAACCGCCACGAGCGCAGGAAGCTGTTGCGGGCTTCGACGTTGGTGTCGTAGGTGCGGTAAGCGAGGTACAGGTCCCAGTAGATGTCTTCCGTGTCTTTCAACATGTTGCGGACACTGATTTCAAAGTCCGCCAATGCGATATCGGTGTTGATGCGGGCAATCACCACCCCCTGATTCACGCCGGTGACCCCCTGCAAGCCCGCCTGCAGTGGACCGGCGATGCGGGTAAAGTCGGCCCCGGACCCGGCCCAAAGCGGTTGCGAGTAATTCAAGACGGCATTGCCGGTATAGACTGAGGGAAACAACTGCGCGGGCTGATCGGTCCACAGGTAGTTCCAGTTCTGCGCAATGCTGACCTGAGCGCCATAGGCCAAGACCTTGCTCAAACCCGTCGTGAACGTGCCTGTATCCTGATTCAGGACCGAACCTTCCGGCAGGCCGCCTGCGAGGAAGACGTTGTTGATGATTTGCGAATTGTGGCCCCAGGTCATATTCGTGGTGAAGTTCGTGTCGAAGGACGCCAGCGCCGCCTCGACGCCTCGGCCGCCGAACAGCACACCCGAGTCGCGAATCGCCGGATCGAGTGTCGACGGCACACCGTTCGGGTTGCTATAGATCTGTTCACCCGGTGTCCGAAAGCCGCCGCGGGTGCGGATGATCTTGTTATTCGCCAGCGCCATGTGGATCGCTTCCTCCAGCGACAAATCCCAGACGTCGTCGCGACTGCGATCGCCCAGGCGGCGCGGCTTTTGCGTGATGGCCACCCGTTCCGGAAGCGGCTCGTTGACGTCGGGATGGTCGATCTCGAGGTCGGTGCCCTCGTAATCTTCGAGACACGCGGGTTCGCCGACGTAGGTCAGGTCTTTCCCGGCGGGGTTGACGGTGGTGCAGCCGGGAAGAGGCAGCAGCGAACCAACCAGCGCCAGGCTGATGAGCTTCCGGCAGATTCCGCGGTTCAGAAGCCGGCGATGAATTCTCATAACGAGCCTGTTCGACAGGGTGTAACTCAAACTCCGGCAATTGTTTGCGTCATGCGGTTCTTTGGACGCCGATCGAGAAACTCCGACGAGGCGGCCAACGCAAACTCTGCTCTCTGCGCCGAAAAACCGGACGATACAATCGTTATCATCAGTATCGGCGGAATAACCGGCAAACTTTGACTGGGTTCGATAGCGCGCGAATCAATGGGCAACTCGAAGTGCGACACTTCGGCAGGCCCTTGAATGATCAGCGACGACTCTCACGGACACGCGGCCCGTGAAGCCACCTCAATCGGTCCGCCGACTACGACTTCGCCCGGTTCAATCACCCGCAGGTAGATCCCACGCAGATTGCGATGCCGCAGGTCGGGTTTCGAGACGAACCGCAATGCATCCGGGCCGAAGCGACCGCGGAATTTTGCGCAGCCGTTGTGCGGCTCGGGAGTCACCTCCAACAGGGTGCTGCCGACCCGCAGGCGGCTGCCCGGCGGCAGATTCTGCGCGGAAAGATCGAGCTCGAGAAACAGGCTGTCGCCGAACAGAGTCAGCGGTTGACCATTTGCGATCAGTGCCGCCACGTCGATTTGCATCACCGCAATCTGAGCGGCCGGTTGCGGATTCTGTTGCCGGCCCCAGGCATCCCCCGGCACACCAACCGCGGGCGTCAGGTGGACCCGGTCGAGCGTCTGGCGCAGCCCCCCGGTGCCCCGTCGCACAAGCATCGCAACCCGTCCAATGTCTTGAGGGGCCAGGGGCCGACCGGCCAGTGTCCGTTCCAGATAGTCGAGCGTCGCATACCGAGCGGGGTCACCGACCGACGTCGAATCGACCGGCTGTGTCTGCAATTTTATTCCCACCGATAGACCTCGCCGGGTTTGAGAACGACCGCCTGAGCGGTGGAATCGGCACGGACGCGAGCGGCCCAGGCATGCGCGTCCTGAGCGATCAACTCCCACGTGTTGTAATGCGTGGGAATCACCCGCTTGGGCTGAATCAACTGCACCGCCCGCAACGCGTCATCGGGCCCCATCGTGTAATTGTCGCCGATCGGCAGGATCGCCAGATCAATCCCTTCGTCGCCGATCAGTTTCATGTCGTAGAACAGCCCGGTGTCGGCTGCGTGGTACAGCTTGCGGCCATCGGCCAGCCGCAGGATGAACCCGACCGGGTTTCCGCCGTTGGCCCCGTCGGGCAGCATCGACGTGTGATGGGCGATCGTCAGCTTCAGGTGGCCGAAGGGAAACGGGTGCGCTCCGCCAGTGTTCATGGCGTGAACATTTTCGACTCCCTGCCTGGCGAGCCATTCGGTGATTTCATAATTGGCGATGACCAGCGCCCCGGTCCGCCGGGCGATGGCGACCGTGTCCCCCACATGGTCGCCGTGACCGTGACTGACGAGAATAAAGTCGGCCGTGACTTGGTCGGCCGTCACGGTCGCGGCGGGATTGCCGGTCAAAAACGGGTCGATCAAAACCCGCTGGCCCGCCGTGTCGATCAGCCAGGTGCTGTGCCCCAGCCAAGTGAGAGTGGTCGTCATGATCGGTTCATTTTACGCGAGCTGCGGCGTGCCGCAACTGTGGCTCGTTGGTGGGTCGAGCGCCTCGATGTACGGGTCGATTGCGGGTAAAGTGTCGGACGGCGGCATCGTTGTTCGCCGGTGATTTCGACTGAACCGAAAGGATTTGTCATGCGATTTGTTTTGCTGTGCGTCGTGGCCTGCCTCGTCTGCGACTTGTCGGCCGCGGAACCTGCCGCTGTGCCGCGAGTCGTACTGGGCGTACATGGCGGCGCCGGCGTGCCGCGCAACGAAATGACCCCTGAACTTGAGAAGGCGCTGTGTGCGGGAATGACCGCGGCACTGAAGGCGGGGCACGCCGCGCTGCAGAAACCGGGGGCCACCAGTCTCGATGCCGTCGAAACTGCGATTCGCGCGATGGAGGACGATCGGGAGTTCAACGCCGGTCGCGGCGCGGTCTTCACGAACGCCGGGCGCAATGAACTGGATGCGTCGATCATGGAAGGCCGGTTGCGCAAGGCCGGCGCTGTCGCGGGGGTGACGGTGGTCAAAAATCCGATTTCGGCCGCGCGGGCGGTGATGGAAAAGACCAAGCACGTCATGCTCGTCACCCAGGGAGCCGAGGCTTTTGCTAAAGAAGCGGGGCTCGACATTGTCGAACCGAGCTACTTTCACACCGAAAAACGCTGGCAGCAGTTGCAGGACGGATTGCGCGAAGAGCGCGAAGCCAATGAGAAGCAGAAGGGGACCGGCCTGCCCCTCGCGCCGCGGCCTTACGAATGGAGCACTGTCGGGGCGGTCGCCGTCGATGCCCTGGGAAACCTGGCCGCGGGAACTTCAACCGGCGGAATGTCGAACAAGCGCTATGGCCGCGTCGGCGATTCGCCGATCATCGGGGCGGGAACCTTCGCCGACAATGCCACCTGTGCCGTCTCGTGTACCGGGCACGGCGAATACTTCATTCGCTGGGCCGTCGCGCACGAGATCGCCTCGCTGATGCGCTACCGGGGTCTGGGCGTGCAACAGGCGGCCGATGACGTGATCAACGTCCAACTCAAGCAGGCCGGAGGCGAAGGGGCCGCCATCGCCCTCGACGTCAAAGGCAACTTCGCCATGTCGCATAACAGCGAAGGCTTGTACCGAGGCTATATCACAACCGATGGCCAGATTACGGTCATGCTGTACGACAAATGAGCAGGAGTTCAGATTCCAATGCTCGCGGTGGGTCGGTTGGCAAAGCGGCAGCAGGCCGCTACGATCGACTCGACCTTTTGATTTGACTTCAGAGTCAGGCACCATTGACGATTCCGCCAGATGCGTAAGACACTTCAGGCCTTAGGCGAAGCACTGCGTGCCGGCCATACCGTCGCGTACACATCCCTGGTCGAGACCCGTGGCTCGACCCCCCAGAAGGCGGGGGCGTCGATGCTCGTCTTTGCCGACGGCTCGCAAACCGGCACGCTGGGGGGCGGATGTGTCGAAGCCGAGGTCAAACGCCGCGCGATCCGCCTGCTCGATCATGGCCGGACCGAACTGTTGACGTTTCAGCTCGACGACAACTACGGCTGGGACGACGGTTTGATCTGCGGCGGCCGCATGAAAATGCTGGTCGACCCGCTCCGCCCCGGTGAAGATGTCGCCTATTTCCAAACACTAAACGACCGGCTCGCCGCGGGCGCCGCATGCACCGAGGCGATTGTGATCGACCCCGAGAAGGTCGCCGGCAGCAAGGCGGGTGACCGCTTTTTATTCGACGCGGCGGGAGAACTGATTGCCGCGCGGGGGGCGGGGCCGCTACCAGAAACCGTTACGGCTCAGCTTCGGCCGATCCGGCAGCGTCCTCGGCCGTACGTGCAGGAGGGGGTTTCATACCTGCCGTTCCTGGCGCGGTGCCGGTTGTTGATCGTCGGCGCCGGCCATGTCGGGCAGAAAGTGGCTCAACTGGCCGCCGAGGTCGATTTCGATGTCTGGGTCGTTGACGACCGCGAAGAGTTCTGCAACAGCACCCGTTTTCCCGTGGCACTGCGGCTGATCGTCGGGCCGGTCGATACGGCCCTGTCGGGATTGGCGATTGATTCGAGCACCTATTGCCTGATCGTGACGCGCGGGCACAATCACGACGAAGAAGCGCTGTACCATCTTGCCGAAACACCGGCCGCCTATGTGGGCATGATCGGCAGCCATCGCAAAATTCACCTGATTTTCGACGACCTGGCGGCGGAAGGGATTTCCCGCGAGGCGTTGTCGCGCGTGCACGCGCCGCTGGGGTTCGACATCGGTTCGCAAACGGTGCCTGAGATTGCCGTCAGCATCGTGGCCGAACTCGTGGCGCATCGCAACCTGGGAGGGATTCCCTCGCAGTACCGTCGTCCGAGCCTCATCGAGGCCCGGACGCAGCCCGAGAGCCGGAGCAGTTCGGTGTAAATCACCTTCTGCAGCGCGATGGCCGGTTGGGACCGGTGATCGCGGGGGCAACCACCGTGTGTGGGTGTGTGGGTCACACCGATTCGCCGAAGGCGAATAGAGCAGGAGAGCAAAGAAAGTTGAAAGTAGACAGGACGGCGACGTCCCTCTCCTGCGGTCTACTTTCTACTTTCTCCTCTCTGCTTTCGTCTCTCTGCGTCAGTCGGCAGGCTGGGATTTCAGGCAGGCTGGGACTGCGCCCATTGCGGCGTGCCGCGAGTCGACGGACGACGTCGTCCGTCAACGGAGTGTTGGCTCGCGGCGAGTTTTTTGTCTCGTACCCGCTTTGAGGAGATTCCACGATGAGGAAACTGACCCTGTTCCGATTGGCACTATCCCGACTGGCAATGTTCCTGGCGCTGGCGGCACAGCCGCTGTGGGCCGACGATCAGGCCGATCCGATTGAAACGTCCGAAAACCCGGCAAACGCCGAGGCTGTGTCGGAACCACAAGCCGCCGAACCACAAGGCCCAGTCCAGCGGCAAATCGGCGGACTCGATTGGCACACCGATTACGCGGCCGCGTACAAAGCGGCCCGCGACGATCGGAAGATGCTGTTCATTCTCTTCCGCGACGAGCGGCAGCCGCGCATCGCACAGCGCTTCGAGCAGGAGGTTCTGGCGCACCGCGATTTGCATGGTCCGCTGTCGCAAACCGTTCGCGTGGTGTTGCCGGTCGACGCGCCCGCTCCCCAGGCAAACCCCGATCAGCAGCCGCAGAAGCTGCTGAGCCATAGCTCGTTCGGATACATGTACGGCCGGCAGGGAATCGCGATAATCGACCTGACCGACCCGCGCTCGCGACTCTGCGGCCAGGTGGTTTCGGCCCATCCCTTCAATCGCGAGGGGCAGTACACCACCTCGAACACGCGCGTGATTCTGGCGCTGCCCCGTGCCACCGTCACCCAGCGGGCGCTGATTTATGCAGTCCGCATGCACCCGGCCGCCCCGGTCAGCACGACCGCCGGCCAGTGCGACGGCTTCATGTGCAGCCAGGCCCGTCAATCGTCGCAATTGATGTCGCAATACGGTTCGGTCGGCCACCACGATTGGGGGACTCGTTCGGGAGCCATTTCGGCCGCCACCGGCCGTTCGGCCTCGGAAGTCGCCGCGATGGCCGGCAACCGCGAACTGCTCGCCGCCGCCACCGAACTCGTCATGCAGTGGCAGGGTTCTCCTCCGCACTGGCAGATCATGAACACACGTGCGGCTTTTTTCGGGTACGACATGGTCCGCGGCAGTGGGGGCAATTGGTGGGGAACGGGGGTCTTCGCCAATTAGACCAACAAAGTGAGATGAATTGCCTCGACCTCGCCCGATCGGTGCCGTTTATGGAGTCGTTGCGACCGGCCAGGCGCCCCCGGTGTTTACGCTGGTTCAGCGAATGCGGGCAAACCCCATACGGATGTTGCGTCGATGGGTAGGATAATGGGAATGTCCGGTTATAATCCGGGGAGAATGGGTTGGTATGGAAATTGGTCTATGAGTTGACGATTTAGGACGAAATACAGGATCATCGGCCTTGGACGAATATTTGAGAACTTAGGCAATCATGGCGAATCGACCGGTCCCCCAGGGTCCGATATGCGTCTGGCAGGGTTTGGATTTACCCAATTGGTTCCGCCTGCTGAAACTGCGGCCGCCAATGGCTTGGTCGCATTGGATACGCATTGGCGGCGTTGCCGTCACCGCCTGCAGCAATACCGTGTTTGGTGCGATTGAGCGGTTATTGTACAGCCGCCTCGTGAAACAGACCAAGGTTCCCGCTCCCGTGTTCATCGTCGGACATTGGCGAAGCGGGACAACGCTGTTGCACAACCTGTTGTCGCTGGACCCGCGGTTCGCGACCCCCAACCTGTACCACACGGTCTTCCCTGGGCATTTTCTGTTTTCTGAGAAGATCCTGGGGCCGCTCACGGCGTGGATGCTGCCGCAACAGCGCACCATGGACGAGATTCCTGTCGCCGGGTGGGATATTCCACAGGAAGATGAAATCGCCATCTGCCTGTTGAGCCTGATCTCGCCGTACTTGATGCTCGCCTTTCCCGAAAATCTCGAGGTTTATGCCCCGTATCTGGATATGAAGGGCATTCCGGAATCGGAGCGGGCCCGCTGGAAAGAGGTGTTTTATCGCTTTCTGCAAAAGGTGACGATTCGCAATTCGGGACGGCGACTCGTGTTGAAATCACCCACACACAGCTACCGCATTCCGCTGTTGCTCGAGATGTTTCCCGATGCCAAGTTCGTGCATATCGTCCGCAACCCGTATCGCGTGCTCAGCAGCAGCCTGCACCTGCGCCGCGTGGCGTTTCCCGACAATGCATTCTATTCGCCGAGCTTCGACCACATCGAAGACGATGTGATGCACCTGTATCAGGGCTGCTTCGAGCATCTGGAACACGACCTGCCGCTGTTGGGCCCGCACCAGTTGCACGAATTGCGGATGGAAGATCTCGAGACCGATATTCTCGGCGAATTGAAGCGGCTTTACGACGCGCTGGGCCTCGATGGCTTCGAACTGCTGGAACAGCGCGTTCGCCCCAACCTGCCGGCACTGCACGGTCACAAGAAAAACCAGTTGACGCTGCCCGAGTCGCTGCAGCGCAAACTCGAGCAGATGTGCCCGAAGGTGTTCGAGCGGTACGGCTACCCCCGCCTCGATCGCGCGGCCGACGAGCCTTTGACGACCGGCAGCACGGCCCGAGTCGCGGTTTAGCGGCGCGTTGCCCCTTCGTCCACAGAGGATGCACGACGCGTTTTGTGAATTACGTGACTGAACGGGAGTACGTGCGGTAGCCGGTCATTCGGGCAGCACGGCGGCTCCAGAACGCATCCAGCGGACGGGAGTCGGACAGCAGGTCAGCCGACAGTTGCAATAGAGCCTCGGCTCCCTCGTCCGTCCAGAACATTTCGCTCCCCTTGACGCGGTAGTTGAGTTGCTTGACAGTCGATTCGATGTGACACGAGGTGATCGCCAAGCCTTGTCGGCGATACTCGGGATAGTTCATGCGCGAACACTGATTTTGCAGATACGTCAGCGACTTGGCAACCACTTTGCGGGGATCCGTCTCCGAGTGTTCCGGGAGCGGTGGTCCGAGTACCTGTTGCCGGACCTGCAATTCCGCAATCACCTCCTGAACGCGGCCCTGCCAGAGCCGCCTGTATGTCGCCGATGCCAGCAACCAGCGGATCCAGAAACTCGAGATTCCGGGGCCGCCGAAGTAGGTCCCCTCTGCCGGAGGGGACCGGTTGCGAGTGGAAGCCGCCGTGACGCGCGAAGTCCCGCCCGGCAGGCGGAACCGACTGACCGAATTCCGACGGGAGATTCCGCAAGGATCAGCGCCTCAGGTAGAATTCATCGGGGCGTGAATGCTGCGTTTACGACACGACTGCGTCTGAGACCCGAAAGGGGTCAGCGGCGAGTGCCGCAAAGGAACCACGACAATGCGCGATGGGCGTCTCATTTGGCATTCAGCGGCCGAGAGCAAGCGGGGTTTGAATCGCGAAAAGCCAAGGTGCCTGAGGTGGCTTTACGCAGGTGTCGCCTTGGTTTGCTGCTGTTCAATTCTGCAATCGGGCTCGCGCGCGGCTCCGCCTGCGCGCGACGCAAGCGATTTGCCGAACGCTGCGCAAGAAGCACCGCCGACCTTTGACCGCGACATCCGCCCGATCCTGGCAGCAAAATGCCTCAAGTGCCACGGCGAGACGGGCCGCAAAGGCGATCTCGACTTGCGCACGGCAGCAGGGATCGCCAAGGGTGGTGAATCGGGGTCAATCGTCGAGCCGGGCAATCCCGACGAGAGCTTGCTGTACGAGAAGGTCCACGATGGCAGCATGCCGCCTGATAAGAAAGATCGGCTGAGCGAAACCGACGTGGCAATGATTCGGCGCTGGATCGAAGCCGGCGCCGCCACTGACGGCGAATCTGCCGACTCGCCGGCCCCGACCGTCGGCGAGCACGACGTGCTGCCGATTCTGCTGCGGCGCTGCGCCGTCTGTCATGGGGCGAGCCAGCGCGAGGCAGGACTCGACCTGCGGTCGCGCGCGGGCCTGCTCCGCGGCGGCAAATCGGGGCCGGCGATCGTCCCCGGTCAGCCTGAAGAGAGCCTGTTGATTCAGAGAATTCGGTCGGCCGAGATGCCCCCCATCAAAGAATTGATCGAAGTCAGCATCAAGCCGATCGAACCGGCGGAAATCGAAACGATCGCGGCCTGGATCGCACGCGGCGCCCCCGAGGCCAACGAAGAGCCCGACGTGGCGACGACCATTCCCGACCCGGCCGTCACCGATCAGGAGCGCGACTTCTGGTCGTTCCGACCTCCCGTTGCAGCCGCAACGCTGGTTGTTCGACAGACGAATCGCGTCCGTAATCCGGTCGATGCCTTCATTCTGGCAAAGCTGGAAGAGCGAGGCTTGACGCTCGCCCCTGAGGCTGACCGGAGCACACTGCACCGCCGGCTTTGTTTCGATCTGACCGGTCTGCCCCCCGAGCCGGCGCAGATCGAGGCGTTTCTGGCCGACACCAAGCCCGACGCCTATGAGCGGCTGGTCGAGCGGTTGCTCGATTCGCCCCGTTACGGCGAACGCTGGGGCCGGCACTGGCTCGATCTGGCCGGCTACGCCGATTCGGAAGGGAAACGCGAGCAGGATTTGCCGCGCCCGTCGGCGTATCGTTACCGCGATTACGTGATTCGCGCGTTCAATGACGACAAACCGTACGACCGCTTTCTGCTGGAACAAATCGCCGGCGACGAACTCGCCGACTACGAACACGCGCCCGAAATCACTCCCGAGCTGTACGACAACCTGGTCGCCACCGGCTTTCTGAGAATGGCCCCCGACCCGACCTGGTACAACCTGACCAACTTCGTTCCCGATCGTGTCGATGTCATTGCCGACGAAATCGACGTGCTGGGTTCATCGGTGATGGGGCTGACCATGAAATGCGCCCGCTGCCACAGCCACAAATTCGACCCCCTCCCGCACCGTGACTATTACCGGCTGGTGGCGGTGTTCAAAGGGGCCTTCGACGAATACGACTGGATGAAAAGCACCTGGAACAATGGACTGAGCCATGGCCCGCGCTCCGACCGCGACCTGCCATACGTGACGACCGCCGAGCGCCGTCAGTGGGAATCACACAACGCCGCTTTGCAGAAAGCCATCGAAGCCCTGCAAGTTCCGCTCGACGAGCTGGCGGCAACGCTCACCAAGCAGTACCAGGCCCAGCGGATCGAAAAGCTGCCCGCCGAATTGCGGGAGGACGTGCGGGCGATGCTCGCCGAACCGGCCGACAAACGGACCCCCGTCCAGCAATACCTTGCCGAGAAATTCGAAAAGAGCCTGACCATCGATCGGGCAGAGCTGGCGAACCTCGATGCCGATTTCAAGAAACGCGGCGACGAGGCAAGCCAGGCGATTGCCTCGATGCAAGGGAAGAAACTTCCCGAACCAAGGATCCGGGCGTTGTGGGACCGGGGGGATCCTTCGCCGACGTACATCTATCGTCGTGGCGACTACCTCACCCCGGCACGCCTGGTCGGGCCGGGGGTCCCCTCGGTGCTGACTGACGGCAAGACACCGCTCGACGTTCGCCCCCCCTGGCCGGGGGCCAAGTCCACCGGTCGCCGACTGGCGTTCGCCCGCTGGCTGACGCAGCCCGACCAGCCCCTTACGTCACGCGTCATGGTCAACCGCATCTGGAAGCATCATTTCGGCACAGGGCTGGTCAAAACCCTCGACAATTTCGGGAAAACCGGGACTCCTCCCACGCACCCCGAACTGCTCGACTATTTAGCCACTCAATTCACTGCGCGCGGCTGGTCGATCAAAGCCATGCACCGCCTGCTGGTGACGAGCGCCACGTATCGGCAATCGTCAGTCGTGACTCTCGAAGCGAGCCGCATCGATCCCGACAACGCGTTTGTTTCGCGCATGCCGCTGCAACGGCTGAGCGCCGAGCAACTCTACGATGCGTTGTTGCTCGTCTCCGGCCGACTTGACGAAACGCGGTTCGGCCCGGCCGACGCGGTCGACGTCCGTGCCGATGGGTTGGCCACCCCCCGCGGAACCGAGCGCGGCTGGCGGCGCGGCATCTACATTTCGCAGCAGCGCAAAGTCGTCGTCACGCACTTCGAGAATTTCGACTTCCCCGCCATGAACCCCAATTGCGGCGAACGCCGCGACTCGACGGTGACACTCCAGGCACTGCACCTGTGGAACAACGGCGTGGTGCAACAGCTTGCCGATTCGTTTGCCGGTCGCATCGAGCGCGAGGCGGCCGCCTCAACGTCCCGACAGATTGAACGGATCTATCTGACCGCGTTTGGTCGCACACCAAACGACGACGAAGTGCAGGTCGCCGAGGACGCTTTGGTCCGACTGACCGGGAAGTGGCTGGCCTCTGCCCCAGGTGCGGCCCCGCCCGACCGCGCGGCCGCAGCCCATCAGGCACTGGTCACCTTGTGTCATGCGATTTTGAATTCAGCGGAGTTTTTGTATGTCGACTGACCCGATCCCCCGCCGCTCGTTTTTCGAGCAGATGGTCGGCGGCCTCTACGGCGCCTCATTGGCGTATCTGCTGGGACGCGATCTGTACGGTGACGAAGCGCAGCACGCTGCGCCGGTGTTCGATCTGCGGCCCAAGCCGCCGCCGCATGAGCCGCGGGCCAAAGCGGTGATTCACCTGTTCATGAACGGCGGCCCCAGCCAGATGGACTTGTTCGATCCCAAGCCGCTTCTGGACAAGCTGCACGGGACGCAGCACTACGAAAAGATCGCGGGCGAGATTGAGAATTTGAAAGATGCCGGGGCGATCATGCGCAGCCCTTTCAAGTTCGCGCAGCACGGTCAAAGCGGGATGTGGGTTTCCGACGCGATGCCGCAGCTTGCGCGGCAGGTCGACGAGATCGCCTTCATTCGTTCGATGCACACGACGAATCTGACGCACGAACCGGCGATTTACCTGATTCAGTCGGGCAAGATGGGTCCGGGACGCCCGGCGCTGGGTTCGTGGGTCATCTACGGGCTGGGAAGTGAAAGCCAGAACTTGCCGGCGTATGTCGTGCTCGACGACCCGCTGGGGTTGCCGATCAACGGCATCGAGAACTGGCAGGCGGGTTTTCTGCCGCCGCTTTATCAAGGGACGCGGTTTCGTTCGACCGGCTCGCCCGTGCTGAACCTGCGACCCGATGTCGAACGGCCGGGCGAGATCGTGGCGTTCGAGCGCGACTTGCTGTCGCGGCTCGATCAGGCGCACAAGGTCCGCCGGCCGGGGCAACCCCGGCTCGAAGCCCGCATCGCCAGCTACGAGCTGGCAGCCCGGATGCAACTGGCGGCGACCGACGCGCTCGACCTCTCGCAGGAGACGCAGGCCACACAGGAAGCCTACGGCATCAACAAGCCGCCGACCGAGTCGTACGGCCGCCGCTGCCTGATCGCCCGCCGGCTGATCGAGCGCGGCGTGCGGTTCGTGCAGCTCTATATCAACGCGCAAATCTGGGACAACCATACCGGTTTGGCGACGGACTTGAAGGCGGCCTGCGACCGAACCGACCAGCCGATCGCGGCCCTGCTCGACGATTTGAAGCAGCGCGGGCTGATGGACGACACGCTGGTCATCTGGGGGGGCGAATTCGGCCGGCTGCCGATCGCGCAGTTGCCCCCCGACAAAGACGAAAAGAAGGCGGGACGCGACCACAACAAGAACGCCTTCACGACCTGGATGGCCGGTGCGGGCATCAAAGCGGGCACGGTTCACGGCGCGACCGACGAACTGGGTTTCGCCGCCGTCGAGAATAAAGTCAGCGTCCCCGACTGGCACGCCACGATTCTGCACCTGTTGGGCCTCTCACACGAAGAACTGTATCTCGAGCAGAACGGCTTGAAGGAGCGACTGACGGGTGTTTCGCCGGCACGGGTTGTTACTGAGATTCTTGCTTGAATTCCAGGGAGAGACCACAGCTTGCACGATTTTCTGGCCGAGTTTGCCGCCGATGCGCAGTTTCTGAAACTGCTGACGCGGCGTGACGACGAGGTCGACCTGACCGTCGCCGCGCTCGAACTGGCCCGCGACGCCGAGCCTGACCTCGATTTCACACCGACGCTGAAGTGGATCGCCGATCGGGGCGGCGAATTGAGCGGGCCATTGGCTCACGCGGCCTCTGATACCGAACTGCTTGAGGGCCTCGGCGAGTGCCTGAGAGGGGGGCACGGCCTGGTGGGCAACGCCGAGTGCTACGAACAGGCCGAGAGCAGCTTTCTGAATCGCGTGATCGAACGCAAGACGGGGCTGCCGATTGCGCTGTCGGTGCTGTACATGGCAGTGGCCGGTCGGGCCGGTTTAGACCTGGAGGGGGTGGGCGCGCCGATCCACTTTTTGACTCGCTACGAGACCCTCGACGATCCGTTGTTTCTCGATGCTTTCGCCGGCGGGCAGGTGCTGTCCCTCGAACAGTGCCTGAATCGGGTTCAGGAGACGTCGGGATTGTCGGCTGACGAGGCTCTGGCGGCGCTCGCGCCGGTCGGGACTCGGACAATCATCACGAGGATGCTCAACAACCTGAAAGCCCTTTACGCGCGGCAGGAAGACTGGCCGGCGTGCTGGCGGGTGCAGCAGCGGCTCTTGGCACTGCATCCCGGCGCGTTTCACGAACGGCGAGACTGGGCGCTGCTCGCGGTGCGGACGGGACGATCGAGCCCGGCAATCGACATGCTCGAAAGCTGCCTGGCCACCTGTCCGGCCGACGAACGGGCGACACTCGAAAGCCAATTAGCCGAAGCCCGCAAGAGCCTGGCCCGCTGGAACTGACGGCGGTGCCGATGAACCACACGGCCGGGCAATCTCGCCCGGCCGACAGAGAGCCTGGCCCGCTGGAACTGACGGCGGTGCCGATCGCGCACGGCACGGGTTGATCGTACAAACGTAGTGGTTCGCCTGCCGCTGGGTGTCAGGTCGAGTGGCCGCATCTCGTCATGTGGGCGAAAGTCGCCACAACGGGCTTCCCACGGCGTCGGGCGTGCTGTATGCTTTAAGCAGTTTCACCCGGGACGACCCTTAAATCTTCCGGAGGCCTGTTCATGGTGGGTCCGTCGATCGGACGCCTTAAAAGCCCACGCACTGCCGCTCACGCGACCAATTGTGGGCTTTCTTGTTTCGCGAACCTTTCTATCGCTTCGTCGCTTTTCAGGCAGGCACTCGCCGAAAGGGGGACGCTATGTCGGAGATTCACGGTCGGCTGTTGATTGGGGGGATGACGCTTAATGATCTTTGCGGGGTCGTCGAGCTCAAAAAGGATTGTGCCTGTGCCGAGTGGTGCGGGCACTTGCTGATTGCTCCTGCACAAAACCAGCACCTCGAAGCGGGTCGGCGCTATCGTCTCGAACTCGACGACGGCCGGGCCGGACAGGTCGTCGTCACCAGCGTCGAGGGCCTCGTCGGCCAGCCGCGGTTACGCGTTCTGTTCGACGGGGTCTCAGCGCTGGTCGGCCCGCGGTTTGAAGTAGAATCGAAGGCGGCCGATGTCGATTCCCTTGGCGTCTATTCCTGACGACAGGTCTTTTGCATCGCGCGCTGCGACCCGCCGGATATGTTTCCGCCGAGACCCGCATCGCGCGATTGAGTTGCGCATGCGCACTGCCCGAATGATTGCTGAGTTCCGCTATGAACCGGGGAAACTCGATGACCTGTTGCAATTTCTCAAACGGACGCGCAGCGAACTGCGCATGCTCCGCAAGTCGCGGGTGTATCGCGACCGGGTGCACGTCATCGACATCAACGGAGACTGGTTTGCCATCGAAGGCATCGGATACCCCGACGCCGACGTGATGCCCCTGCTGCAGGCGGTCAATGCCGCGTTCAACACCCAGACGATTCACAACCCGACAACCGATGAATTCAAAGAGTTCAACACGGGCAGGCGCTATGCGTGGGCCGCCGACCGAGTTATGTGAGACGACACCTGTTTGACCGCGAAGAGATAAATACCGGCTTACCCGATGTGGCCAGGAAAACCCTGTCACCTTTTCTCGACACGCTGTTAGCCCGACCCATGCCCGTACAAATGCTGAATCGGCGTTTTATGCCCCCAGGAAATCTCATCGACCGCGACTCCGAAGACCGCGGCAATTTTCTGCCGCTCGGCGGGAGACGGGGTCCAGCGACCCGAAACGATTGCCGCCACCCGGCTTTCGTCGAGTCCGCTGCGTTCGACAAGCTGCGGCAGGTTGATCGCCTGGCGCCGGCACAATTCTTCGACTGGGGCAGACATGATGGCAAAGCCTCCGCGTGTCACGCAGGTGGGTCAGTTCAGAAATTTTCCTTGAGTCCGAAGCGGCGATATCGAATATTCCGCGGATCCATCATGTGCCCCCACACAACCTGGTCGACGTCGACCCCGAATGCCGCGGCGATCCGCTGCCGCTCGGCAGGGCTGGGGGTCCACCGGCCGCAGGCGATCGCCTCGACCCGCGCGACCGACAGCCGCGCCCGCTCGGCGACGTCGTCAATCGTCAGGGACGATTCTTCGAACAGCAGGTCGATGGTTTTCATCGAGCGTGGGATGAACCGGGATAGAAACACAATCGCCACAGCCACAGCGTACTCGAAACCGACGGTCGGTTTCGACTGTGAAATGATTCTACACGAGCGGAGAGCAACGATTCATGGCAACGGTGACGATCGACCGAGTTTCGGGAATTCCTGAAGGCGCCGAGCTCGAACAGAAATTCCAGTACCCGGGAATCCCCACGACGTGCGACGGGGCCGAAGCGGTGGTGTGGGTCGAGACCCGCATTTCGCAAGGGTCCGGCGCGTTTCCCATTACCAGTTCGACCACGATGGGAGGCGGGTTCAACGCCGCCATGATGAACGGCTACCCCAACCTGTGGGGCGATGAGCTGGTTTTCGTCGAACCCGAAAGTGAACATTCGGCAGCCACGTTTTGCGAAGGCTTCGCCGTTGCCGGCGGCCGGGTCACCAACTTCACCTCGGGCCAGGGCCTCGTGCTGATGAAAGAAGTGCTGTACACGATTTCCGGGAAGCGCCTGGGGATGGTGTTCAACATCGGGTCCAGGGCGTTGACCAGCCAGGGACTCAACGTCCATGCCGGTCACGACGACGTGATGAGCGTCGCCGATTGCGGCTGGGGCATGCTGTTCGCCCGCAACGCCCAGGAGGCGGGCGACCTGTGTCTGATTTCCCGCCGCGCCGCCGAAGCATCGCAAACGCCATTTTTCAACGTCCAGGACGGTTTCTTGACGACGCACACCGTCGAAACGGTGCGGCTGCCCGAGCTCGAGTTCATGAAAGAATTCGTCGGCAAGCCCGAAGACAAGCTGATTAACCTGATGGATCCCGCCAATCCGATGATGTCGGGCGTCGTCCAGAATCAGGATTCGTACATGAAAGGCAAGATCGCGCAGCGCTGGTACTACGACCAGTGCGAACCGGCCATTCGCGACGCCTTCGAAGAGTTCTACCGCAAGACCGGCCGGCGCTATGACTTCGTCGACGGATACCGCTGTGACGACGCCGAGTACATTCTGGTCGGCATCGGCAGCTACATGGAGACGGCCCAGGCCACCGTCGACTACCTGCGCGACAAAAAAGGCATCGCCGCCGGCTGCCTCAATATTTACTGCTTCCGCCCGTTTCCCTCGCAGGCCATCGTCGACGCGCTCAAGAATTGCAAAGCGTTCACCGTCATCGAACGCATGGACGACCCGCTCTCGACCACCGGAAATCACCTGACGCGCGAGGTCAAAGCCGCCTTCTGTGACGCCTTCACCGGCCAGAACGGCGTTGAAAAAATCGACCGCGTGCCCCGAATCTACAGCGGTTCGGCCGGACTGGGGAGCCGCGACGTGCGCCCCGGCGACATCATCTCCATCGTCGAGAATATGCAGAAGGACGGGCAAGATTACTTCTGCGTCGGCATTCACCACCCGCTGGCGCTCGTCATGTCAGACGACCCCGACCTCAGGCCGCGCGGCGGCTACTCGATGCGCGGCCACTCGGTCGGCGGGTTTGGTTCGGTGACGACCAACAAGGTCATCGCCACCATCGGCGGCCAGGTGTTCGGGAAAGACGTGCAGGCCTACCCCAAGTACGGCTCAGAAAAGAAAGGCCTGCCGACAACCTACTACCTGACGATCGCCGACTCGCACATTTTCACGCACAGCGAACTCGAACACGTCGATCTGGCGGTGCTCAACGACACCAATGCGCTGTTCAGCGGCAACCCGCTGACCGGGCTGGTCGAGGGGGGGGCGATTTTCATGCAAAGCCCCTTTACGAGCGCCGCAGAGGTCTGGCAGCGAATTCCCGAACACCACAAGCAGACGATTCGCAAAAAAAAGATCCACGTGTACTTCATCGACATGGTCAAGATCGCGCGCGCTGTGGCCTCTGAAGCCGACCTCGAAATGCGGATGCAGGGCATCGTGCTGCTCGGCGGCTTTTTGAAACTCACCCCCTACGCCCGCGAGAGCGGCATGAGCGACGACGAGGTTTACGCCGGCGTCGAAAAGGCGCTGCAGAAATACTTCGGCAAACGCGGCGATCGCGTCGTGCAGGACAACCTCAACTGCGTCAAGCAAGGCTACAGCGAAATGCAGGAAATCCCGCAGGAGCTGATCCAGGCGTAATGCGGATTTCGACATTCGTCATTTCAACAACCGCACTTCCACTCCCCAGGAGTTTTACGACGATGTCCGACCCCTCCACCAACGGCAACGGCAACGGCGCCGGTTCCGCCGCGATCTTGCCCTCTTTGAACGAAGCCAGCGCACGCGATCCATTCAACAACAACTGCTACGGCACGCTGGTCGACACCCCGTACAAGATGGTGTCGCTGCCGGTGCTCGATGTCATCGACTTCAATGACCGCATCATCCGCGGTTATGAAGAGGGATACGGCGAGAAAGACCTGCCCGCCGATTTGACGACGGCCCGCTCGCTGATTCCCGCCGGTACCGCCGCGCTGCGCGATTTCAGCTACGTCGCCCCCGAAATTCCCGAGTTCATCGCCGACAACTGCACCGGCTGCATGGACTGCGTCACCGAATGTCCCGACACGGCGATTCTCGGCAAGGTGCTGGCCGAAAGCACCCTCGAACAAAAGCTGACGACGATTACCGACGACCGCGACCGCGAGATGTTCGCTTTGCAGTGGTCGAAGACGCAAAAGTATTACGAAGGCCCGAAAAAGAAGGGGCAGGAGGGGGGCCGCTTCGCGATCATCATCGACCCCAGCAAGTGCAAAGGCTGCGCCGAGTGCGTGACCGTCTGCGACGACAACGCGCTGAAGATGATTCCCAAGACCGAGCAGAACATTCGCGACATCCGCCAGGGGCATCGGCTGTTCAAACAGTTCGGCCCCTCGGACGAGCGCTATATCAACGACAAGCTGCTGATTGACATGATGCTCCGCGAGAAAACTCACATCTATGTGGGTGGGGCGGGGAGTTGCGCCGGTTGCGGCGAAGGGACCGCCCTGCGAATGCTGTGTGCCGCGACGGGCGCCAAATTCGGCGACCAGTGGGCTCTCGTCGCCGCCACCGGCTGCAATACCGTGTACACCTCGACCTACCCCTACAACCCGTACCTCGTCCCGTGGACCAACTCGCTGTTCGAGAATGCCCCCGCCGACGCGATGGGCGTCCGCTCGCGGTGGGATCAAATCGGCTGGTCCGACAAGCCGATCTGGTGCATCGGCGGCGACGGGGCCATGTTCGACATCGGTTTCCAGTCGCTCTCGCGGATGTTCGCTTCGGGAATGAACATCAAGGTCTTCGTGCTCGATACGCAGGTCTATTCGAACACGGGAGGCCAGGCTTCGACCAGCACGTTCACCGGGCAGAACACCAAGATGAGCGTGCATGGCAAAAAATACGGCGGCAAACAGGAACGCCGCAAGGAGATCGCCCAGATCGCCATGATGCACCCGCGAACGTTCGTCGCCCAGACGACCTGCGCCCACACCAACCATTTCTATAAAGCGGTGCTGGGGGCGCTCGAGTTCGACGGGCCGGCGATTATCAATTGCTACACCACCTGCCAGCCCGAGCACGGCGTTGCCGACAACATGGCCGGCGAACAGGCCCGCCTGGCGGTCGATACCCGGGCCTTCCCGCTGATGATGTTCGACCCCCGCGCCGGCGACACGATCAAAAAGAAATTGTCGCTGCAGGGCAACCCGGCGATGAAAGACGATTGGTGGGTGAACCCCAAAACCAGCGAGAAAGTCGACTTCATCGACTTCTGCCGCAGCGAAGGCCGCTTCTCGAAACACTTCGACAAAGATGGCAACGCCTCGCAACTACTGCTCGACGCCACACAAGAGCGACTCGAAAACTGGCATATTTTGCAGGAGCTGGCAGGGTTGCGATAAGGGCGGGTGCCGGTGACGATTTGTTTGTAACGAGGCTGCGGCAAACAGCCTGTTGAAAATGAGTCAGGCTCCGCCGAAACACATCAGATTTCCCGGTATTTATCTCTTCGCGTCGAAGCCAGTCGCCATTTTCAACAGGCGGCTAATCGGGTGAACTGTCGTCGGCGGCATCGATCTGAATGCCGAAGGGGCGAGCCACGGCAGCCATTTGGGCCTGCACTTCCTGCGGATTGCGGCCTCTCAGCTCGAGCAGTCGGACGTAGTTGGCGACGAACGCCTGTTGGTGCGCATGCTCGTGGCCCGTCGCCGCTTTAAAGCGCAGCGTGATCTCAACCGCCCGCCGCATGAGCGGCTGCGCCTCCCCCAGCCGGTTCGTGGCCTGGAGCAACTGCGCCAGGTTGTTGAGGTCTCTGGCGACGTTGGGGTGATCCGTGCCGAAGCTCTGCTCGTCGATCGCCAGCGCCCGCTGCATGAGCGGCTGCGCCTCCCCCAGCCGGTTCGTGGCCTGGAGCAAATTCGCCAGGTTGTTGAGGTCTGTGGCGACTTCAGGATGGTCCGGGCCGAAGCTCTGCTCGTCGATCGCCAGTGCCCGGCGCATGAGCGGCTCCGCCTCCCCCAGCCGGTTCGTGGCCTGGAGCAACTGCGCCAGGTTGTTGAGGTCGCGGGCGACATCGGGGTGATCCGGGCCGAAGCTCTGCTCGTCGATCGCCAGCGCCCGGCGCATGAGCGGCTCCGCCTCCCCCAGCCGGTTCGTGGCCTGGAGCAATGTAGCCAGGTTGTTGAGGTCGCGGGCGACATCGGGATGGTTCGGGCCGAAGCTCTGCTCGTCGATCGCCAGTGCCCGCCGCATGAGCGGCTCCGCCTCCCCCAGCCGGTTCGTGTCCTGGAGCAACTGCGCCAGGTTG